>NZ_JAVRCS010000014.1:0-162385 GCF_034530635.1 Nostoc sp. EspVER01
AGGAATCATCCTTCTATGTTATATTTTCTCTCTCGACAATTAATCCACCCTGCCTTCCCGACGCGGGAAGGGGGAAAATTCAAAGTCTCTCTCCTTTTAGGAGAGAGATTTAGAGAGAGGTTTTCCAGATGCCGTGCCTTCGCCCTGTGCAACGATCGGACTTTTTTTGACTTTACAGATTTGACTTTTCCGACTGACAAGAGTATGGGAGACGAAGCATGATATGGACTTCAAAGAGTTAAAGCGAGTCTGTTATCAGACACAGACTGCTAATAAGTAAAATTCTCTGCTGGACACTAAGAACTATGAAATATGCTTTTCAAGCATTTACCATGTCAAAACAGAAAAATATTGCTATAGATATAGGGTCAATTTTCTGGCAGCAATGGCAACAGTATCGAGATTGTCTTTATCGTTGCTGCGTCAAGTGGATGGGAGGAAACCCAATCGATGCTGAAGATGCGCTCAGTCGGGCAATGCTGAAAGCTTGGGAGAAAGCGCAAAAGTATGCGGGGGAAATTGCTAATTTTAAAGCTTGGTTAATGACGCTGACTCGTAATCTCTGCGTGGATATTCATCGAGAACGCAGTCGGGGGGCGAATAGAGTTGAGGATATAGAAGGTTACGCATTTGGTGAAGAGCAAGGACTGGTTGATTTTGAGAATACGCCAGAAAGTGCAGTGGAGAATAGCGAGAGAAGGATTGTGATTCGCCGTGCTATTGATAACTTACTAACGAGGCTGCGCGAGACGTTTATTCTGCACTTTTATCAAGAACTTTCTTATCTAGAGATAGCCCAACAACAAGATATTTCCTATCAGAATGTCTGCAAGCGGATTTCCCAGGCGCGGAAGATTTTGCAAGAGGAGTTGAGGGGATATTTTATCGGGGAGGAGAGGACGGATAGGGATAAATCTGTTCCACCGACTGCAACGGAGTCGGAAATAGGGGAAATGTCCGAGGGGAATGGGGGAGTTGAAGCGAGAGCAGGGGAGACGGTACTTGCAGTTGCGGTGGAGGAAGTGGAGATTGTTGGGAATGAGGAAGCGCAGGAGGAAGTGCGTGATGTGCAGCAGTCTGAGTGGGTGATGGTTGCGGCGACTTCTGGGGGGAAGTTGCAAGTAAAGAGTGATGGTTGTCGGTGGGTTGAGGTGGTGCTGTGGAGGCAAAAACAGCATCAAGTGGGGAAAGTTGCGGGAGAATTTGTGCTTGTGCTTATGCGATGTCCCGCTCTCCTCCTTGGTATTGTTTTCCCAATTTTCAATTTCCTGAAAGAATCTATCTTTTAGCACTAAAGATTCAGAAATATCTCTTGCAATACGTCTTAAGCAGAGAAGTCATTAAACAACATTCTTATCGGAGAGTAACATCATGCTTGTAGGAAAAACTATCACTGACGAAACGATAAAAGTAACATATAAAGAGGAACTAGAGAAAAACCCGGAAAAATTCTATGAGTACCTAGCTAAAGAGGGTGTAAGCCAAGTATCTCAAGGTCAATTCATAGAAGAAGCAGTTAAAACTGTAAATGGACTGAAGAATAATTACGGAAATGGTATTTCAACAAAGATCTGTATCTTTAATGCAACTGGTCAAAAGTTAAAAAAGTTGCATGAGAACAGTTGGCACGGAAGATGGTATGACGGCTTCGATACAGCAATATGGAATGGGCAATGTAGTGCTATACTACACGCTCATAGTTCGTCTGGTGGAAGAGGCTCTTCTGGATACCTAGTCTACCAAATAGAAAATGTAAACCTAGATGTATTCATTGGATGGGATACACCCTATGCTTTCTCAAAAAACAAGTTTATAGTGGAAATACGAGAAAAAGACCATTGGTGGAACGGAACTCGCGAAAAAGATATGCAGGATCTGGTGGAACACGGATGGACTTCTAGTATTCCAAATGATAACCAAAAATGGGCAACAAAATTTAACTACTCAGATAAATCAATAGAATGTCAAGGTCATGTAGATGGAACATGACTAGCAATACCTTACATTTTTTAAGCTACAACGTTCATCTTTTCTTAGGCACAGTAGTTGGGAATCTTAATTTAGTAACAAAGTTGCTAAACAAAGTAAGTGGAGATGTTCCACTCCAAGAATACGAAGATTCTAGACGACTAGACAGCATAATTACTGAAGTACAGAAGCTCAATCCAGATATCGTCGGTTTTAGTGAAGTATGGGCTAATGATTCAAAGAATAAAATTATTTCTGGTTTGAAGTCTCAACTGGAATATTCTGCATGGGATAAAAACGAAAATCCATTGGAAATGGGTTCTGGTCTGCTCCTACTCAGTCGATTTCCTCTCTCCAATGTTTCGTTCACTAAATACAATAAACTTTCCGGTAGCGACTCCAAGAGTCAGAAAGGCTTTCTTATGGCTACTGCCAAGATTGATTCGCAAAAACTTCTAATTGTCCATACACATACCCAAGCAGACGACAACAATGATGCTATTGAAGCCAGAAAACAGAACATTAATCAGTTGCACAGCAGCATTAGTAGTGCCGCAGATCGCTCTATACCTGTAATTCTACTTGGCGACCTGAACATCACAGGGGAGAATGAATCAGGCACTTCTACGAAAGAATACGAATTCCTATGTGGCATATTGAAGCAGAGTCAAATGTTTGACTCGTATCGTACCCTGAATCCCAACGCTGCACCCGATCTAGGTTACACCTGTGACGCAGTTCATAACAAGCTGATTAAGTATTTTGCGCCCAATGATGCCAAGAATAAAGTCAGGCAGCGCTTGGATTATATGTTCACACGAGGTATCACCCCTACCTCTGTAACTGTACCCAAAACTTTCACGTTTCAGACTTCTGATGGCACGATGGATCTCTCCGACCATTACCCCTTAGACGGTCACTTCTTACTACCCTAATCATTTAGGGTGAATGTAGCTAGTTAGGTAATGATTGTGCCTCTATTCTTCTTTGAGTTGATGCAATGCAGAAATTGTAGAGATAGCGATCATTATCTCTAGTAGGCACAGTAACTCAATCGTAGCTTTTTACCCAATTGCGCGATCGCCCTACTTGTCCATCAAGCGATCGCCTCTTTAATGAACTTTGAGGGTTTAAGTAAAGAGCAACTCATAAGCAGCGTGTTTTGTGTCGGGGTTTCAATCCCCGTCACAAAACATAATTGCGAATTGCGAATTGTTTTAATCTGCGTCCAATCTTGCTTGCTTCTAGCCATAAAAACTCCTGTAGATGCTTGCATATCCACCTACAACAGTTGTAGAAGTATAAAAAAGTTGTACAATTTTACAGTTTTTAACCCCTATATTACCGTTGGCATTCACGCGACTTATAAAAATAAAGTTGTATAATTTTCCCAAAATTCGTCATTCATATTGATAAATAAAAAAGTTGTACAATATCTCAAAAGCAAACCATGTAAGGGTTTGGAACTATTTACTACAAGACTCAATGGCGATCGCATTCCAAGTACAAAGCCTGAATCAACAGCTTGAGTTTCGAGGGATGCGATCGCACTCTATTTCACTTTACCTGTAGCCACTAGCATGGAGCGATCGCTTAAAATCAGCTTTTCAATTAAGCAACGTCAAGCTATTATAGCCAAAAACAGTAAATATACTAGCTACTAACCAGCCTAGTGTCTCTTATGGTCATAAGGAGCAATGTCCGGTCAAAAAACATTGGTATCTACATTGCCACTGACATCTGCCAAAAGGGAAAACACCGCAATATGGTTAGACTTGAGGATTTAACAAAAGGCACGCAAGTACAAGGTATCCTGCCAAACAGTATTGTCGCCATCGTTGATGCTCAGTGGCATGGCTCTGATGTTGTGGAATTAACATACAAAGATGCTAGCGGCACGCTAGGGAATGAGTTAGTCTTTCGAGACAGAGAACCTACCTTGGAAATAATCACCTCTGGTGGTGCTTGGAGTTTTACTGCTGATGGGGCTAATTTTCGTCTGGCATCAGAAGCGCACCGCATCCGTCTAGCTTATCTCTTCGACCCCTTGCTAGCTGTTCACACCTCTCTAGTCGAACCTTTACCACACCAAATAACCGCCGTTTACGGGGAAATGTTGACTAGACAACCTCTGCGTTTTCTCTTAGCAGATGACCCAGGTGCAGGTAAAACTATTATGGCGGGGTTGCTGATGCGGGAATTGCTAATCCGAGGTGATTTGCATCGTTGCCTTGTGATTTGTCCCGGCAGTTTAGCCCCACAATGGCAAGATGAATTGTCGCAAAAGTTTCATTTACGCTTTGAAATTCTCACCAACGATCGCATTGAATCAGCAGTAACTGGAAATGCTTTTGCTGAAATACCATTGGTGATTGTGCGACTGGACAAACTCAGCCGTAATCAAGATTTACAAGCAAAGCTAGCGCAGACAGACTGGGATTTAATTGTTTGTGATGAAGCTCATAAAATGTCAGCTTCGTTTTTTGGTGGTGAAATTAAAGAGACGAAACGCTACAAACTTGGTAAATTACTCTCAACTTTGACTAGGCATTTTTTATTAATGTCAGCGACACCACATAACGGCAAAGAGGAAGACTTCCAATTGTTTATGGCGTTATTGGATGGAGACAGATTTGAAGGACGCTTCCGCGATGGTGTTCACGTAGCCGATACTTCCGACTTGATGCGGCGATTGGTTAAAGAAGATTTGCTGAAATTTGATGAAAAACCGCTATTTCCAGAACGCCAAGCTAGCACTATAGAATATGAACTATCGGATTTAGAAGCGGTACTGTATAAGCGAGTCACTGAGTACGTCCGCGAGGAATTTAATCGTGCCGATGCTTTAGAAAATGAAGGACGCAAGGGTAATGTTGGCTTTGCTTTGACTATTTTGCAACGTCGGCTTGCTTCTTCACCAGAAGCTATCTATCAATCGCTGCTACGCCGTCGGGAAAGGTTGCAAAAACGGCTGAGGCAAGAAGAAGTTTTGAGGCGAGGAAGTAATGCAATCATCATTGAATTTAAGCAGGTTCTGGATCTGGAAGACTTAGAAGATGATTTAGAGGATATTCCTGGTGAAGAACGAGAAGCAACAGAACAGGAAGTAGTTGATCTAGCTACAGCATCACGGACGATCGCAGAATTACAAACAGAAATTAAGCTTTTAGAAGAATTAGAGCAACTGGCACTACGAGTGCGACGTAGTGGTAAAGATAAAAAATGGGAAGAACTCTCGAATCTCTTGCAAAATGATGCCGAAATGTTCAATGCCCAAGGACATCGGCGCAAACTCCTGATTTTTACCGAGTACCGGGACACATTAAATTATTTGACAGATCGGATTCGGACGCTAATTGGACGTAATGAAGCTGTGGTAAATATACATGGCGCAATGGGACGCGAAGAACGCCGCAAAATGCAGGAGGCGTTTACCCAAGATATCGAAGTACAAGTCTTAATAGCTACGGATGCTGCGGGTGAAGGGATTAACTTGCAAAGGGCGCACCTCATGGTTAATTACGATTTACCTTGGAATCCTAACCGCCTAGAACAGCGTTTCGGACGAATTCACCGGATTGGGCAGACGGAGGTTTGTCATTTATGGAATTTAGTGGCAAAAGGCACTCGTGAAGGCGATGTATATTTAGCGCTATTGAAAAAGATAGAGGCAGAGCAGAAGGCACTGGGAGGTAAAGTATTTGATGTATTGGGGAAAGCGATCGCAGGGACGGAATTACGAGAGTTATTGATTGAAGCAATTCGCTATGGCGATCAACCAGAGGTGCGAGACAGACTCAACCAAGTCGTACATGATAAGCTCGACCAACAGCGACTACGCGAACTTTTAGAAGAACGGGCTTTGGCACGGGATTCGATGGATATCGCCAAAGTGCAGCAAATTCGGGAAGAAATGGAAAGGGCAGAAGCGCGACGGTTGCAACCTCATTTTATTGCTTCTTTCTTCCTAGAAGCATTTACCCAATTAGGTGGAACATTGCGTCAACGTGAACCCCAGCGTTACGAAATCAGTCATGTCCCGGCAGTTATTCGCAATCGAGGGCGGCAAATTGGTGTAGGTGAACCGTTACTGCTACGTTACGAACGTGTCTGCTTTGAAAAAGATTTGATCAGCATTTCTGGTAAACCCTTAGCTGCTTTCATCTGTTCTGGACATTCTCTACTGGATGCCACAATTGATCTGACTTTAGAAAGACACCGGGATTTGTTGAAACAAGGCACCATATTAATCGATGAAAATGATTCCAGCGAGGGAACCCGCGCCTTAGTTTATTTAGAACATTCTATACAAGACGCGCGGACAAATTTAAATGGCTCTAGGCGTTTAGTATCGCGGCGGATGCAATATGTAGAAATCAACCCAGAAGGTAATACCTACAATGCAGGTTACGCACCTTACCTCAATTACCGTCCGCTAACAGACGAGGAGAAGGGTGTTGTAGAAAAAGTTTTAGAAGAATCTTGGTTGCGAGAAGATTTAGAAGCAAAAGCTAAGAGTTATGCGATCGCTCACCTTGTTCCCCAACATCTTCAAGAACTCAAGCAGCGCAAAGAGGAACTTATTGCTAAGACGATGACAGCAGTAAAAGATAGATTAACCAAGGAAATTAATTACTGGGATCATCGGGCAGAAGAACTAAAAATGCAAGAGGAAGCTGGCAAGCCTAATGCCAAAATTAACTCAGGTAAGGCACGTCAGCGAGCTGATGATTTACAAGCACGGTTAATGCAACGCTTGGAAGAATTAGAGCAAGAACGTAGATTATCGCCATTACCGCCTGTGGTGGTTGGGGGCGCGTTGGTAGTTTCGGTAGGCTTGCTGCAACGTATGCAAGGCAAACAACAGGCAACAACAGCGATGTTTGCCAGGGAGACGGAACGGGTAGAACAGGCAGCAATGAAGGCTGTGATGGAAGTAGAACGCAATTTAGGGTACGAACCAACTGATGTGAGTACCCAAAAGTGCGGCTATGATATTGAGTCACGCATTCCAGAAACGGGACAGTTGCGATTTATTGAGGTGAAAGGGCGAATTACAGGCGCTAAAACTGTGACAGTGACGAAGAATGAAATTATTACCGCTCTAAACAAGCCAGATAATTTCATTTTGGCATTGGTGCAAGTGCCTTTAGCAGAAGATATGGAAGGTAATTGTTCTATTCACTACTTACGCTGTCCCTTCCATAAAGAACCAGATTTTGCCGTGACGAGTGTTAATTATGATTGGGTGGAGTTGTGGCAACAGGGAACTGAGCCGTTTTAAAATAATTGTTTACCGTGTTAACGATTACATTTCATATTTTTTAATCATTCTTCATCCTCTAAGACTATTCGATTTTATCTTCAATGAGGGTAGATTTTATTGGTTATAATGCTGGTAATCAGTAGGGCATAAGCCAAATGTCACCAAAAACTTTTGATATTGCTGATTTATCTGAGAATTTAGCTGATTTATTGTCAGATATCCAAAATCATGTTGAAGTTACCCTAACTCATCAGGGTGTCCCTTTGGCAAAAGTTTTGCCTTTGACTCAACCTGAGCCTACAGTTACTAAAGCTGATTTAAATCATGCCTTAAAGCCAAGAGTTGCGGGTTTTTGGCAGGGAAAAGTTAAGATTGCTGATGATTTTGATGAGACTCCAGAAGAAGTAATTGCAGCATTTTATGGGGATGAGTAGTGAGCTTTTTATTAGATACTCATATTTTGTTGTGGTTTTTAGAAAATGATTCTAAATTGTCAGATCGGTTACGAGAGGCAATTATTAATCCTGAAAATTTAATTTTCGTTAGTGCGATTAGTGCTTGGGAAATTTCAATTAAACAGTCTTTAGGAAAGTTAATTGCTCCTGGTAATTTGGAGGAGGCTTTGCGCTTCAGTCGGTTTGAGATTTTGTCTATGACATTGGCACATGGAATAAAGGTTGCTGATTTGCCTCTACACCATAAAGATCCTTTTGATCGGATGTTAATTGCTCAAGCTTTGGTAGAAGGTTTAACAATAATTACAGTAGACCAAAAGTTTAAATTTTATGATGTGCCATTATTCTCTGATGATGTCGGGTAGCTCAACTATGCCAAAATTTCAGAACTCTAGCTTTCTCTAGAATGACTACTACAGGTTTACTTGATTTTGCTAATTGTTTTTTGGTGCGTAGGCGTAGCCCGTCGTAGACATCGCAATTTTGTCAGAGTAATCGCTCTTAAGTCTGCCTCCTTTATTGGATAGCTAGTTATCCAAGTAAAAAGGGATGCTTTTGGTGAGAGCAATCACACGACTAAACTAACTCTTTAGCAGAAATCCTCAGAGGCTCGACTTTATGCGATCGCTTTCCTTTGGGTGCTACAAAGCGAATCTCGACATCGTAACCTGCACTCCTAGCAAGTTTTGCTAGAGTTTCAATTTTAGGAACCTGTTTCCCAGATTCAATCCGAGCTAGCTGTGGCTGTTTAATGCCAACCAACTTAGCAAAATCCCGTTGATTTAAGCCGCTAGCCTTCCTTAGAGCAATAACTTGTTTTGCACACTGGAATTCAGATTCCAAGGCATCGTATTCAGCCTTTACCTCTGGATCTGCTAAAACCTCATCACGGATAGAATCCCAAGAAATTGTGTTAGAAGTCATCGTTTTTTACCCTTCTTGGATTTATTACCTTCTGGAGAAGAAGCTTTCTCCTGCTGATTTTTCTCTTGATTCACAAACTCTTTCATCCGTTGTTTAGCCAAGTCCAACTCTTTTTTAGGTAGCTTTGGACTTTTCTTTTGAAAGCCGTGAAGTAATATGAATCGCTTGCCAGTGTAGGCAAAATAGATTAAACGATAAGTATTTGTGTTTTGTTCTGCTCGAATTTCATAAAGCTTGTCTTCAACGTGCTTAACATGAGGCTCCCCTACAGATGTGCCTTGCTCCTGCAAGAGGTCGAAAATACGACCTAATCTAGCCTTGACCTTTGCCTCCTGTTCATCAAACCAATCTTTTGCTGGGGATTGACCGTCAGCAGATTGATAAAATTCAATTTTCCACTCGCTCACTTAAATGCACTCTTTTGATAACGTTAATGTTATCAGAATTGTTCGTTATATTCAACGTCTTGTACTTGCCAAAACTGAAAAGTTTTTCATAACTTTACAATAGATAATGCACCCTACGAATTATCACTGAACCATATAGCTGAGTATCGTGACTATAATTGCCGGACGAAGCTCTGTAACTAAGTTAAGTAAGTAGCAATTAACAAAGACTAATTAGCTCACTAAATTCTTTGATGCAATCATTCCGTAAACCCACTCATTCGGAATATTTTGCGCTGCTTGCTGGTAGAAAAACAGACTTCAATTATACAAGTCTGGGAAAATGAATGATCTACCGCAAGAAGCTAATCGAAGTCGCTTTACCACTGGAAGCAATTAATCAAGAATCTGCTAGAGAAAAATCAATTAGGCATGGGCACCCTTCTACGCTACATTTGTGGTGGGCGCGGCGACCTTTGGCAGCTTGTCGAGCAGTTTTGTTTGCATCTTTAGTAGATGATCCCTCAAGTCATCCTGACAAATTTCCAACTGTTGAGGAACAAGAAAAAGAACGCCAACGATTACATGACTTAATTGGGCGAATTGAAAATGTTGAAACAAGGGGAAAGTCAACCCAAAGTGTTCGCGGTTTAGTATCTTGGGATGACATAACAAATAACAGTGTAGTTGAGGAAGCACAAAGAGAAATTGCCCGTTGTCTTGCTTGGGAACGAGGTGATAAGCCACCAACTCAACCGGAAGAAGTAACAGAGTATTTAAGCAAACACGCACCACCTATTTATGATCCCTTTTGTGGTGGGGGCAGTATACCCTTGGAAGCTCAAAGATTGGGGTTAGAGGCACATGGAAGTGATATTAATCCTGTGGCGGTTTTGATTACTAAAGCTTTGATTGAAATTCCGCCGAAGTTTGCAAATTTACCTCCTGTTAACCCTGATTATCGGAAAAATCCTCTAAAAACTAAAACATGGTATGGGGCGCAGGGTTTAGCTGAAGATGTGCGCTATTACGGGCAATGGATGCGGGAGCAAGCTTTTAAGCGAATTGGACATTTATATCCCAAGGTGAATTTATCACAGGAGTATGGGGACGCTAAAGCAACGGTGATTGCTTGGTTGTGGGCTAGGACTGTGAAATGTTCTAATCCAGCTTGTGGTTGTCAAATGCCATTAGTGCGTTCTTTTGAACTTTCAACTAAGAAAGGGAAGGAAGCTTGGGTAGAACCAATTATTAACCATAGCAAGCAACCGCCTGTTGTAAGTTTTCAAGTGAACTCTGGCAAGGGTAAAGCACCGGATGGAATAGTTAGTCGCAAGGGTACAATTTGTATCTGTTGTAGTACACCTGTGCAATTTGATCACATCCGCGCAGAGGGAAAAGCAGGACGAATGAACGCTCAATTAATGGCTATTGTGGGAGAAGGTGAGGGTGGTCGAGTATATTTGTCATCGAATGAGGAACATGAGAAAATTGCTGTAACAGATCAGCTTGAGTGGGAACCTGAAACATATTTGCCGGAACAAGCGCTAGGTTTTCGAGTGCAAGCTTACGGGATGACGAAACACGCTAATTTATTTTCATCTCGTCAACTTTTGGCCTTAACCACTTTCAGTGACTTGGTGCGCGAAGCACGAGAAAAGATACTTTCTGATGCTGTAGCTTTTGAAATACCAGATGATAGTTTACCTCTTTGTGAAGGTGGTAAGAGTGCGACTGCTTACGCGGATGCAGTGGTGACTTATTTAGCGATCGCAGTAGATCGAATGAGTGATTACAGTTCAACTATTTGCAGTTGGAATTCAGGGCGTGACAATATCCGTAACACCTTTGCTCGTCAAGCCATTCCTATGACTTGGGACTTTGCAGAAGTGAATCCATTTAGCAGTTCCAGTGGGAACTTTATCGGAGCAATTGATTGGATAGCCAAAGTAGTTGAAATTTCTCCTTGTAGCACTCAAGGGTTTGTCCAACGCATAGATGCTACTAAATCAGATATTTACACAAAGTCAATAGTTGTTTCTACAGATCCCCCTTACTACGATAATATTGGTTACGCTGACCTATCGGAGTTTTTTTATGTTTGGCTACGACGTTCTCTAAGTTTTATTTATCCCGACCTTTTCAGTACTATACTTATTCCTGATAAAGCTTAAGTAGACTCAAAAATGCTATTGGCAGAGTTGAATCTCCTTGGCGACCAGCAACTGCCGATGAAAGCTTTGAAATTGTGCGGCGGCGACTGTTTCAACCCATCACCGAAGAAAGTGGCTTTATTGCCCGTGATGCCATCATCCGTGCCTTTGCAGAAATGTACCAAAACCAATCTCAGGAGTTTCCTAGTGAGTGCCGAGAAGGTAGTTACAAACGACGGCTAGAAAATGCCTATCCTATCCATCCAGAACTGTTTGACCGACTTTATAATGACTGGTCAACTCTCGACAAATTCCAACGTACGCGCGGTGTGCTGCGACTGATGGCAAAGGTGATTCATTCACTTTGGGAAGGACAGGACAAGAGTTTGTTAATCATGCCTGCCAGCGTGCCAATGGATGACGGACAGGTACAAACAGAATTGACTCGCTACCTCGAAGATAACTGGGTGCCAGTTATTGAAAAAGATGTAGATGGATATAATTCTCTACCATTAGCGTGCGATCGCCAAAACCCGAATTTAGGACGTTACTCTGCCTGTCGCCGCGTTGCTCGGACGATTTATCTTGGTTCTGCTCCTACTCTAAGAGCAGCCAATCGCGGTGTAGAAGATCATCGAATCAAGTTAGGGTGTGTTCAACCAGGGGAAAGTGCAGCAACTTTTGGCGATGCTTTGCGCCGACTTACCGACCAGTCCACACATCTTTATGTCGATAACACTCGTTACTGGTTCTCAACTCAGCCTAGTGTCACCAGACTTGCCCAAGACCGAGCCGAGCAAATCCAACAGGATCAGGATAAAGTTTGGGATGAAATTATTCTCCGATTAAAGGCTGATAAGCAACGGGGTGAGTTTGCTGGAGTACATATTGCTCCTGACTCCTGTGCAGATGTTCCTGATGAAATGGCCGTAAGGCTGGTTGTCATGGGGCCACAACATCCCCATAAAAATAAGGAAAGCGAAACCCAAGCCCGCACCAGAGCCGAAGAAATACTAAACCAAAAGGGAGCCAGTCCTCGGTACTGCAAGAATATGTTGCTGTTCCTGGCACCAGACAAGGCAAAACTGGAGCTATTAGAACAATCTGTTTGCCAATACCTCGCCTGGAATTCGATTATTCGAGATAAAGAAGCCTTAAACTTAGATGTTTTTCAAAGCAATCAGGCGACAACTAAACAACAACAAACCGACAAGGATGTAAAAAATTTAATTCAAGAAGCTTACATCTGGCTGTTAGTGCCGATGCAACCCGACCCCCAAGGAGAGATTGAATGGCAAGAAATCCGATTGCAAAAGCAAGACTCTCCTATTGTGCAAGCAAGTCGCAAAGCAGTTCATGAAGAACATTTGATTGCTAACTATGCCGCCAGCCGCCTGCGCCTAGAAGCCCTCGATCCTTATCTCTGGCGCGATGTAAACCACCTCGACCTTAAGAAGTTATGGGAGTACTTAGCGTACTACCTTTACCTGCCACGCATCAAAAATCAACAAGTGCTATTACAAGCGATCGCAGAAGGAGTTGCAACGTTACTGTGGAATGAAAACTTTGCTTATGCCACAGGCTGGGATGAATCCAAAGGACGTTATCTTGGTTTGAAAGCAGCTGAACACATTACCGTAACTCTTAGCAGTCAAAATCTGATAGTTAAGCCAGAAGTAGCGCAACGCCAGTTTGAGGCAGATGCTGCTGCTAAACCTGTAACTCCACCATCAGTTAAAGAAAAAACAGGAAGCTACAAGACTGAAAAAGAAAAAACTATTGACATTGTAATAACAGATAATGGCTCCTCTGATAGCCAAGTAACTGTCATAGTTCCACCAAAACGTTTCTATGGTTCAGTCAAATTGGACGCATTGCGGCTAAGACGTGACATAGGACAGATAGCAGACGAGGTTATTCAACACCTCAGTAGTTTAGTAGATGCTGAAGTAGAAATCACCTTAGAACTTCAGGTCACTGTCCCTGAAGGAGTGCCAGAGAACGTGATTCGCACAGTCAGCGAGAATTGTCGGGTTCTCAAATTTAGTAATCAGGGATTTGAACAAGAATAAAGTTGAGGTAGATAAACTTGTTAGATAGTAATGAGGTAAAGCATTACATCACACTCAAAAAAGTAAGGGAAAGTCCTGTGGTTTAACGGATTTGAGTGCGATCGCACTCATAAAATTGGTTACTACTTGTTGATTACTTGTAGTAACTGTAGAATTTCCCATAGTTAATCTCCTTAACAAAACTAAACCCGTCAGGCATCTGACGGGTTTTTTGGGTTTTTAGGGGCAGAACTGATAATTTGATCTATCCATAGCCTGAGAGAATCGTTCTCTTCTCTCAGGCTGCTAATTTTCCCAAGTATTCATTTTGGAGTGCAGCAACTTGTTGTTTTAGATTCTCCAAGTCCGCTTGCATTTTGGCTAAGTCTGGAGTTCCTTGGAGTTCTTCAGCCATGTAAGAACGAATCCATCCCATGATCAATTCTGAGGCTGTCTTGCCTTCAGCCTTAGCTTTATTCATAAAAGCTTCCTTTGTCTCATCATCCATTCTGACAATAATCTGATTGCTCAATTTTGTTGTCTGCCGCTTTGCCATACTACTTTCTGCTGAAAACTTTTAATCTGTAATAACTCTATTTACCTTAATTGTGGCGAATTTTGAAAATTTTGTAGTAACGCTCTTGCTTTAGTAGTAACAAGTAACTACACTATAGTAACAAGGCAAAGGCGATCGCCCTCCGTCCAAAGATTGCGATCGCCTTTTGTTAAACCCCATCAATGAGGTTACTCAGATGATTGTACAAGATGAGTTTGACAACCAAGCCTCGGCTCAAGCAGAGTTTGAGGAATATGTTGACCATTTAGCTGACGCAGTAGCACCAGAAATTGAAATTGACTCAGTACCAGATGATTTGGGAGAACTGTATCGAGTTTGGAACGGTTCCCAACTTCTGGGAACTTTTTACCAGAATCTTGAAAGCAAATGGGTAGCACAACCCTGTAATAGCGATAAAAAACACTGCTGTGATACTTCTGATTCAGCACTGCTTTTGATTGTTGCTGTCAACGGCTTACTGGTTGCAGATGTAGCTTAGAACTCAATATTCTTACCATCACATAGAGACGTGTTAAATTCACGTCTCTTTATTTTTTGGAACTTTTGATCAACAGAAGTATTATCAAAAAAGCGTTATTAACTTAATCTAGTTGTTTATAAAGCTCATTTTCTAGAGCTGCTTTTACTCTCTGTGAGCAATTTTCTCGTAGCGCAGCAAGTCTAATTACCTTCCAAGGCTGAATTTCTTCTCCGCAATCATCAAGCCGCTGAATTGCCCACTTAATACGCCTAATCTGAAAATCTTCTACAGTTTCTGTCACTGATTCTAAATAAACCTTAGTCACTGGCATTTCTGACAAATGTTTTTCGAGTAGTGCCAGTAAGCCAATAGCTTTGCCTATCTTGCCAATAGTTATTCTTGCGGGTTTTTCTGCACTCAGAAGCGATCGCACAGCATTTTTTACCTTTTCGAGAACTTGCTTGTCTCTTTCTACCCAGTCAACTTTACCGATGCAAGGGAGAGGCACTTTTAAAGAAGGCGAATTTTTGTTGAGCCACTCTTTATCGTTTCTATATAGCCAAATATAGGTTGCCTTAGCTAATGCCCTGAGAGTAGTTTTCGATGCCTCTGGGTACTGCTTTTGTAAAGCTTTCCAAGCTTCCCTGTATTTTATCTTGTGATCGCTGGTTAAATTTAGATTTGAATCTAAAACTTCCTGTAAGTCTACTAGCCGATTTTCCTGTGAAGATTTCCAAAAAGTTTTTAGCTTAAGTATGGCAGTATAGCGGTTTACTGTTCTGGGATCGACATTGAGCTGTCTTGCTGTCTCTCGTAGACCTAATCTTTGAATTTCTACCAGTTGTTTTAGCTTCTGCTCCCAAAATTGACCGTAAGTCAAGACTTTGCCAATTCGTAGCTTGTCTTCATCAGTTTTATCAGGGCCAGTTCTACAATAAACCATGCCACAGGAACAAGAAAAAATACCTAATGGCTTTTTATTATCCAAACAGTGAGTGACAACAAGATTAGTTATTACTGGCTTGAGGTAATGGTCTACCGCAGCATTTAGACATAGCCAAGGGCCTTCACCAAAAGGCTTATACTCGTAATCCGTGTTGAAAAACTCCTCGATAGAATTCGTCAGAAATCTAATTAGGAGTAGGTGTCTGATGGGGTGGAATGACTTTCTATGCTTCCTGACAATGCTGAATAGCCAGTTTTGCTCATTTTCGTAATTCACCATCGAGTTAACAGCCTCAAGCACTTCAGCACCATAAAAGAATAAGAAATTATCTAGTAGTCTCTTCTGGTTTACTCGCCCAGTTGCCGTTGCAAAATCTTTTTCAATCAATAAAGCTATATATTTTCTTTGAAACCACTCTAGTTCTCTAGAGAAAAGATTATTATTTATCAACCATGAAATATCTTGAGCCAGCAGTCGCAACTTTTTTAAAGTCTCTTGACTGTAAGTCTGTTGTATCGGTACAACAGGACAGTTTTCTTGGCTTGCAGCATAGTATTCATGCCTGTTAAAACCTTGCATAGGAATTGTGCTATCTTGCAAAGTCACACCATGAACTGGGCAAACTAGAACCCCTGGTGTTTGATGTAGTCTATGCCAATAGGACTCCCCATAGTTTTGCAAATCTTCTTCCAAACATTTTGGGCAAAATCGCAGATACCTCGGCATCTTCAACGAACTCGCCATAATTCCGGTTCTGGTGTGAATATCTCCTCCGAAATCTGCTTTCATAGACTCCATCACCTGACTGGCTCTTTTCGGTGGCAGAAAAACACTGTAGAAAGGATAAAGGGTATATTTATATATCAAATCTTTTACTTGATAATTCGAGATAAATTGTAGATTCTCAATCAACGAATTAAGGTTAGAAGGTAAGTCAACAGTAGCTATTACATCTTGAAAATTAAATAGCTCTCCTAGAGTTATTTTTGGACTTGTGTTACCACTCCTAATGTGGTAGCGAGCCAAGATACTGTATAAAATTTCATCTGGATAAGGGGCTGGGAAAAAGCCAAGCATAGATTTTTTCTCATGTTGAAACCTGAAAAGAATATTTTTGTAAATTCCAAAGTGTTTCAAGTTTGTGGCAATCGCCTTCCACACCTTTCTCTGCACAGTCAACAAAATTATGAGGATTTTTGTCCTCTATCATCAAAATTTTAGGTATTACACAACGCCTATATTAGCAATAATTCAGGTACTACACAATAACTAAATATCTTTGAGCAATTTATAGAATCTACCTGTAGTGCTTGCTGTTGACTATGATTTAGGAGGTGTGTAATAGCTGGGTACTAATGGGAAAGAAAGGGCAGAAAGGACAAAAAGACGTACCAGAGATGTACGATGAGGTGAAGAAAAGGGTTAACCTAGCCCTTACTCCCACTGGTATTGAAGGATTAGATGCGATCGCTTCCAATTTTGATATAAGCAGGTCGGAGCTTGTAGAGAGAATTGGCAGACGACTGATTTGCCTAGATGTAAATTCCTTCACTGAGGAGGAGATGGAAGCTATAAAAAAGCACTGGCTGAATTGATTGCTATTTACAGCGATCAGTTGAACGGTCAGGGTTTGTTTACTGGTCTTTGTGCAGTTGAGGGCGATCGCAAATTGCAACTACAGAAGCAGATTGAGCAATGGGAACAAATCCGTGCAAAAATTTTGCATCAACAGGGTTGAGAGAGGTTTATTGAAGTATAAGTTATGGCAAGAGCAACAGAATCTTGCTTAACGTCTGACGATATCTAATGTTAAAGAACTCCCAATTAGCTGGGTAGAGGCTTCTATCCATTGGCTGCTCAACGTCTGACGACATCTAATGTTAAAGAACTCCTTTGGCTGGAGCAACCGCAATGCGTCGCCCTACTGCTCAACGTCTGACGACATCTAATGTTAAAGAACGACTTTAAGCCAACCTTGATATGGGAAATGTGCGACTGCTCAAGTCTGACGACATCTAATGTTAAAGAACGGCGATGGCTAAACAATCTTAATCCATCAAGTCTTCTAGATAATCTTACAAGCACCTGTCATTAGGAGGCACTAAATTTGCAAAATTTAATGGGCCAATATTGCTAATGATAAAATTTTTATTTTTATACTGAATAATTTGGTACTCTGGAAAATAAATTCGACTAAGCTTATAGATAAAATCTATTATTTCAGTCGCTTCTACCACTGCTATTTCTATGCGAGTTTTTTGCTGCTTTGACCAAACTACCGTTCCAAATAATATTACTTGGCATCGTTTTACTTGATCGGGTATAGCCAATTCTATAATTGTTTCGTAAGTAAGGTATCTTAACGCAGCGTCTCCTAAGCTAGATACATTGAAATCCTTGTAATCTAAGTTTCTCAAATTCCAGTATTCCTGGGCATAAATTTCTAAGTCAACCACTTCAGGTATAACTAGGGCATATTGTGTATGTTCCGGTTTGGTATGTGATCGCAAAACAAAATAGTGGCAAGCAACAAGAGCATATAAAAGAGCAAAAGCCAATTGTGGTTTCTCTTCAAACCTAGTTTCTTTTGTAAAAGCGACATGACGAACTACAGATCCCGGATATAGCCACCCTGCTACACCAATTAATTGTCCTAATAATTGACCTTGTTTATCACAGAGTTGTTTAGCAAAATGTTGATGAGCATAGGAAACTGCTTTTTTATACTCGACATCGATTTCTATACCATCAACTATTAATGACCAGGATTTACCGCCGTCAAATTTAAAAACCTGGTTATGTTGGAGAAACGTTCCTGTTATTCCCAAGTGAATATTAATTTGGGTTTCAATATTGATTGAATGCGTATTTAAGCCTGTCAGCGAAATTAGACCTTCTTTATTAATCTGAAAGGATTGCTTTAGCAGCCAGTCTAAAACTACGAAATCCTGCCCTTGCCATTCAATACTGATGCTGCGAGGAGTCAGCAACCAAGTTAAATTACCAGGTCGTTCCGCAGGTATTGGGTATAGTTTTTCTAGTTGCCTAAGCGTCATCCACAGTCCTGCTATGCCAGCACGATGCATCCAAGTTATGCTTGGGTCGCCCAAATTTAACTGAATTTTGGGGTTGACAACACTAGCTACTACGGACATCTTATTTATTTCTGGGAAATACTCTCAAACTTATATTGGGTAGTAGTTAAAACCAGCTTTAACTTGCGTTTCCCTTTCTCTTCACAGGCACAAAAACGCCACAGCCCATCTTACGTTTTCCCCCAATGCCATATCTTAGCAATGTTAGCGAATCTTCATCGTTGAGATTAATGATTTCTAACCCAAAACCCACAACAGTAAAGCGCTTGATTTTGATACTTCTACGTTTTGGGCTACCATCAGTATTTTTGGTAATAAAGGCTTTCCCCTGGATACCCAGTTGTTCTAACTGACGCTGTGCTGCTGCTAAAAACGACTCCGGTTCTTGATAACCCTGGATAATCACTATACGCGATCGCAATCTCTCAGCTGGCTCAAGCAAATAAATTTCAGGAATTCCTAAGCGAATTGTATGCCTGGCAATTTTCAGCGACTTACCTGCTAACGGATAAACCAAACGCACTTGATCTACTGGTAGCCGAATCCGAAGCCTAGAATTTTTAGTTAGCTGAATTACGCCTTCCTTGGGAATACCTGCAATAGTATGAATTCCAACTGTATTTAACTTATGAAGTTCAGGTTCAAAGTGGGCGATCGCAGAAAATAGCTCATAGCCGTGGTCGACAGGTACTGTCTCACCAACCAAGTTAAAAATTAAATCTATGTATGGTAACTCAGACGTTAAAAGCTTTCTTTGCTTTATTAGATTTAAAGGTGACTCTGGAGAAATCTGCGTAGGTAACCTGCAATCAATAATCATCTTTCCCACCCTATCTTTAAGCAGATACACGATATTTGAGGCAACTAAATTATTACTTAGGCTACCTTAGTGATTAATGTGAGATTACTTTAAAACGACAAGCAAACATGATAATTTTTAGTAACTTTTTATTGTTTTATATTAAATATATTTAAAAAGTATATGTGAACTTTTGCTATAGGAAAAATAGTTCTATAGAATTTGCTAAATATTTTATCATCAAGATATGGGTGATCCGGTCAATTGCTGGATTTAAGTCACATCCAAGCAAGCAATGGGAGAAATATTTACCTTGATGTTGGGTTAACTTTGGATTGAGAGCTTCTAAAGATTCTTGACCATAAAAATCAAATATAAGCTTTGAAAAACCATATTCGTCAAATTTAAACTTCCCAGCAGGAAAAATTTGCAATAGCCCTTTACTGATTAAGTAATGCTGGTACTGAGCGCGAAGCCAAGCCAAGCCTTTAAAGGCAAAATTACCATGAATCAGCAAGTTAATATCATTTGCCAGTGTGAAGAGTGTTTTTAAAGCCTGGTTTGTCAAACTTTTTAAACCAGTAACTGTTAAACAATTATCTAAGCTCGCAGCATAATAATGTATGCCTTTCGATTCAATTGTGACAGAACTATTGCACAAAAAGACACCATGAGTTGGACAAACTAATATGCCAGGTACTTGATGTGTTCTATGCCAGTAAGGCTCACCATATTGATGTGTATCTTGTTCTAAACATTCAGGACAAAATTTTAAAATTTTTTTTGACTCACCACTAGAACCATTAGCCACCTTAGCAAGCTCTAAAATAGAACCACTAAGTTTTTTACTCATTGAGTCTTTTAATAACCAAACTTCTTGTGGTGTTAAAAAAGTTGCATAAAAAGGGTATAAAGTATGATTTTGCAGTAAATTACCGACTGTTTGCTGGGAACGTAAAGGCAAGTTTTTAACTAAATAATTTAAGTGATTAGTTAAAGTGACCTTGCAAACTTGTTGAGAACTATAACCGAATAGCTCTAAGTCGGTTTGCTTAAAAATTCTGTTACCACTGCGAATGTGGTATCTAGCCAAAGCACTATACAAAAGTTCATCTGGATAAAGAGTTGGGAAGAAACTAAGCATCAAGAAGCGAAATATTTATAAAATTTTCTACTGGATCTTTGATTATACCTGCCAATGTTAAAGCTTCATGTGCAGATTTTTTCTCTTTTTGTGCATTTTCAACAGTGCGTCGAATGTCATTTTCTACGTACATCGGCTTCAACTTAGCTTTCTTTTTACTTATCTTAACAAGGTTCCCATTTTATTGCCCTCCTTGCAAAGCAAGAGTATATGCTTTATTGACTAAAGATGTAATATCTGCATTTTCATCATTATAAACAATTACTTGTTCCGCACATTCCTTTGCTCTAGCAGCTTCTACTTCCAATTTCAAAAGCTCAAGAATTACATAATTTAGCTTCGGCGATACTTTCTGCTGATTCTGCTGCTTTCTAGCTAATCTCTGAATTTCTTTCAAATCGTCAGAATCAAGCTTAGAGAGACATTTATTTTGATATTCTGTAGTATCAAGAGGAGCAATATCCTTATACTTAATCATCCAATCTTTGTCCCCTGACCTAATAGCATCTAGCATTGGCTTGACTAAATATAGTCCGTCTTTAGCCGCTTGTCGAATTAAGTTAATAGTAATAATTTCTTTCCCACCTATTGAAATTGCTCTCCATTGAGCCATCTTATAAAGTTTGACGGCAATATCAATAATTCCTTGACTTTCGTTATAGAAAACTTCGTTAATTTCATTTGAGAAAGGAATTGGTATTTTTGTCCATTGGTAGTCCCACATCCCTTCCATGAAAAAATACCATTCATCATCATTTGCCATTCTGTCCCAAATTACACTTCCCTCTCCCGTTCCTCTCCTAGCATTTCTAAAATTTCCTTGGAGGATGGGAAAAGCCTCATTCGTGCCAACGCGAATTACTGGAATTCCTACAGTGTTGTCCATTTTTACTAAAAAATTCAACATATCGGAGCTACTTCTTCTTGCTGTAACAAGATTTTGCATCTCATCTATGACCAAAACCCCTAAATGATGAGTATGGGCAATCTGAGCAACTTGAGCAAGCATATAATCTTCAGAGTTGCGCGATGAACCAAATTTTTTGAAGTAGTTAGTACCCAACAACCTGTCAACAGCAAGAAAAATATCAGTACACAGACCCTTCAAAGAACCTGCATGAGGACAATCAACCTTCAACCAAACTATCTGGTAGACACTATGCTCAGGGTGAAGAATTACTTGAGGGTAAAGATTAAGAATATTTTGAAAATTTGTAGACTTCCCCATTCCTGATGGGCCAATCAAGGTTAAACCGGAAGCAGATGTAGGAAGATTAACGTAGTTTTCTAAGTTTTTACCTCCTCCGTCTTTTATTGCATTATAAATTTGCCTAGAGCGACTTGCATATTCAGGCTTTAGAACATTCCGAGCCAGATAGCCACTCATTATGAAGGCACAAATTACCTTCTGTAATTCAACAGTTTTATTTTGGGGATCAAAATACCTAGATAACCTTTCGATGCAATGAAATCTATAATGAGCTTCTAGCTCCTTCTCTTGTTCATGAAACTCTGGCGTTCTTGTCCACGTTTACGCTCCTGTCGGTTTTTCCTGAGAAGATCCAGATGATTTGGCTGTAGTGATTCTGGCTGTTCAGAAGTTTCGAGTTTGCTATCTACAGCCTGAAAACTGTTCTGATTTTCTGTATTTGCTAGTTCAAATCCTTCGCTCTCTCGCCGTTTAGCCTTTTCAAACGCCCTATTTTCTCTGATTCCAGAGAGTTTTTTAGACTTACTTAAATTAGGCTCCTGAGCAGAATTGGTCATTTTTTCTGCTCTATCTACTATGCTTTCAATATCAGCTATCAAATCTACCTTTTCTTGTAGTTGTTTACCTTGGCTTTTTTGTCTTTCCAATTCTTCATAAGCAAGCAAATATTCAATATCATGAAAGTTTTTATTAGCATACCGCCCTTCTGAATCGATAAGAAAACATTTTTCAAAATCTCTACCATCACTTGATGGAAGGTAAATGAAGTTTGGATTTCTGATATCGTAAGACACAATCAGTGATTTATCTGACTTAGAAAGGAGATTACTTCTAGCTTTTTCAAACCATTGCCTCTTTTCAGCGCTATCACAGGTATAGTACATCTCCTTCCCTCTCATTTTGATGCCTTTAGCGGTAATGGTTGCTTTTTCAGTAGGCATCAAATTCAATTTGACAATATCTTCAGAAAAAGTTCTAAGTCTACCAGAACGATTCGTAATACCCCACTTCCACAACTCTCTGGGTATAGGGGGTATATCATCAACAATCATCGCTTTGTCCCTTTCATATTCCTTAAGAGGTTTATTGTTGTGGTGAACAATTAAACGAACAATAATTTCAGTAAATTGATCTATGTCAAGTTTGCCATCAAGCCTATAATCTCTTGCGCCTCTTTGTCTAAAATCAGTATCTATATAACCAGGTAAAAAAGGTTTTACATATTCATGGATTATACGAAAGTGTCTTTCTACTAACCCTTTCCAATCTGCTCTATAGGAAGCTGCATTTTCAATACGAATATAAAGATTAGGGATTAATGTTTCAACTTTCATACCTGCTAATTCTCCCCTATCTCCTAAAATTGCATCTGGCATTTGATTGCAAGGCCATTTATCTTCAGTAATATTAATGTCGTATTCTTGGCAAAATAGGGTTTTATCTGTCGCTACATTGGCTAGTGCCATCATTGCCCCTGTCCAAGATGGGCCTTCTAAACCAACATAAATACCCGTGATTATTCGGCTAAAAACATCAATAATTACATAAATAACTGGTCTGCCAATTATCCAATCACGATTATATTTTGATACTAAATATACATCAGCAACCGTGGCATCAATTTGATATCGAGAACCTGGGCCAATAGTTTCCATCTTAGATGTTCCCAAAATCGCTCTATTCTCTAAAGCAAACTTCTTGGCTCCTTTTCGAGATGTCAAAGTTTTTGTGACATCATCCTGCTCAAGTTGATACCAGTATTTGAATTGGGTAATTGTAGGTATTTTATCAGTCGGAATTAAGATAGATTTTTGGACACCATTTTCGTCATATCTAATTCCTTCTTTATAATAATTTTTAACCATTAATTCATAAGCAGTTGTTAAGTAGTTCTCTTTTGAGCTATTGTAAAATTTACTTATAGCTATTCTAAAAATCTTTCTATCTTCTTCTGTAACATTGACACCTTCACCAATATCTGGCTCATGTGCATATTTTCTTGGTCTTCCTCTCTTCTTGCTTGATTGGCCTCGAATTTTGCCCTTCCCTGATGAATTAATAAAATCAGGTATAAGAGCGTTTATATTTTTCCCCCTCTGCCAAAATCTTCTCAAATATCCATAGACGGTTTTTTCTACCAATTTGTCTTTATCTCTTTCTAAGTTATGCTTTTCAACAATTTTTTTAACCAGCGAACCTCTAAAATTCCTATAATATATTGATGGTTCTTCTTTAACTAATGATGAAATTATTTCCCAAGCTTTATCTCTGTATTCCTTTTCCCTATCTGTTAAATTTTCATCCCTCACGATTCTTGCCCAAGGATCTTGTTGCTGTTTCAAAGCAATACCTTCAGATATGGCTTCTAAAATTTCAGATATTTTCTTAGGTTCAGGCAAACCTTTTGTAACATTAATATCTATAACGAATGCAATAATATAACCTTCGTCTATCCAAATAATTCTTTCAACTACATGAGCGTTGGTATCTAAAGTCCACTCTATTAAATCATTGACAAATAAATCTTTAACCATATTATTTACCTACTATGGAGGTTTAAAATATTATTTTTTCAATCACCTTAGTTGATGGGCAAGCAGATAATTTTATTTTTACTAAATTTACAATGAGTTGTTTTTTAGCAATTAAATGTTTAAATACATAAAGTGATGTACCATAATTTACATTCATTTCTTCATCTAAAGCATTAGTTATTTTATTGATGGTTGCATCTTCTTCCTGAAGCTTGGATTTTAAAATTGTTGACAACTCATGCAGTTGTGAAGTGTCCATTTCCGAATTTGCTTCTAGCCTATAAGCGGAATGAACCCACTCAACATTTTCTGCTAAAAGCCTTGAAATTTCTTTTTCTGTGATAATTCCCCAGTCAATACCTCTTGCTAAGTAATATTGTCTTTCTATCTCCAATTTCTCATTAACTCGCTTTTTCTCCAGTTCTGTTGACTGCTTGACAGTCCGGGCAATCTGCATCTGCTTCCCATTGCGATTGACTGTAAGCATGAAGTCGCTTGTTAAAACTTTAGGAGTGCCACTTTGTGTATCTATAGGGTACTTTATACCTATGTCTGTAGCGATACTCATGGCTAGATCCAAATTATCTAGAGGAAACTGCTCTCTTATATCTGTGACTATATCTGACCACTCAAACAAATAAAATAACCGTTTTTCATGGTCTGAGAAGAAATGATGTACTCGATTCGTTTTCCAACCAGGAGTTCTAGAGGAACGGCCTTTAGAGGGAAAATCCTGAATTGTAAGCCAAGGTTTATAGTCTTTACCGCTTCCTCGACCACGACCTTCTTTTATGTATCGTTCATATTTAGCTTGTGTCCATTCCCTTCTGCGCCTAACCATAAAAATAACCTCTGGAAGCGATCGCACCTTTACTTGGTACAATAGTACTCCCTTAGAGGTTATTGTTCAATCGTTTTATGAATTGTTGAATCGAATTATTTATTGTTTAACCGAATTATTCCTCCACAAAAATATAAAATTTTGTAAAAAATATTACTCTACGGTAACACTTTTAGCCAGGTTTCTTGGCTGGTCAACATCTAAACCGCGACGGGCGGCAATGTGATAAGCCAATAATTGCAAAGGAACTACTGTCAGAATCGGAGAAAGTAATTCTTCTACATGAGAGACGGGAAGAAGATCGTTAAAGATTTCCGCAGCTTCGCCATCGTTGACGGGAGTCACGCCAATTAACCGAGAATCTCTGGCTTTGGCTTCTTGGGCATTAGAAATAACTTTTTCATAAACACTACCAGGGATTGCGATCGCAACTACTGGCACTTTCGCATCTAAAAGGGCGATCGGGCCGTGTTTCATCTCTCCAGCTGGATACCCTTCGGCGTGAATATAACTGATTTCTTTTAATTTCAACGCGCCTTCTAAAGCAATTGGAAAGTTAATTCCTCTGCCTATAAAAATAAAATCTTGGGTTTCGGCGAATTCGTGGGCTAACTGTTCGGTTAAACGTTCTTGACTTTCTAAAGTTGCTTCAATTTCTTTGGGAATCTGCCGTAACCCATTAATAATTTGATCTAATGTGTCTTTTGAAACTGTCTGACGACGGGCTGCTAAATCCAATGCCAAAGCATAAAACGCCATCAGTTGGGCGGTAAAAGTTTTCGTCGCTGCTACCCCAATTTCAATTCCTGCGAGGGTACTGATAATATGCGGCACTAGATGACCAAGGCTGCTTTCTGGGCGATTGGTAATCCCCAGTAGTCGCGCTTGATATTTAGGTTCTTTCCCTTGGCGACGTTCTTTTTCCATCGTCAAAGCTGCTAGGGTATCAGCAGTTTCACCCGATTGGGTAACGCCAACGATCAAAGTATTAGATGTCAAAGGCGATGGTGCATAGCGATACTCAGAAGCGTAATGTACCTGAGTTGAAATTCCTGCTAATTGTTCGAGTAAATATTTTCCGATTAATGCTGCGTGCCAACTCGTACCACAGGCGACAATATGAATTTGTTCTAAATCAGTGTATAAATCCGCAGGTAAACCAAGATTGATTGGCGATTCAGTAGATTCGGCTGGATTAAAGTAAGCGTCTAAACTCGCTCTTACTACCCCTGGTTGCTCATGGATTTCTTTGAGCATGAAGTGTTTGAATCCCTGCTTTTCTACCATTGCCGGATTGAAGTTGAGCAGCCGGGGTTGTTTTTTCAACCTGTCGCCAGCAAAATTGTAAATCTCAACGCCCAAAGGTGTGAGGCGGGCAATTTCGCCATTTTCCAGAGGTAGTACGGCACGGGTGTAGGCAACGATCGCAGGGGTGTCAGAGGCACAAAATAACTCCCCTTGCCCAAAACCAATTACTAAAGGTGCTTGTTGGCGGACAACAATCAATTCATCGGGATAGTCAGCAGAAATAACTGCGATCGCAAATGCCCCTTTTAGGTGGTTAACAGCTTGGCGAATTGCTTCTAGGAAAGGAGATGAGGAAGATGAGGGAGGAAGATTCTTTAAAAATTCGGCTATTAAATGGGGAATTACTTCTGTATCGGTTTCAGAAAGAAACTGGTGTCCTTTTGCTTTGAGTTCCTCGCGTAACTCGCGGTAGTTTTCAATAATGCCATTTTGCACCACAGCTACTCGTTTTGCTGTATCCAAATGGGGATGGGCGTTGTACTCTTCTGGTTTACCATGAGTTGCCCAGCGTGTATGACCAATACCAATTTGGGCAGGGGTTTCTATTTGTTCCAGTTTAGAACGCAGGTTATGGAGTTTACCCTTTGCCCGCACACAATTTACCTCACCTTCCCAAACAGTGGCGATTCCAGCCGAATCGTAGCCCCTGTACTCTAGTTTTTCCAGTCCAGCTAGTAAAATGTCTGTCGCCGCTTGAGTGCCTATATATCCAACAATTCCGCACATTCTTCACGCCACTTTTTTTTCAGGATGATTAAATCCAGTATAGTAGGTAGCATAAAGTGGACGTTTTGCAAAGAAAAAAGGGAGTATTTTACTCCCTCTACCACTAGGTATTGTTATAGATTTTAGGTTTTTTTTACAGCGGATTCCCCGTCAGCTTTTGACTTGACGGTACAAATACAGCTTCTAGGATTTAGATACCCAGAGATTATATCCCCAATCTAAAATTGCGATTTCGTAAGGTGGGCAGTGTCCACTCTACGATCATAAAGGTGCTTGCTATTGCGACACTTAAAAGACTTGAGTGCCGAGTTCCAAGTTCCGAGTGAAGAATCAAGAAATTGTGTTTCTGATTAACTTCTTTTTGTCTCAGCACTCAGCACTCAGCACTCAGCTTTTTAGTAAGCTAGACCCATACTGCGAGTTGTTTCAGCGCCCAGGTAAACCCGGATGCTCAAAAAGTCGGTGGGACAAGCGGTTTCGCAACGCTTACAGCCCACGCAGTCTTCTGTACGGGGTGAAGAGGCAATTTGAGCAGCTTTACAGCCATCCCAAGGAACCATCTCAAGTACATCAGTAGGGCAAGCGCGGACGCATTGGGTGCAGCCAATGCAGGTATCGTAGATTTTTACGGTATGAGACATTGAAAAAACGGCTCCTTTCGAGTGTTCTTCTCTGCGAAAGAATCATAATCAACGCATAGTCTACCGCAGTGGTTGATAGGCCGTAATCAAAAGGCTACATAACTTCAAACAATGTAATAAGCACCGTTAAAATTTGCTTTTGCGAGATTGTCCCTATTGACTGATAATCTGCAACATTATCAAAGCGTATTTACCACAGTGGTATACCATAATGGGGGTGAATCGTAAAGATAGATGAAACAAAATTAAAAGGGAATTTGCGATCGCCACATCTCCGTGTAAACGAAAACAGTTTGGCAATCTAGATTACGTAAAAGCTTGTTTTTCTTACTGAATAAAACTGCTTTTGTGATGTAAATGATTAATTTAGAGATTGCGATCGCAGTCAGTAATTTTAAGCGATCGCTCACTGATAACTTGTATATTTAATTCTTTATGTCTGGCGATTTCATAATTTTTATTTCTACCTATCAGAGAATTTCAGAAATTGCAAACTCATCATTTATAGCAGCAATTTGTGTTTGAATTTTTGGCTCAACAGGTGTTAATTGCAGTTGTTCTTCTAGATTTTTAGCATCAGAAGATTTATCTTTTTCATACTCCCTTTCTCGGATTTGTCGAACAATGCTTTCTAACAGCCAAAGTTGTTCTTCCACAGACAAGGCAAGGATGGAGCGCTCAATTTCTAGTAAATTCGGTGAGATCATTTGACTTCTAATTCCTAGTAAGGTGTATTTTTCAAAGATATTATATTCAGTTTATCTGGTTAACCTAGAGCATCGTCAATTCCCGATCATTTTCCCCACGCCTATCATTTCACAAATCATCAGAGATTGCTATAAATAACTAGAAAGCCGTTTTATGACTTTTTAATTAAGTATTACTGCTGAAGCAAAATGTGCGCTAAACTGACTACATGAATTACGAAACAGCTAGGAAACTCCTCATAGATCAGACAATCACAACCGAGGAAAACCCAGATGCGCTGTTAACGCGTATGAAACAGGGCAAACCGCCGGTACCCGGTCAGATAACTTCGATTTTGTTGGCATTGAAAGTGGTGTTTGAAGCCCTCAAAGATGCAAAGAGCCTAGACCGAGAACTGGCTTTGGCCCTTTATCAGTTAAGCATTAAGGCGCAACAGCTATTTGGCGCAGGGCGTAAAGCCGGAGTTGATTGGCCACCACTACTCAAAGAAGATTTACTACGAATTTCCTTAGCAGCTGAAAGTATCTTTTCGGGTATATGGCAAACCTTAGCTCCGATGGAGTTGGGGAAGAGATGAGGGAGCAGGGGAGCAGCACTTCGGCTTCGCTCAGTGACCAGGGAGCAGGGGAGCAAGGAAAATAATTCCTTACTTCTCACTCAGCACTCAGCACTCAGATGCCTATTAACGAATTTGCAGTTCATTTTCTAACTTGTTTAGATCAGTTTTGAGTAAAACGGTCATTTGACCGGTAAAAGCTTTGCCCGTCTTGGGTTGGGCAACTTCCACCCAATATACATAGCGATCGCCTACTCGTAATTCTCCCTTTAAGGCTTCCCGAATCGGAGTTTTAGCCAAACGCGCCGAATTAACTACCTTCTGGTTGGGATATTGATACACGACTTGGGCGCGATCGTAATCTTGATAAATCTCCAAGCCATAAATCACCCGCAGGGATTCTTGGAGACGCGCAAATGTCATGCCGTTAATAGCATCATACATAGTAATGCGCTCAGTCCGAATTGTGCCACGGTCTTTAGAAAACTCCACTCTACCAGGAGGCAATACCGACGCTTGAAAAGTGAATCGTTGTGCAGCAGTATCAGTCTTTTGCACAAATAATTGCTCCCCTCTCCTGGGGCGGAGTGTCGGATGTGCTTTAATCCAAGTGCCTACCTCTTCTGTACTTTGTCCTGGTAAAGCATTGGCTTGGGAATCAAAAAGCGTTCCCACACAGAGCCAGGGCACTAGAGAAAAAGGTAAAATTAAACAGTTAAGTAGAGATTTTTTGAGCATTTTGCTGTTCAGGATTTTTATAGAAATTTCCCCATTAGGGATTAACCATAGTCTTCCCGTTTTTCAGCAAAATTACTTCAATGGGTTGTAGCGATCGCACATCGAAGCTTTTATCGATCGCTCTAACTAGAAGAGTTAGCTGAGGTGCTGTTGGATTTCAACAGTTAAAGTGATTTAGTGAATTATTTAGCAGACATCTCTCCAACTCAACCTAATCAGGAAGATTACAGCAGTTTTCATGTATTTGAACCACACCTGTCGTAGGAGCGCAAGGCCTACCGCATGGTCTATTTACCTGAAAATAGCTTATTGATGAAAATTCTAGATCGCTAAAGGCGCGATAAATTGCCGTCACGACGAAAGACTAATTATTGTAGAGACGGCAATTCATCGCGTCTCTTGTCTTAACCGAACAATATTGACGCATACCGTGGCTCAATACCATATACCACCAAGGCCCATAATTTGGTTTCAAAAATGCCTTAAATTAAGAAACCCAGTTTTTTGAAAAACCGGGTTTTTTATACTCTGCGCCAATTAAAATTACTGGCTGCTTATTAGCGTGAGTTACGACGACGAGAAATTACCATACCACTAGCAACTAAACCTAAACCAAGTAAAGTAGCTGGTTCTGGAACTGCTTGAGGATCTGGATTACTCTTGATATTAGAAACGAATAAGGAAGCATGAGATAAATCTTTCCCTGCATTCCCACGACCATTTAAATCAACACCAATGGTATTGAAAACTCCTGTCAAACCTTGAGACCAATCATAATCTTTGAATAGATAGGCACTGTATTTAGTGCTGCTCTTCAGACTTACTACAAAAGTGTTACTAGTTAATGGCTGAGAAAGACTCCAACTGCCAATATTAGTACCGTTGGCTGCTGTAAACAGAGAGTTTGATTCATCAGATTTAGCAAGTAGTGTCCAATCAGCAGTACCGACAGAACTGGCAAATAGTCCACCATCCAAAAGAGTTTCTAAAGGATTACCTGCACCTGTGTCATTACCAGAAAATGCGCCTGCACAAGCTGTAGCATCTACTCCACCAAGAGAGATGTTGCTGGTACTACATACAGCTGCCTGTGCTGGTGCAGCCACAAATGTACCACCGATTCCGGTAGCTAGTAAAACTGAAGCTGATAAATGGAAAAATTTGCTTTTCACTTTTGATACGGTCTAAGATTTAAAGAATGGGATTGTATTTTAGAGAGATGTTTATATCAATCCATAAGTGTATTCACGACAGTAATTGCCTACTATGTATGTGGCATTAATAGGCATTGATGATACAACGTCTGAATATAAAATATCCTATGGAATTTGTATAGACTTTTACCCTCTATTTCGATACTAGGTCTATTTCTATACAATCGTCTCTATTCTTATGTCAGTTTCATCAAACTTTTAATAATTAACTATTTATATGTTTTTATAAATAACTTGGCTAAATTTACGTAAACCCAAGATTTGCGCTCTCCTGCAAATTTTACTTAAAAATTTCTGAAAGGTATGTATATTAACATTCTCCAGACCATCTTGCAGGTTTTTACTCGTCTCTCGGCTCAATACCTACTAAGCACTTCTCAAAGCCACAATGGGGTCGAGTTTAGCAGCGCGACGTGCAGGAACAACGCCAAAGAATAAACCAATAGCCCCAGAGACACCAACTGCCATAGTAATTGCTACAGGAGAAAGACTCGCTTCTAAAGGAGTCAAGGCTCCCACTAATAGGATGCCACTGATACCAACCGCAGTCCCAACTAAACCACCGGCTGCGGAAACAATCACTGCCTCAATGATGAACTGTAGCAAAATATCTTGCTCAGTTGCACCGATCGCTTTTCGTAATCCGATTTCTTGGGTGCGTTCGGTGACGGAGACGAGCATAATATTCATAATGCCAATGCCGCCGACAAACAGGGATATACCTGCGATCGCAGCTAGCATAATTGTCAATGCACCTGTAATTTGACCGACAGTTTGCAAAGCATCTTTTTGGCTGCGAAGAGTAAAGTCATCTTCACCATTAATTTTGTGTCGTAGACGCAGCAAATTAGTAATTTGAAATTCGGCTGCATCCACACTCTCGGAATCACGAGCGGCAGCAACGAGATAATCTAAGGCAATACCATAAGGAGAATTCTTGCCCACAAGTCGGTTTGCTGATGTGGTAATTGGTATTAAGGCAGCATCATCATAATCTGCTCCCACGCTGGAACCTTTGGCTATTAACGTCCCAATTACTTGAAAGCTGGTATTTCCAACTCGCAATTGCTGTCCTACAGGGTTACTATTACCAAATAGTTTTTCTGCCAAATCTCCACCCAGCACTACGACTTGGTTACTTCGCTTGATGTCTACCTCAGAGAAAAACCTGCCTTTAGCAGTTTCAAAATCCCGCACAGATAGGAAGGAGGGAGTTGTGCCAATAATATTGACATCGGTGTTTCTGTTGCGGTATGTAACTACCTGTCTTCTGTTTAACTCTGGTGCAACTCCTACTACTGTTGGGACTTGAGAAGCGATCGCTTCCGCATCTTGCAACACTAGAGTTTTTGGTACTTCAAAGGATATCCGCTGAGTTTCTTGATTACCTGGCAGTACAAATAACACATTTGGTCCTAATGACTGCAACTGTTTATTTACATACTTTTGCCCACCTTCGCCAATGCCAATCATGGCAATCACCGAAGCGTTGCCAATAACTATACCCAACATCGTGAGGGCGCTACGCAGCTTATTTGATAGCAGGGTTTTCCCCGCCATATTCATGCTTTCGAGAAAATTCATATCTTAAATTACGAATTATTTTGTTCTTTGGCTTTTTCGATTTTGTAGTCTTTGGGTGGGTTAACAAAAATGCGATCGCCTTCTTTAACTCCCCCTAAAATCTGAGTTTGGTCTTGAATTTGTGCCCCAACTGTAACTTCGCGGAACTGGGGTTTATTTTTTGCATCGGGTACGAGTACGCCAGTTTTACCCTTTTCGGTGACGATTGACACCGTTGGTAACACCAAGGCATTATTAACGCGATCGCCTAAAAAAGTCAGATCCACATTTAAGCCAGAACGCAGTTGATCTATACCAGTATCAAGAGCAACCCGCACCTGGAAGGATGTCACACCTTGTTCCACCACTGCTTCTGGAGCAATCAGGCGTACATGACCTTTAAAAACTTGATCGGGGTAGGCATCGGCGACAATTTCCACCTGCTGTCCCTGTTTTATTCTGCCAAGATCGGCTTCGGGAACTTGAGCTAATATTTCTAAACCCCTTGCTACGGCGACAATTGAACTAGAAGTTGCCGATGCACTAGTAGATGCAGAAGTTGTGGGTGTGACAAACGCACCTGGTTCGGCATACTTTTGGGTAACAATTCCCGACAGAGGAGCGCGAATAATAGTATCTTCCAACTGCACTTGTACACCCTTTAACTGAGCCTCAGCGGATGCAACAGCGGCTTGACGCTGGACAATTTCTTCAGAACGGGTGCCATCTTCTAACAGTACCAATGCTGCCCGTGCTTCGTTAACAGCGGCTTGGCGTTGGTCAATTTCCTCAGTCCGAGAACCACTTTGGACTAACGACAATCGTTTTTTCGCTTCTTCTAAACTAGCTCTAGCACTTTTGTCGTCGCTGATGGCTTGGTCGAGTAATTGTTTTCTCTCTGCTCCCTCTTTATATAAGTATTGATAACGCTTTACCTGTTCACTGGTGTAATTCACCCTTGCTTGAGCCGCATCCACTTGTGATTGAGATTGAGCAATCTCTTGAGGACGATTACCAGCCTTAGCCGCAGCTAGTTGGGCTTGAGCTTGGGCTAATCGCGCCTTAGCTTGAGCGATTTCTTGAGGACGACTACCAGCAACGGCTTGCGCTAGCTGTGCTTGACTTTGGGCTAAGTTAGCACGGTATTGGCTTCTTTGGGCTTCAATACCAGCGCTATCCATGCGGGCGAGAATTTGCCCTTGTTGAATGCGATCGCCTTGTTCCACGTATAATTGCGACAGCACTCCGGGGTTCTTCGGACTAATATTTACACTCTGAACTGGCACGACTTTGCCACTAGCTGTAATCCGCAACGTGACGTTTTGGGCTGCAACTGGCACAGTTAGTTGAGCAATATCTTCTTTGTTTGTCCCTTGATTTACCAAGGTGTAAGTTGTTATAGTACCCACGACCAAAGCACTCCCCGCCATTAGCCCCATCAGCCAGCGCAATGGATACTTAACTTTGCCAATAACTGGAATTTCTATGTACGTAGCCATATTATAGAAACCTGTAAATCTTGCTGTATAAGAATATTTTTTAGTTAGAGGACAAGTGGAGAGTACGGAGTTGTTAAAGCTTTGGGATTAAATTTGTATGAGTTAACTAACAACTAGACGCATAATTTGCTTCACAGTTGCTTAATCTTCCTTCATACTAGGCATTCGGATTTCTGTATGTCTTCACCTGAAAGGGTGACTTTAGCCACAGCATATTAGTGTAATATTGAACCATTCGTGAGAAACAAGATCCCCGACTTTTTTGAGAAGCTGGGAATCTACGGCTGGCAATTCTCACAAATCAGATAGGATTGCTATAGTGCGATCGCGCTTTAGTTGCTCTGTATCCTTTGCTTTTTCCCTACCGCAAAGCAGTTTGTAATTATTGCTGAAATTGGGTTAATAACCAAGCACCAACTTGACTTTGATTTATTTGACGAGTTTGCCGTAATGCATCGTTTAATAAAGAAATAGCTAATCCTGGTAATACCTGAGATTCTGTAATCCGCCTACTACCTTGGTTTTCAATGGCAAAAGCCATAACTTGGACATTCTGGACATTTAAAATCCAGTATTCTTTCACTCCTAAATCTTCGTATAAAAGTCGTTTTTCACCTTGATCGTCAGCAAGTGAGGTATTAGCCACTTCAATAACTAAATCTGGTGGTGGATAGATATCTAAATTGATGATAGAAGTACCGTAGGGAATGACATCAGCATTTTCACCAATATAATAAGACACATCAGGTTGAGCTTCCTTAAAGCCTGTTTTCCGATATGTACAATTAGTTAAGCCTTTGGCAGAGATGCCTTTGATTGTGCAAAAAAGGTTAACAGCAAAGGCAATAATTGTATTGTCGCAGGCGTGGTCATGTCCTAGTGGCGGCATTTCAATCCTCATCTGTCCATTGTGGTAGTAGCCCTTAGCTTTTTCGTAGGCAGGATTTTCAATTATTTGGATATATTCATCCCAATTTGCTGTTATCCAGGTATCGGTTGCTAGTTGGGTCTGTAATTCGCTCATAATATTGCGAAAGAGGAACTTTAACAACGATCATACAAGTTTCATTTTCTAGCACTAAGCTGACAGCAAAGCTTTAACTGCATCCTTGCTAACAATTTTCGTAGGGTGTGTTACGCCGGAGGCTAACGCAGCGATGGTCTACTTTTACAAAACCAGTCTTTAAGGCAATACGCTTGGGTTAAGGCTAAAAACTACAACTGGCGTAGGTTGGGTTGAGGAACGAAACCCAACATTCTCAAGGCTTTGTTGGATTTTACTTCGTTCAACCCAACCTACGATTTTTCTTAACTTTACCTACTAGTTTGCAACTAGCAGCCCGGTGCAAAAATTTTCCGCCACATTTTCCTGTACTTGATTCACAATCATAAAAACAAACTCGTCAAGGTTGAATGGCTTAAGTAAATATTCTTCAAACTCTACATCTGGAATTTGGTCACAAGTACCTGTGGTAGATGTTGAAGTCACAATGATTGGGATATGCTTACCATTGTCTGCCTCTATAGCATTCAATGTATTTAGCAATGTATAAATACTTTCACCTAAAAACCTAATTTCACTGACAATAATGTTGGGCGTGAACCAACTCAGGATTTCTAAAGCTTCTTTTATGGAACCAGCGGTAATCACATTTGCGCTCAGGTCTTCCAGTAAAAAAGTATACAAATCTCTACTATCGCGATCGTTGTCTACCACGAGTACTTGTACACCTTTGAGTATCCCAACTGCCAAGCAAAAGTCATTGATTAAATTCATAATAAGACCTGCGATTAGGGCTTTAAGGGCAAAGCGATCTGAAAAATCTGTAGTCTTAAGGTGATGAGACAACCAGATAGGTCAAATAAAAAGTAGCAGAGAACCATTTAATGGTTACAATTACTAGGTTCTGTTCTTATACTATGAGCGCGTGTTGTTTGATTTCCTAAATGAATTGATTAACTACGACATAAAACGTAGAAAAACTTTTCAAAAAACTGCGCGGTATGTTACCTCCAAAAATCTGTGGTTCAATGAACTGAAAATAGCTGTAAAGAATTAATCAACAAAACTATTCCCATTCCCTGTCCTCAAGTTCCTTTTGAGGCAATAATAAGGTGGCTTTAATTTCTTGCCTGATAGCAGGGGTTACTTCACAATTGCTATGTAGGCAATCGAGTCGTAACTGATTAGCATCATAGTAATGTTGTAACACTTGCTGTTGTTCAAGGCTAAACTCCCACTGGTGGTTAATTTTTCGATAATAAATCACTGTTGTCTTTAACTGTTCAGCCCAGGTTGAATAGTTCGTCTGACACCATAGCCCAAACCGTTCTTGACTTTTACGAGAATTGGGTAATTGGTCAGAAAGTTGTTGCGGAGATTTATAAAGTCCAACATCCAGAACAATACCCAGAATAGTCGAGAGAGCATCTCCACAGGCGTGGATATGGGCGAACAATTGCACACTCCAGCAACAGCATCTAATGCTGCATCCAGAAACATCCCTTGGTCGAGGCTGCTGGCTAGAACAAAGTGAGGAGCTACGTGAGGAGTCCGACTCAAGTCCAAATAAAATGCTCGAACTGTCGTATCTTTTGCTTGGCTGTGAAGTATTCTTGAAAGGCCAGATAAGAGAAAGAAAAAATTCCCTGTGCCCGTTCTGCCAGTAGTCCATGTTGAGCTTCGATTGCTTTCAGTGCCGCTTCGCTTTCTACTTGCAGTTCCTCTGCATCCATTGGCACGTTGGTCAAATTCTGAATATAGTCACCAATATATTGCTCAACGATGCGTTGCTCAAAAAAGTACTGACCATCCTCAAATGTTGCTGCTGCAATCTGACTCAATAATTTGAGCTTTTGTGGTAACAAAAACCCTATATTAGCCTTGTAATCAATTGCAGGGCTAATATAGTAGAAGTTTTATTTATCTCACTTTTTTAAAACTACATTGAAAGAATTTAAATACCCAGTAATGGTTTTAGCTAATGTCTTTTGCTGTTTTTTTGTAGTGATTGCCATTACTTGATATAGTCTTCCTTCGGCAACATACATTCTACTTATAGTAATTTTCCCTCCAGAATTGATGTACTGAATTTCTTTGCCGGGATGATTATTGTAACTACGAATGTTTCGTTGACTAATTAAATTGCTTTTCGTAGTCTTTAAAGCCATATCCCGTGCATTATTAAGTACAGCTTGAGGATCAGCCATTTCACCGTAACTATAAGGAAAATCATTGTAAGCAACTATGTATGCTACTTGCTGTTTTGGTGGTTGAGCGACAAATATTTCTAGGTTAATTTCCCCCATATAAGTTTTTTGGGATTCGGTATTTCTATTAGGGCTTCCCGGCATCAAAATTGTAAAACGTCCATCTGGAGCAGTATATAACTTCCATTTTGGCTGCACGGGTTGAGAAACCTTTGGTTTGACAACAGCTACCGGAGATTTGGGTTGACGCGCTTCCACAAGAACAGAGCCACCACAGACTATCGTGGCGGCTATTAGTGGTAACAGACTTTTAACTGTCATATTTTTTGCCCTTTGAGATGCTGATCTCACTGATGATGCCAGCTGTTATAACCTAGCAGCACATAAAGCAGCACCAATTAGGCCGACTTGCGAGTTGAGGATAATATACACCGGGATCTCTTCGAGGAGGCGGCGCATTCTACCTTTTTGGGTGAAATTTAATAAGAAACCGCTGTTTTGGATTAAGGGCAGGATTTTGGGCGCAATTCCACCAGCGATGTATAAGCCACCGTAAGGTAGGAGTTTCAGGGCGAGATTGCCGGCTTCTGCACCGTAAGCCTCTATAAATAATTGCAAAGTTTGTTCCGAAAGGCGATCGCGTTTTTCTAGTGCAGCCGTACCAATGACAGCACCGGGATCGACACTTTTCTCTTCTTGTCCCGCTTCTTGTTCCCAAGTTCTGACGACTTGGGCAATATCCGGTGATTCAGCGGCAAATTTGCGATCGCGCAGAAATTGGTAAATTGCCACAATTCCCATTCCAGAAACCACGCGTTCTACAGAAATGCGCTGGATATCATGTTTACCCAGCAGGTATTTCAATAGTTGAAACTCCATCTCGTTCCGAGGGGCAAAGTCAGCGTGTCCACCTTCTGAAGAAAAAACTTGATAGTCGTTTCCCTGTCTAATTAAAAATCCTTGGCCTAAACCAGTACCAGCGCCAATAATTGCAATCGGGGCTTCAGGTTGAGATTTGCCAACTTGCAACGTCAGCAAGTCTTGTTTTTGTAAACCTAAAATGCCGTAACCAATGGCGGCGAAGTCGTTAATCAAAGAAATGTGCGGGATACCCAATTCTTCTTCTAGACGTTCGGTATCCAGGAACCAGACTAAATTGGTTAGTTTGGCCGTATTTTTGACAATGGGGCCTGCGATCGCAAAACAAGCCTTTTCTGGTATAGGTGTATTAGCTTTGACCAAAAACTGCTGCACTATAGGTACTAAATCGGGAAAATCAGCACTGTGGTAACTTTCCTGATAAATAGTATGTAAAGCTGGTGAATCTGATGTTTCAACCAATCGCAGAATAGTTTTCGTCCCGCCGATGTCTCCTGCTAGTAACAAAGTCATAGAATTTATTCGTGAATTAATTACTTTTTTTGTAGGATATACCCAACGTAGCAGAAGGCATGAACGCAAATCTCTATCAGAGGTTTAAGCAAATCGAATAACTTCTTCTATGTGGGTTAAATGGGAAGTATCTCCCGTTAGTTCCAATAACCATTCTGGTTCCTGGCGTACCACTTTTACCAAAGAACACAAAGAAGCCTTAACTTCTGTTTTGGCAATTTCCCCCACTAGTCCCATTGCTCCGCCCAACACAGATGCACCATGCGCCACTAGCAGTATATCCTCTGGGAAGAACTCAGTAGCTAAACATCTAGCAGTTTGTCCAGAACGTTCTCGCACTTTTTCGTGGGTTTCAGGAAATTTGGCGGCGATACGCGAGGTATAGCTGGTGTCAATTCTGGGGAATAACTTCGCTAAAGCTGGAGTTGAGAGTCTTTCAGGTTCTTCCGTCATCCAAACTGGGTTTAGCCATTCACTCAAACCTGTTTCGAGTTTAATCGGCAAGTTGAGCATTTCTGCAACTGCGTTTGCTGTTTGTACGGTTCGCAGAAAAGGAGAAGCGAAAATATGTCCAATCTTTTCTTTTTTCAATCGTCTAGCTAACTGCTGTGCCTGAAGCATACCATCATCAGACAACGGTGGATCGTAGCGTCGTTCGGCGGTGAGAAACCAATCGGGGTTTACAAAGTCGAGGCGGTTAGCGTGTCTTGCTATCCAGACTATTTGACTCATAAGTTTAATCATTCCGGTGAATAGAATTCGCCGCTAAACAAATATATAGATATCTGCAAGGAGGCCTGCAAATATTAATATAGGACAAAAATCGTAATAATATTTAATAATACTAATGATTAGGAAAAGTTATAAGTACTGTCAATGTAGTTTTTCTTAAAGCCTTTTTAGCCAAGCATCTAAAACAACATCGACTATAATAATCTGCTGAAATGTTTAAGATTATGATAGTGATACTTTGCTTATAGCCTTTTTAGCCATTTTTCTAAAGCTACATCAACTAATCCATTTAGAGAATCATAGCGTTCAAATTTATATGTATTAAGTCTTCCACCCCCGATAACAAGAGTAAATTCATTTGCATCAATTTCTAGTAATTGCCTCTCCTCGTATGTTAAAGGCTCTGAGTTATTAAGTTTCTTAGTTATTCTGTTTCTATCCTTAGAATATTGACTAAAATATTTATTTGTTCGATAATTTGAATTTTTATTTGCTACTATTTCATTCATTATTTTTACTCTATTTGAAAGTGTCTTTTTGGATAAATTCATCTTTACACCAATTCCACTTGGTACATATCCCTCTAACAAAGCATTATCTTGCCAATCTGTCCAAATTCTTGCTCTACTTATGCGGTCACTCTTATTATTCTTTAAACCTAACCATAAAAATATAATTGGTATTCCTTTGCTATCAAAGTAAAATTCAGCGCAGAATTTACTTGTTTTGCTATTACCATTTCCATATTTAAAACTAACAACAGAAGATATTTCTTCCATCCGTTTATCAAAGGTAAGAACCTTTTGACGAATTTTCAATATTTCTTCTTGTTGTTCATAAGAGCATTTGGCTAGACGATTCAACAGCCCTCTAGAAGATGGAGGTATATCTGAATTTCTCTCTCTGTTCTGATGAGGAATTTCTATTTTTAAAACTTTCTCATTATCTAAGTTTTTTATCTGTAAATAATAGTTAAACTCCTCTAGTAAAACTGCGAATTCAAAAAAATCAATAGATAAATGATGATATTTTTTGTCTATAAAGTTATCTCTATGAAAATTAGGCTTAATTGCTATTAAACCAATAGGTTGCTGATAATCTATTTCGTCTTCTAAAGGTTTGATTTCCTGTAAAGCGTCATAATATCGAGTTAGCTGCTGAACAATATATCTATCTTCAGCATTTTTCAATTCCAACACCACTAACTGTTTATCTTCCCTCAATGCTAAAATGTCGCAAATTTGACCTTTAACATAATATTGTCGCTTTAGCGGAATTAATCCGAAAAGTTCCTTTAAATTAGCCCAAACAAAATCTTCTAAATCAGCTTCAGTCGCAAATTTCCAACTATTACCCGTTTTTATTAAATTCACGAAATCCATTATCTCGCTCTGACTTTAGTAAATTACTACCTTTAGTATTCGCAAAGCTAGAGAAGAATTTATACAATTGATTACAACTTCAACCATCCAAATAGTTGCCCTACAGTTAATTGAAAATCGCTAACTAAATCGGGAACTGGTAATATTTCTTGTTCTTCTTGTAAAAGTTCTGGTTGCTGCTTTGGTGGATAAACCAAAACAGAATGCTCATCTGGATCAATCAGCCAACCGAAGCAACTACCATGTTTTAAACAATGTAGAATATTTCCAGTTACTTTAGTCTGGCTTTGATCGGGCGAAAGAATCTCAATTGTCCAGTCTGGATATGTCTTAAAGACATTTGCTACTTCTCCACGCTCGTCTAATAAAATCCGTTCCCAAGCAAACACAGCTATATCAGGGACAATTGAACGCCCGCCAAAAGTACATCGCAATTCTGGAAATGCAAGGGCAATTCTTTGAGGTTTGGTTACAGAATTGATATTACTGACTAGTTCACCTTGAAGAATACTATGTTTTCCCTGTGGCATTGGCTTTTGAATAATTTGACCGTTGATGTATTCTAAGCTAGGCTTTGTTTCTGATAGTTTTAAAAACTCTTCCAAAGTTAGAGGCTTAGTTGGTGATTTTACCATCTGCTTGTACTTCCTAAGTTTTCATATACAACAATAAATCATATATCGTTTAAAATTTTAACAATCATCACCCTAAATAAGCTTTTTTAACTCGCTCATCACTAATTAATTCTGATGCTGCGCCTGTTAAAGTTATAGAACCAGCCTCTAGAACATAACCACGATCGGCAATTTGTAGTGCAAGATTTGCATTTTGTTCAACTAACAATATAGTCACGCCTGTAGCCCGGAGATTTTCAATAATAGAGAAGATTTCCCGGACGATCGCAGGTGCTAAACCTAAGCTAGGCTCATCTAAAAGTAAGAGTTGTGGTTTACTCATTACAGCACGTGCGATCGCTAACATTTGTTGTTCACCACCGCTGAGAGTTCCTGCTAGTTGATTGCGTCTTTGGGATAAGCGGGGAAATAGCTCAAATTGGCGCTGAATATCTGCTTTTACCTCCGCTTGATTGGAGCGAATATAAGCACCCAAAAGTAAATTATCAAATACAGTTTGCCGCGCTAATACTCTGCGTCCTTCAGGACAATGAGCGATACCAAGTTGGACAACTTCATGAGTTTGGCGGCGGTTAATATTATGTCCATTATAGATAATTACACCACTCTTAGGATTAACTACTTTAGATATAGCGCGGAGTGTGGTAGTTTTACCAGCACCATTAGCACCAATTAAAGTAACCACTTCGCCTTTTTGAATAATTAAATTAATCTTTTTTAGAGCTTGGATACCGCCATAATTAACATCAAGTTCTTGAACTTCTAAAATTGTATAGTTTGGCTTACTATCGGCTTTCATCGGCGGTTTATATCCAGAAATGTTGATTCAAAACCTAAGATACATCAATCCTACATTTCTTAAAACAGTGCGTAGGCGTAGCCGTCGTAGACATTGCTGAAACTTCAAACCAACGCCACAATACCGCAATCTTTATGATGTACCATTAATTACTGGTAAAGATATCAAGTGTCCTGTGGCAAAAGTAGCAGATATTGGTAGCAAACGATTAATTAATTTAGCTCCCGATGCATGGGTAAAATGGGTGACACAGCGTCCTGAAGTCGTGGCGAAAGAAATTCTTGGCTCGGAGTTTCACTGGATTAGCCGCGAAACAGATGTGTTGGTGAAAGCATACAGTGCTACTCACGGAGATTTTCTATTATTAAATGAACTACAGTTGCGTTACACGGCACAGATGCCTCTACGGATGAGAGCTTATGCTGCCTTGGCACAAGAACGCTACCGATTGCCAACTTACCCAGTATTAATCAACATTTTACCGCCTCCATCCACCTTAACTATTGTCAATAGTTACGAGCAGGAATTTTTGGGATTACGTGCTATCCAAGATTATCGCGTAATTAATTTGTGGGAAATCGATGCTGAAATAGTATTTGAGCAACCATTACCATCCTTGTTACCCTTTGTGCCAATCCTGCGAGGAGGGGGAGAAGTATCAGTTGTGCAACGCGCACTACAGGCGCTAAGAGCAGATGCACAGTTGAACGAGTTAGAATCATTGCTGGCATTTTTTGCTAGCTTTGTGTTAGACACACCTTTAGTGCAACAAATCATGAGGTGGGATATGGCAGTATTGCGAGAATCGCCTTGGTATCAGGAAATTGAGCAAAGAGGTATTCAGCTAGGTCTTCAGCAGGGTGTACAACGGCAGTTAGTACGAGTATTACGACGACGCTTTGGCGAAATTCCTCATGAAGTGGAAGCAAGGCTTGAGAGCGAAAGTGTGGAACAATTAGAAACTTTAATGGATAGCGCGATCGCTGTGAGTTCTTTAGACGAATTTGTGAGTATTTTGGCTACATAAATTCAATCATTTCCTAAATAAGCTTCAATCACAGCCGGATCATTCCTGACTACAGATGGTTCACCCAAGGCAATTAATTGACCAAAATCTAATACCGCAATGCGATCGCACAAACCCATAACTAATGGTACATGGTGTTCTATAAGAATGATCGTCAAATTGAAGCGATCGCGTAAACTACGGATAAATTCACTCAATTGCTGCTTTTCGTTGGGGTTCATCCCCGCTGCTGGTTCATCAAGAAGTAAAATTTGCGGTTGTAATGCTAAAGCACGGGCAATTTCCAGCCGCCGCTGATCGCCGTAGGCAAAGTTTTTGGCTTTTTCGTCAGCGCGATCGCTCAATCCCACCAAATCTAATAAATCTAAAGCTTTTTGTTTAGTCTTCAATTCTTCACGAGGTGCTGGTGGTAATCCCAAAACTCCTGTAATCATATTACTTTTAGTGTGTAAGTGTCGAGCAACTATCACATTTTCTAACGCCGATAATTCCCCAAATAAACGGATATTTTGGAAGGTACGGGCGATACCTAAAGCCGCAATTTGATGAGGACGCAGTTGAGAAACTTCTGCACCTTGATAAATTAATTGCCCGCTAGAAGGTGGAATGAAGGCAGTAATCAAATTAAACAGTGTTGTTTTGCCAGCACCATTAGGGCCAATCAGTCCAAAAATCTCATGTTGATTTACACTAAAAGATACATTATTGACCGCCACTAAACCACCAAAGCGGCGAGTTAATGCTCTTGCTTCTAAGACAATGCTGTTATTAGTTCCTGGAATACTATGTGACATTTTCGCATATTATTATGGATTATAAGACTTACGCAATAACTTTCTGAAACTATTATTACTTCTTTGCGGTTCGTTTTTTCCTTTGAAAAATATCTGGAGTAATTAGTCCTTGCGGGAAAAATATTGTACCTATTACTATTAGTAAGCCAAAAATAATTAATCTACCATCTCGCAAAAACTGTGCTAACCAATTAGGTAAACCACCAGTATCAGCAAGGCTTCGCAGAATCTCTGGTAAAGCTGTAAATACCATACCTCCAATTACCGGGCCTAAAAAAGTTCTTGAACCACCAATTAAAACAAAAGTTAAATATATAATACTGGCATCAAAAGTACCTTGACGAGCATTCCAGGTATTGAGGAAGTGAGCGCTAATTGCACCTACAACCCCTGCAAGCATAGCCCCCAATGTAAACGCCAAAACTTTGTAATAAGTTGGATCGATTCCCATTGCACCCGCAGCTAATTCATCTTCGCGGATAGCGATAAAAGCCCTGCCGACGCGGATGCGTTCTAAACGATAAAGTAACACCATACTAATTAATAGTAATGGCAAAGCAATCCATAAATATTCAAGTTGTGTTTGGAAGGGTTGAGGAATGCCAAAAATTCCGACAGCACCGCCTGTAATATCTAAATTGAGGGAAATGACGCGCAGAACTTCCACAAAAGCGATAGTTGCGATCGCTAAATAAATTCCTCGCAACCGTAATGCTGGAATTCCCACTAAGATACCCAACAAACCAGAAATTACACCCGCAATTAACATCTCCAATAACAACAAAGGAATTGGAAATAAACTACTGCTAGATGTAAAAAATTTTGTGGATAAAATTGCTGCAATATATCCACCTAAAGCATAAAATCCTGGACTAGCTAAAGACAATTGTCCTGTCATTAGGGGTAAGTAAAGCGATAACCCTAGTAACGCCCCTAATACCATAGAGACAATTAAAGAAGCGTAAGTAGCGAAAAAATCATCCATTTTATTTAATATATTTTGATTAAACTTAATCAAAGTATCGCTTTTATCAACTCTTAAGCTGTTAATATCTGCTCTGCTGTCAGCGCCAGTTCAGGAAAAGTTCGCGATCCAATTTGTTCTGAACCTCCAAAATGTGTGCATTGGTATTTACCCTCATCATCTAATAGAAAAACAAATACAGCCGGAACTTTTGGATTTCCCAAATACTCTCTTAGCCCAATTGCCAAATAATCTACAATCCAATATTCTGTAATACCTAAGCGTTGATATTCATCTAATTTATCAATGTAGTCATCTTCCCAATTAGTTGATGTCACCTCTACAGCTAACTGGATAGGTTCTTCAAGTGCAGCATAAGCAGAACGATTTGAGCGCCATTTCTTTTTATCTATGACACTTACATCAGGCTTGCGCCCTTGCTCTATTCCATTAGCAGTTATAGTTTTAAGTAATGCTGTATTTTTCACTACGTAATTCAGATTTAGTTGCTTAATTTCATGATTAAAACTAAATAATATAAACTCAGCGACATCATCATGATTTCTAGTTGCACGCACTTCTACAATTTCTCTATCCACAAGTTCATATAAACCTGACTCTGGACACTGTTCTAAAAATTGGTCAAAAGTTAACTTTTGTTTGGTATATGTTTTCATGGCGCTACGTCTCTTTAAACTTTCTGAATAAACCGCCGCCCTAACAAACCTTGGGGTCTAACTAATAGCATGATAAACAAAATCGCAAAGGCTACTGCGTCTTTATATCCAGAATAATCAGCAGGGACAAACGCCTCTACTAATCCAATTAACAAACCTCCCAATACTGCACCAGGAATACTACCTAAACCACCTAAGACAATTACCGCTAAACCCCGCAAACCAAAAGCAATGCCGAAATATGGCCCTGCAATACTAACACTAGAGGCGACTAAAGTTCCTGCTAATCCTGCTAAAAAACTGCTGATGAAGAATGTTAGGATGATAAAGCGATCGCTATTAATTCCTAACAAACTAGCTGTGGTTGGATCTTCTGCGATCGCTTGCATTGCCTTACCATATTTAGTCCGATTGATAAAATAGGTAAGAATTGCCACAATCACCACTGATACAGTAAAAATTACCACCTGAACACTGCGAATCGGAATTGGGTTTTCTGGACTCCCAAAGTTAATCGCAGGTGGCAAATTACCGTAAGTATTTGCGGGGTATGTATAACTTTCCGCACCTATTAAATACTGGATTAAATTCACAATTACCACTGCTACCCCCAAACTGGAAACAACAGTTAGCAAAGGATCGGAGCCTTGACGGCGCAAAGGTTGAAAAGCAACGCGTTCCATCACTACCCCTACCAATCCTGCTAAGGTGCTTCCTAAAATTAAGGCTATAGCAAATGGTAATTTTATCGGCAAGGCTGCATTAGCCAGCAAGCCATTAAATCCAAAGTTCCCACCCATAAGTGCATAAGTAAAATATGCACCCAAGGTAAAAATTGCGCCATGAGCTAAATTAATAATGCCCAAAATAGAATAAACCAAGGTATATCCCAAGGCAAAAATTGCATAGACGCTACCAATGGATAACCCATTTAATAATTGCTGCAAAAAGAGATTGATATTCATTTAGCAACTATTTTAGAAATGTGAATTTACCTTGACTACCGTCTTTTTCCATTTTAATTTGAGCAACATAAAAATCTTTTTGTACAACTTCACCTGTGGGAGTAAAACCAATTTCACCCAATGGTGTATTGTATGATCCTTCAAGTATTTGTTTGTTTAACTGTGTCCGTAATTCTGGTAGCTGTAGTTTGTTTATTTTGCTCTTTTTATCTAAAGATTGGAGTGCTTCGACATAAACCTGCACTGCTGTAAAAGCTTGAGCGCTAAATTGGGGTGGTTCTTTTTTATATTCTTCAATATAGGCTTTACGAAATGCCGCGTTAATTTCACCTGGATGTTCTGGACTGTAGGCTTGAGCAATCAATACTCCATCACAAAGTGCTTTACAAACTGGCAATAAATTCGATGTATTTAGACCATTTCCACCGACAATTAAGCCTTTATAACCCAGCTCCCGCAATTGCCTAACTAAATTACCACCATCAGCAGCCAAGCCAGAAATAATCACCAAATCTGGTTTGAGATTAATTGCATTGGTCGCTTGACTTTGAAAATCTGTATCACTGGTTTGGAATTTTTGGACTGTTACCAATTCCAGTCCTTGATCCTTAACTGTTTGCTGAAAAATTTCCGTTTCTGACTTGCTAAATGCATCATTTTGGGCATAGAAAACTGCGACTTTTTTCAGTTGGGGATTTTGCTTAAGTGCCGCTTTCACCGAATTAGGTGCAACAACTGAAACTGGTGCCGAAACACGAGCAACGTAATCACCAATTTCGGGAATATTTTTAGCAGTATTTGATGGCCCAATAATTGGTACTTTTGCTCGTTCGCCAATGGGATCGGCACTAAAGGCTTGCTGTGACAAAGTTGGTCCTACAATTCCAACAACTTTATCTCTATTAATTAATGTTTGAAAAGCGTTAATTGCTCCCGCTTCATCACCGCTAGTATCTTGAAAAACTAATTTAATTGGTGTGCCATTAACACCACCTTTACTATTGAAATACTTCTGGGCAAGTTTGGCTCCAGCTACTTGCTCTTGACCCAGTAATGCCACATTGCTAGTTTGGGCAACACCAATACCGATGGGAATACCACCTGATAATGTAGCTGTTGTTGCTGGGGTATTGGTTGCAGTGGTATTTGGGGTAATATTTGGAGTATTAGTGGGAGAATTTGTGACTGTGGTAGTGCCACCACCACAGCCTGTTAGTAGCAAAGCGCAAGTTGATAATAATGCTGTTGTCCGAGCGATCGCGTTGTTCATCGTTAGATAATCATCTAGTTATGAGATATTCGGCAAGAGTTAATAGTAAAGGTTATAATCTGCAAACAAAATAATGCAGATTTACACTTTTGCACGAATTCTATTAAATCATTCTTATTTCACCATGCAAAGAGAAATATTCAAAGTGCTTGTAAATACAAATTATTATAATTAGTAATGATTTTATCATTCCCTGGTTCTAGTGCTATGAATCGCTGGAAAATTATCCGTGTAATTTTAGGTCGGTTAAGTATTGAGTAAGGAATCTTAAGTGCTTTTTTCATTACCAGTTAATTCTCTTGGTTCGTAGTGACGGCAACCGTTACATGGGCCTTCGGGATTGATAGCACAGCGGATATAGCCAGATCGAGCATTAAACTTGCAGCTGATATCGCCAATTAAATAACCCACTCCTTCTAAATAATAGCGATCGCTTTCCACAGGTCTGACGTTGTGCCGTCCCTGTATCACTGGAAAATTCATGGCTGCTTGCCTCATCCGCAAGCGCGATCGCTGGGTTCTACGGATCATCCACAGGGAAAACAGGGACGGTAAAAAACCAACGGCAATCACTAAAAGTGTCTTTAACACCTTCTTTTTACCTCTTCTGTGCGCTGATTGATTGTCCCTGATGTTACACTCTGGTTTTACGGAAGTGCAAATATTAGGGCGGCTTTGTCTCTTTGTCACCAACTATGGTTGCAAAGAAATAATGGCAGTGTAGTATCTAACAATTTTGAAGAATAAGTTCCTTCTGCCACTTCAATCAGCATAACTGTTACAACCTTAAGGGTGAGATGCCGTTGAATGTTGATAATTTTAAGATTTGTTGACTAACACCTTTTTGAACAAGCATTTTGTGTCACCCTCAGCCCCATTCTTGTTTTTTGTCTGTGGCTGCGATGCTAATCTTTTTTTGGTTTGCTGACGAAGTTGCTGTGCTAACTGTGTGGCTTCCCTTTCGGCTCGGAATAAATCAACTCTTCGCGTCGTCAAAATAAATGAGTTATCAGGCTTTCGTTTCACCCAAGGAACGCTAACTGTAAAATACTGACAAATATTTTTGCATGGCTCCTGATTGAGAACTGGGTAGCTTTTTTGAGTATTCAGAGTGTTAGCGATCGCTTTCAACTCGAATATCGCTGCTTCTAACTCTCCTGCCATCCGATTGATACGTTCAACTTGTGCAATCAAACGCTCCCCTTCGCTGATGATTTTTTCCTTTTGGGGTCGGAGTGGCACTATCGCAGTAGTTACAGATTTAGGCTGCAACAACGAAACTTTACGCAAAACGGTCTTTTTGTCAATGTTTTGGATTTTTTGCATACTACCTCAAACAAGGCTAGCTGACTTGTAAGGCATTTTAGCAGCAAATAGTACTTTTGTACTAAAATAATTTACCTTGAACGTCAGCGAATTTCAAAGTCCCTCTCCCAAGCTTGGGAGAGGGATTTAGGGTGAGGGCTTTAGATTCATACCATAAGTCTATTCTGATGAAGCGAGAATAGCGCCGTCAAATATGCTCCACTGTGGAAACATTCACACTCATCAACACTGATAATATTCTTAATTAGAGTTAGCGATCGTTAATTACTTTATGAGAGTAAGAATATACGAAATGCCTGATACCCAACAAATTATGAAATTGTTCTACGACACTATTCATGAGGTGAATATTCATGATTATACAGAAGAACAAGTAGCTGCTTGGGCACCAGCAAACATGGATATTGAAGTTTGGATTAAAAGTTTAGGAAGTAAGTTTACTTATGTAGCAGAAGAACAAGACAAAATTATTGGTTTTGGAGAATTAAAGGCTAATGGTCATATTGACCGTTTCTATTGTCATAAAGATTTTCAAAGGAAAGGTGTTGGTAAGAAAATATTAGAACAGATTGAATTAAAAGCACATTCTTTAGGAGTGGAAAAGTTATTTACCGAAGCCAGTATTACAGCTAAACCTTTTTTTGAGAGTCAGGGATTTATTGTTATCAAAAAGCAAGAGGTAGAGCGTAGAGGGCAAAAGCTGATAAATTTTGTCATGGAAAAACACTTCAACAATTACTAAATTCATCAGATTCAAGCAATTTCAAAAAAGTTGTTTTAGCTTATGCTTTGTAAGCTAGAGCCAGCATCACAGAAGCGGAAATTTCCATACCATTTTCTGTGACATACTTTGAGGATACTTCGATAATTGCTTTTTCAATATTGCCCTGTTGCTCATCGCTTTGCATTGCCAATATTTGTCATTTATTCACATCCAGCAACCGCGAAGTTTGTAACCGACTCATCCACTTCTCTAAATAAACTCGATTGCCTTTTTGCTCATTTGGATCTTTAGTATCTAAAGGATGAGGCATCAGTCCCAAAATCGTTGCTGTCGTCACGCAAAACATCGATTTTTGGAAACTCATACAAATTTGAACTCGCAAATCATCTTCGCCCCGAAGACTGCGACGATAAATTTCGTGCAAATACTCTGGAAGATAATGACGCATATCTTGCATCAACAAGGTAGGAGGAATACCAGCGCCGCCGATGGGTAAAGGATCGGCATACAATGCGCCATATTGAAATCGACTTTGATCTGGGGAGATTTGATAAGCTTGGGCGTTGTATGAAACAGTGCCGTGGAAAGGAGTTCCCCGGAAGAATACTGCTTCTACATAAGGTATTGCTGTATCTGCTAAGAAGGTCAAACCAACACTTTTGGGAATGATTTCATAGACCTTACCTCGAATTTTGACAGCATAGGTAATTGGGTTTGATGCATTTGCTACTAACCCTGATTTAATGTGGTCTACAACTTGGGGAATCGATTTGATTTCGCCTCGGTCGTAGCGGTCTGATAAGTCGAGAAACATATCAGCCATGACTCGCCAGAATTGACCTAAACCAGTGTAGTAAGCAGAGACGCGCAACTGTTCTGTTAAGAAATCTGGAAACAGTTGGTTAATACCCAGAATCAAGGGATTATTTTTAAATTTTGCGGCAATAACGGCTTGCGCTCTTTCTTGAAATTCTGATGTATCTAAATACGTATCTAATCCGCCGCCACCATGCCACATCATGCCTTTCATGCAATATTCGGCATATTCAAAATTAATTCGGTCATGCCACCAGTGACGGAGTAATTTCTGAAAAGAAACCTCTCCATTAAAGTATTTAAAAAATGGGAAAAATACTAAAAACTGATGTTCGGCAATATAGTTAAGATTTTTTGAGTAAGCATCTAAAACTACCCCATAGCTTTTAAGAATACCAACAACTTCCAGGACATTCTCTGGACTATCGGGGACTAATGCATCTCCTTTTTGTAGGCGTTCAATATACTCAGCTAAGGGATTGTGAGTAGCTTTCTTTTTAATAGTTACCATTGCCATCTCTCCAAAAAGTTTAGGGATTGGGGTATTGGGCATTGGGCATTGGGCATTGGGCATTGGGCATTGGGCATTGGGCATTGGGCATTAGGAAAACTTTTCCCCATTCCCCATTCCCCATTTTCCATTCCCCATTCCCTACTCCCTACTTCCCATTCTCCATTGCTTTATCTAAGGACACTGCTACTACTACGTTTTGGGTATTTATCATTGCTGTAATTGTTGGTTCAGTCCAACGCACTAACCAACTAGGTTGAATGCCAAAAATCACAATCAGTACAGCTAAAATTACACCTGGGATGCGATCGCTCCAATACACACGTGGTAAGTTAGTAACTTGTGCAGACAGGCGTCCAAAAAAGGCGCGGTTGACGAGAATTAAGAAGTAAACTGCTGTCAAACCAGTACCAAGCATACATAACAGGGTTTGCACTGGAAAAACTGGAAAACTTCCGCGATAAACTACGAATTCGGAAATAAACCCTAGCATTCCCGGTATACCAGCGCTGGCCATGACTCCGACAATCATCAAGCTACCAATTACTGGCATACCCCGTTCTGGGTTCAGTAATCCTTGAATGATTGCTAAATCACGGCTTCCGGCTTTTTTATACACAACTCCTACCAGCAAAAACAGCATGGCGGAAATCAAGCCGTGGCTAATCATTTGCATCACAGCACCCAATACACTTAAAGGTGTGGCCGCCGCCGCCGCTAAAAGCACGTAACCCATGTGTCCAATGGAGCTGTATGCTACCATTTTCTTCATATCGGTTTGGGCGATCGCACAAGATGAACCATACAGTACACTCACTACTGCCCAAGTCGCCAACCAAGGAGCCACATAAGCCCAAGCTTCTGGTAACAAGTTCATGCCAAAGCGCAGTAAGCCGTAAGTTCCCAACTTCAACAGCACCCCAGCCAATAGCACGGAAATCGGTGTAGAAGCTTCAACGTGAGCATCTGGCAACCAAGTATGGAAGGGAACCAAAGGAATTTTAATTCCAAAACCGATCAAAATTCCTGCTAGCAATAAAAGCTGTGTTCCTAGAGGTAAAGTTGTCGCGTTCAAGGTTGCTAGTGCAAAGTTAGAGGAACCACTCAGCCAAACCATACCGAGGAAACTTGCTAAAAGCAGGATTCCCGAAACGGCTGTATAAATAAGAAATTTAGTCGCAGCATAACCGCGTTTGGCGCCACCCCAAATGGCTATCAACAAATACAGCGGAATCAGTTCCAATTCGTAAAACAGGAAAAATAACAGTAAATCCTGTGCTAGAAAGGCTCCTGTCACCCCAGCGCTTAATAATAGTACCAAAGAGTAATAAAATTTAGGGCGCTGTAGCGATTCATCGCTGCTGTAGATGGCAATGGCAGTTAACAATCCATTTAAAACCAGCAATGGCAAAGATAAACCATCTATCCCAAGGTTATAGTTCAGCCCTAAAGCATCTACCCAAGGGAGAGACTCAGCAAACTGTTGAGTTATTTCCCCTGGATGAAACTGACTTACTAATACGATTGTCCACAAGAAAGCGATAATGGCAAAAACCAAAGCCACTACACGGGCAAATTTACCACTGATGCCAGAGGGGGAGAAACCAATTAAAGCTGCGCCGATTAACGGCACTAGAATTAAAACACTAAGCATAGACTTTAGGTAAGGGGAGCGGGGGAAGCAGGGGAGTATGGGAGCAGCACTTCGGCTACGCTCAGTGAACGAGGAGCAGGGGAGCAGGGGAGCAGGGGGAGAATAATAACTCCTAACTTCTAACTTCTAACTTTTCACTCCTAACTCGCTTAAAAAGGCAATTTATCTAGTAAACCTAATGACCAACTGATGAAAAAACCCAAGACGCTGACAACTGCTAGGATGGTCAACATATAGCCCTGAGATTGCCCAGAAATGCTGTACTTTAAGGTTTGTCCGCCGAAAATGGTCGCAAACCCAACCAAGTTTACGAAACCGTCAACCAAGTAGCGATCGCTCCAAGCAGAGATTTTAGATAGCAGTGCTACTACACTTACCACGGTTACAAGATAAACTCGGTCAATATAAAAATCATAACCTAACAGGTCTTGCAGAAATCTCCACGCCAAGATTCTGGATCTTGACCAAGCTTTGTGCAGATAAACTGTACACCCTACACCTACCCCCACTACGGTAGACCCAAACAAGGCTAACACCACATACCAATTAATACTTTCCCAATCTGGTAGTAAGTACCATTGCTGTAACATCAGAGGTAGAAGCAGAGTCAGCACTGTCAGAAACACCATTGGGAAGGCCATCTGCCAACCAACTTCTGGGGTGCGACGGGTCTTTTGTTGCGGTTTCCCCCAGAAGACTAATCTAAATACTCTTGTCAAATTTAATGCTGTCAAACCATTGACTAATATTAAAACTCCAATTACCCAAGGGCTAATACTCACGAAACCGTCAGCCCACGCTAGCATTGCCCAGAAACTTCCCAAGGGTAGCAGTGTTACCATCCCGGCTGAACCAACTACAAAGGCTGTGGTGGTGGCTGGCATCCGCGACCATAAACCGCCCATTTCTGTTAAGTCTTGGCTTTGGGTAGTCAAGATGACTGAACCTGAACTCATAAATAATAATGCTTTAGCGATCGCATGAGCTAACAGCAACATCAAGGCTACACCCCCTTGCTGTAACCCCACCGCCAAAAACACTAACCCCATGTATGCACTGGTGGAATGAGACAGCGATCGCTTAATGTCAATTTGAGCTATAGATACTAATGTGGCACCAATCGCAGTCACCGTACCCATGACTACCAAAGCATTCAAGGCAATTGGCGACAGCGCTAATAATGGCTGAAATCTATACAGTAAATAAGCACCACCAGCTACCACCAGAGAGTTCCGCATTACCGAGGCGGGGTTGGGCCCTTCCATTGCCTCGTCTAACCACAGGTGTAGTGGAAATTGGGCACATTTACCAGCAGGCCCAGCAATTAGTGCCAAACCTAGCAGCGTCGATGTCATTGGACTTAAATTAGCTGTTTGCGCCCACTCATATAAATCCGAAAAGTTCAAACTTCCGGCTAAGGTAGAAAGTGTCACTACAGCCATCAGTAGCAACAAGTCTCCTACCCGCTTAGTCCAAAACGCATCCCGTGCCGCTGTCACTACTAATGGTTGAGCGTACCAGAAACCTACCAGCAAGTAAGTCGAAAGCGTCAAGACTTCCAAAAGGGCATAGCTGACAAACAAAGAATCACTGATTGCTAGACCACATAGCGCTGCTTCAAAAAATCCCAGTAGCCCAAAAAAACGCGCCAACGACCAGTCCTTTTCCATATAACCCAGAGCGTAAACTTGTGCTAGTAAGCTTAACCCCGTAATTAAAACTGTTGCCCCAATGCTGACTGGCGATAGTTCTAAGGCAAAAGATAAGTCTAAATCTGCTGCTTTGAACCAATTGATTAGTAAGTTTTCTGGTTCTCTATCCCAGATATTTTTAAATACAAACAGGCTATGGATAAAAGCTAAAACGGTCGTCAACAAGTTGAAGTATGCCGCAGGTCTTGGCCCTGTTCGCTGAATTATTCCTATTCCCCACGGCAAGGTCAAAATTGCGCCCAATAAGCTATACAAAGGCACAAACCAACTTGTTGAAAATAGAAATTGCTCCATTTAAATTCCCTTAATTACTCAGCCTTGATTTAAAAAAAAATTCCAACCAATTATTTATTTAATAAAATCAACTTACCAAAATATCGATGTTTCTTTACTATTTTTTTAACTAAACTTCCAGAAGTACTTTTACTTAATGCTACCCTATTAAATATAAGTAAAATATAACTTTACATAAGCAAAAGCATTTACTTGCCTTAACATCACCGACCTTTTTACATTTGTATTTCTACTTTAAGCAGAGTACTTTATACGATATATTTGAAAAAATTATATATGTTTCACTTAGTCCTTGTACACCTAGAAATATTTGAGGAAAGATAGATACAGCAAAACATACAGCCGCCGCTTACCCCTCATCAGATGGGATTAGCCTTGGTTATGAATGTCGTTTTGTAAATGTAATAAAGAAATTATAAAGCATAAGTGCCAGCTCAAGGAATCTGTAAACTTTAATTGCTCAGATGCCTAGATAACTTTTTGTTAAGTTTTTTAAAACTTTCTTATCATAAACTATTATAGTAATTTATATTGCCAGGAACGCCAAGCTTTCCTATGCTTAATTTGGAAGTGTTTTCTTAGCTATAAGATCAGGCTCTCCCCGTCAAAAAATTCAAACGACAGTACAGATTGCATTAATTTTGTAGGAGTTCTGCGATGCCAATTGCAGTTGGAATGATTGAAACGAAGGGCTTTCCAGCAGTGGTGGAAGCTGCTGATGCGATGGTGAAAGCCGCCCGTGTCACCTTAGTAGGGTATGAAAAAATTGGTAGCGCTCGCGTCACCGTGATAGTTCGGGGAGATGTATCGGAAGTGCAAGCTTCTGTAGCAGCTGGGGTTGAAGCGGCCAAAAGAGTCTTTGGTGGTGAAGTATTATCCACTCACATCATTGCTCGTCCTCACGAAAACCTGGAATACGTCTTGCCGATACGTTACACAGAAGCGGTGGAACAATTCCGTACTTAAAAGCTGTTTAAACAAAGTAATTAACGCTCTTTGCCTGAAAAGAGCATCACTTTTGTCCAAGGCTAAAAACTTTGAAATAGGGATTAAAACTAATGTCAATTGCAGTGGGAATGGTTGAAACGCTGGGCTTTCCAGCAGTAGTGGAAGCTGCTGATGCAATGGTGAAAGCTGCCCGCGTCACTTTAGTAGGTTATGAAAAAATTGGTAGTGGTCGAGTGACGGTAATTGTTCGGGGTGACGTTTCGGAAGTGCAAGCTTCTGTGGCCGCAGGAGTTGAATCTGTAAAGCGAGTTAATGGTGGACAAGTGCTGTCTACTCATATCATTGCTCGTCCTCACGAAAACTTGGAATACGTTCTCCCAATTCGTTATACGGAAGACGTAGAGCAGTTCCGGGAAAATGTGAACGCAATTCGTCCTTTTGGTAGAAGACCGTAATTTGTAATGCAAATTGCCAAAGTTCGCGGCACAGTAGTTAGCACCCAAAAAGAGCCAACTCTTAGAGGTGTGAAACTACTATTGTTACAATTAGTAGATGAAAACGGCAATATCCTACCAGAGTATGAAGTAGCAGCAGATATTGTGGGAGCAGGAGTAGATGAGTGGGTACTCATCACTCGTGGTAGTGCCGCTCGTCAAGTTGTTGGCAATGAACAGCGTCCATTGGATGCAGCAGTGGTGGCGATCATAGATACTATTTACGTTGAAGATCGCCTCATTTACAGCAAAAAAGATCAATATCGATAGTCATTGGTCATTAGTCATTAGCTCTCAACAAAGGACAAATGACTAATGGCAGACAATACAGGAGGAATCTCGCGATGGCAGTCCGCAGCACGGCGGCACCCCCAACCCCGTGGTCAAGGAATTTAGCTGAACCCAAAATCCATGAAACAGCTTTTGTACATTCATTCTCCAATCTGATTGGGGATGTACGAATAGGTGCAAATGTAATCGTTGCTCCGGGGACTACGATTAGAGCGGATGAAGGCACACCCTTTTATCTTGGTGAAAACACCAATATTCAAGATGGTGTTGTCATTCATGGGTTGGAGCAAGGCAGAGTAATTGGCGATGACCAAAATAAATACTCAGTATGGATTGGTAAAAACGCTTGTATTACCCACATGGCTCTAATTCACGGGCCAGCTTATGTAGGTGATAATTCCTTCATTGGCTTTCGCTCTACGGTGTTTAATGCCAGGGTGGGTGCAGGTTGCATCGTAATGATGCACGCCTTGATTCAAGATGTAGAGATTCCCTCTGGTAAGTATGTACCTTCGGGAGCGATAATCACCAGCCAGCAGCAAGCCGATCGCTTGCCAGATGTGCAAGATCAGGATAAAGAATTTGCTCATCATGTGGTTGGGATTAATCAGGCATTACGAGCTGGTTATCTCTGTGCTGCGGATAGCAAATGTATAGCACCCATCCGGGATGAGAACGCTAAATCTTATACAGGTAATGGTATTACTGTTTTAGAGTTGGAAAGGAGTAGTGAAGTGTCGAGCAATAGCTTGGGTGCAGAAACAATAGATCAGTTACGGTATCTATTGGGGCAAGGGTATAAAATTGGTACGGAACATGTAGACCAAAGGCGTTTCCGCACAGGTTCTTGGACTAGTTGCCAACCAATCGAACCGAGATCCCTCGGTGAAGCGATCGCAGCATTAGAAAGCTGTCTAAATGACCATAGCGGCGAGTATGTCCGACTGTTTGGGATTGACAAAGATAGACGACGTGTGCTAGAAAGCGTCATCCAACGTCCCGATGATGATGCAAAACCAGCTAGCAGCTTTAAAGCACCGACTGGTCGTAGCAATAGCAGTTACAGCAGTAGTAATGGTAACGGCAACGGTAACGGTTCTAGCAGTGGCAAGGTCAGTGGCGAAACTCTAGAGCAAATCCGCCAACTCTTGGCAGGTGGTTACAAAATTGGCATGGAACACGTAGATGAGCGTCGTTTCCGTACTGGTTCCTGGACTAGTTGTAAGCCAATTGATGCAACTTCCACAAATCAAGTCATCTCCGCTTTGGAAGAATGCATAGCAAGCCATCAAGGTGAGTATGTACGTTTAATCGGTATTGACACCAAAGCCAAACGGCGAGTATTAGAGACTATTATCCAACGTCCAAATGGTCAAGTAGCTTCCTCTGGTGGTCAGAAATCATTTACTACTAATGCAGCACCCTCTGGTACGGGAACAGCTAGCAGTAACCGCTTGAGTAGTGAAGTAATAGACCAACTCCGGCATTTATTGGCTGGCGGATCGAAAATTAGCCTTGAACACGTAGATGAGCGCCGCTTCCGTACAGGTTCTTGGACTAGTACCGGTCAAATTCAAGCCTCTTCAGAAAGAGAAGCGATCGCAGCCGTAGAAGGACAACTCGGCGAATATCCAGGGGAATATGTACGTTTAATTGGTATTGACCCTAAAGCTAAACGGCGGGTATTAGAGACGATTATCCAACGTCCAAATGGTCAAGCAGCCTCCTCTGGCAGTCAGAAATCATTTACTACTACTAGTGCAGCACCCTCTGCAACAGCAACAGCAACAGCTACCCGCTTGAGTAGTGAAGTAGTAGACCAACTCCGGCAATTATTGGCTAGCGGCTCAAAAATTAGCATTGAACACGTAGATCAACGGCGATTCCGTACAGGTTCCTGGACTAGTACCGGTCAAATTCAAGCCTCCTCAGAAAGAGAAGCGATCGCAGCCGTAGAAAGACAACTCGGCGAATATCAAGGAGAATATGTGCGCTTAATTGGTATTGACCCCAAAGCCAAGCGTCGCGTATTGGAAACGATTATTCAACGACCTTAAGGAGTTAGGAAGTTAGGAGTTGGGAGTTAGGAGTTAGGAGTTAAAAAAAATTGTTAATTCATAACTCTAAACTTAAAATTTATAACTCCCCACTTTTAACTAACTCCTAACTCCTCACTTTTAACTTCTAACTCTCTATCTTCTTCCGGCTTCCGAGGTTAAAATTTCCATGTCTGTGCCGCTACTGCGCCTCAGCAATAACTTTGATAATTATATTAGTGGTGAGGTGACTATTCATCCAAGCGCGGTACTTGCACCTGGGGTAATCCTCCAAGCGGCTGTAAACAGCAAGATCGTCATTGGTCCAGGGGTCTGTATTGGCATGGGAGCAATTCTCCAAGTCCATGAAGGCACTCTAGAAGTAGAAGCAGGTGCAAACCTGGGAGCCGGTTTTTTGATGATTGGCAAAGGCAAAATTGGCGCAAATGCTTGCATTGGTTCTGCGACAACAGTTTTTAACTATTCGGTTGAACCTGGGCAAGTAGTACCGCCTGGTTCAATTTTAGGAGATACCAGTCGGCAGATTGAGCCAACAAAACAGCTGGAAACATCTACAAATAACCCAACTTCTACTACCAATACACCACCACTGAAGGAAGAGGAAAATAGCTCAGGTGGAGTTAAGGAAAAAGTAGTTTCCTCAACTAACTTCTCAGCTTCGGCTTTTGTCGATTTTAAACAAAACAAGTCGATCTCTTATTTTAAATCTCCCGCAACTCCAGAAAGTCAGCCACCTCCTGTGGAGGAACCGATCAATTATGCTGACTCCAAAGTGGAGTCAGCCAAACCGTCAACAGAACATAACTTAGACCCCAATCAGCCAACCACAGAATCCCCTAACGGTTTTGGGACTCAAATTTATGGACAAGGGAGCATAAGCAGACTGTTGACTACACTGTTTCCTCATAGACAATCCTTGAGCGACCCAAACTCTGACGATTAGTCAGAGTAAGTGTTAATTGTAAGGTGTCGGCTTTTTCCGTATTTTGGAGAATTCATCAATGGAAACATACAATCAACGGTCTATTCGCACTATCCAAGGAGCGAGTAGTCAAGAAACCTTTCAAGATACTGCTTTGGGTTTAGTTTCTACCCGCAGCTTTCCGGCGATCGTTGGGACGGCGGATATGATGCTGAAATCAGCGGGAGTTCACCTAGTTGGGTATGAAAAAATTGGTGGTGGTTATTGTACTGCGATCGTCCGTGGTGGAATTGCTGACGTGCGTCTAGCGGTAGAATCTGGTGTACAAACAGCTGAACAGTTTGGTCAGTTGGTTTCTAGTTTGGTGATTCCCCGACCTTATCCCAACCTAGATATAGTGCTTCCCATTACAACTCGTTTCACTAAATTAATGCAAGAGGGCAATTCCAGCCGCCTGAGTAACCAAGCAATTGGTTTGGTCGAAACGCGAGGATTTCCCGCGATGGTAGGAGCATGTGATGCCATGCTCAAAGCTGCTGATGTTCATTTAGCAGCTTATGAAAAAATTGGTGGGGGTTTGTGTACAGCAATTATTCGGGGTTCCGTAGCCAATGTGGCGGTAGCAGTAGAAGCGGGAATGTTTGAAGCAGAACGCATTGGAGAATTAAATGCAGTGATGGTAATTCCTCGACCGCTGGATGAAATGGAGTTAACTTTGCCATTGGCAAGCTGCTGGATAGAAGAACGCGAACCGTTAAACTTGCCAGTGAATATCAAAGAACAAGTTGCGGAAATCGAGGTACTAAGATTACCAGACTTAACCAAGTTACCGACAAAAGTTCAAGAAGAATTATGGAATGATGAATGATGATAGATGAATTTTGTCAAATCATCATTCAGCATTCATCGTTTAGATGGAAGGCATCTTACGCTTTAGCTGTTCTGATAATAGCTTCTTATAACCATAAGTAAAATACCTTTATTTTAATAAAAACAGTAGAGTTTTATCTATGGATAGAACTCGTAACTTTCTGTGAGCATCACTATATCATTTGCCAGTGTTCAGCAATACTAGTTTTATATCTATTAATCGCTATATACAGGAGAATCACCCTTGAACCAAGCGACGCTGCACCAGTTAAAGGTGTTCGAGGCGGCGGCACGGCACAGTAGCTTTACTCGTGCTGCTGAGGAATTGTTTCTCACCCAACCTACCGTTTCTATGCAGATCAAGCAACTAACAAAATCGGTAGGGTTGCCATTATTTGAGCAAGTAGGGAAGCGGTTGTATCTGACGGAAGCCGGACGGGAATTATTTGCCACTTGTCGGCAGATTTTTCACAATATAGCCCAGTACGAAATGAAGGTGGCAGATTTAAAAGGGCTAAAACAGGGACAATTACGTTTGGCAGTGATCACAACAGCTAAATATTTTATCCCACGTTTGTTAGGGCCATTTTGCGAACTTTATCCAGGGATTGATATCTCGCTACAAGTCACAAATCACGAACAAATTTTGGAACGGATGAGTCAAAATTTGGATGACTTATATATTATGAGTCAAATTCCAGACAATATCGATGTGACTTGTGAACCATTTCTAGAAAATCCTTTGATAGTCTTTGCGCCGACTAATCATCCTTTATCCAAAGAAAAAAATATTCCTATAGAACGCCTGTCTAACGAACCTTTTATTATGCGGGAACCAGGTTCAGGAACTCGTCGTGCCGTCCAAAAGCTCTTTGAAGAACAAGCAGTGACGGTAAAAGTCAAGTTAGAATTGGGAAGTAACGAAGCAATTAAACAAGCGATCGCAGGTGGTTTAGGAATTTCTGTTTTATCTCGTCATACCTTACTATCAGACGGTTCAGAGTTCAGCATTTTAGACGTGCAACACTTCCCCATTCAGCGGCATTGGTACATGGTTTACCCATCTGGCAAGCAGCTATCTATCGTCGCTCGTGCCTATTATGAGTATCTACTAGCTGCGGCAAAAAATATTGTTGACCAAAAAGCTGATACTACTTTTAATACTCTTTAATCTGATAAGGTAAGCGTTCAGGGAGGATACGAATTTAAGAGGGTTTGAGCGACTAAGTATCTAGGAATAAATAAATTTATTGTTTGTAGTAAGGACTTTAGTCCTGATAATCCTTGCTCTGAGCGATAAATCGCTCACTACAAACTAGAAGTTTATTTTATATTTCATCATGTCTACCTACTTATCAAGCCCTAGAGTAGGAGGAAACAAGCCTAACTCATCTCACTAATTTGCCTGTAACTCTTATTTTCTCGTTATCTCCGTGAACAGTTACCTTATTTACCTTCAAGTGAAGAACTGGCGTGCTGATATAACTCTATATTTAATGGTAAGTTTTTTCTTAGAGAAAATTTATGCCTTTTAAATATTAAAAAGTTTTTCTAAACCTTCCTTAGATGTCTTAGACTCGTTAAAAATAAATTCCTCTGGTCTTTTATATGTTTGAAAAATATTCATAATCCGGTCTAGAGATAATGGCTCCATAAAATCTGCTATCCTTTCGTTAGTTAGCATTTCGGTTTTATTAATGTAGTTACTAATCTTTGAAGGATGATTACCAATTCCAATATTAGGAACCCCTAATATGTCAGCAAGTATTATAGAGTGCAGACGATTTCCCAAGTGAAAATCCATTTTGCTAAGGATTTCAATAAACTCCTCTGGTTTGTTCCATGAATGAATTACACAATTTTGTTCGGGTAAATACTTTTTCAGGAATTTATGAAAGTTATTGTCGTTTTTCTGATCTCCTATATGTGCTGGCAGTAAATGAATGACTGAATTAAACTTCTCAATCAATGGCATTAACTGTTCTGCATAAAACTTGCCTCTACCTTCGCCCCACCAATATGTTCCAGAAAAAGATATATTATTTATATTATTGGATATTGTTTTTTTCTTTAGATACTTTTCATAAAAATTTAAATTTAAAAATGCTAGATCACCACCCATACAAAAGTGTTTATTGTATTTAATTTTTTGTTGGACTACTTGATACGAATCTTTGTCTCTAACATATAAGAAATCTGCATTTTTATATATCTGCGTTACGTTATCTTCTGCTTTAACACCTTCTAAACCTACGCCTATAAAGCAAAAACGCTTACCCATTAATTTTGATAACAATTGAAGTCTGACTAAATATTTAGGCTTAATGCTGAGGTTTAAGCTACCTCCTCCCCAAACAATATAGTCACTTTTTAAAATTAACCAAAGCCTGTGTAATCTAGTTAATTTATGAATGCTAAAAATTTGGATTTTACTGTCTGAATTATCATAATAATTATTTTGACACATCACGAATACTTGTTCTACAACTTCTTGGGCTTTCCAAAAAGTTGTTAATTGCTTTACAAATATATCATCACCTACATTACCCTCACCATAATAACCGATAAGGAAAATATTCATATTGATACAATTTTAAAGGTTAGTAATTTATTATGACATTGCATTAGTCAAGCAAAATTAAAAATTTAAATTTTTAATGACCTAAAGGGGTTGACGGTTAGACCGAGAAGCATTGACAATTAACCAGCAGAGTTATTATAAATGGGGGAAAACTGGCAGTGGTTAACCCGGAAATACCGTCTTGGCGCAAAACAGTACAAAGCGAGATTGTAGCTGTTACCGTGTATACTGACAGAGCATTGGTTACACGGCGAGGTGTAGTTGATTTAACAGGAATTGAACAGGAATTAGTAATTACCCCAGTGCCAATAACTCTAGAAACTGAGTCTGTCAGGGTTAGCGGTACAGGTACGGTAGGGGTACGCTTGGTAGGAATTAGTAGCGATCGCATCTACACTACTGAACCTGTAGCGGAGCGAGTAGCACATTTGACTAGGCAAATTCAGCAATTAGAAGCAGAAAAACGCCACCTCCAAGCTCAGGTGGATGCTTTAGCCTTGCAATCTAGTTTTATTGCAGGCTTACGTGAAAAAACAGAAGAACCCTTTTCACAGAGTTTGTCTCGGAAAAATCTCAGCCTCAGTGAAACTTTGGATTTCCTCAACTTTCTTGGAAGCCAGTATAGTGAATATGCGATCGCATCTGGAGAGTGCAAAACTCAACAGCAGGAGTTAGACAAACAACTGCAAGCACTCTACACCTCATTGCAAATAATCCAAACACCCCATCCCAAAGAAAGTTTTAGCTTACTTGTAGCAGTTGAAGTCGCGGGTGAAGGCAAATTTGAATTAGAGGTGTCTTACATCGTAAATCGCGCTAGCTGGAATCCGCTTTATGACTTACGGTTTAGCACTACCAGCGATATTGTCCATCTGAGTTACCTTGCAGAAATCACTCAAAGCACTGGCGAAGATTGGATTGGTGCAAATCTCACCCTTTCTACTGCTAAACCAGGATTAGGTACACTTCCACCTAAACTTGAACCTTGGTATATTGATGCGCCACGTCCCCAAATGTTACGACGATCTCGACTAGCTGCCCAGCCACCACTGCTGCCTAGTATACCAGAACCACCTGCTGCTGCCAGAGCGGATTGGGAAGAACAAGACGAAGTTACACAGGATAGTCTTATCCCAGCAGAAACCGTTACAGCAGAAGTATCCAAAGAAGGTAGTGTAGTTACCTTTAAACTGAATGGTGGTGGTAACATTCCCAGCGATGGCGCACCTCATAAAACTACGATTTTCAATGATGATTATCCTTGTAGCTTCGATTATGTGGCAATGCCGCGCTTGGTAAGTTTTGCTTATCTACAAGCTAATGTGAAAAATAATCCCAGCGGTGCGACTTTGTTAGCAGGTAAAGCAAATATTTTCCGCGATAACGTTTTTGTGGGCACTACTGGGTTGGAGAATATTGCACCAGGACAAGAATTCAAACTGAACTTAGGAATTGACGAAGGTTTAAAAATTGAGCGCGATTTAGTTGAACGTCTGGTAGATAAAAGATTAATTAGCAACCAGCGCCGGATTACTTATAGTTATCGGTTGATTGTTACTAACTTGCTAGAGAAAGAAGTAAATCTAAAATTAAGCGAACAATTGCCAGTTAGCCGCAACGAGCAAATTAAAGTACGCCTCAGTCGCAGCAACCCACAAATTCAACTCGGTGAAATGGGAATTTTAGAATGGCTGCTAACTCTTTCACCTCAAGAGCGACGAGATATATATTACCAGTTTAATGTTGAATATCCACCCGACTTAATGGTAGTTGGGTTAGAAATTTAGGGAATCCCAAAAATTGAAGCAGGCAGAAAGAGCAATCAGCTATAGGATTTGGTCGCTCTTGATTTGGAGCCAGCAGCGACGAGTTAAGAGACATCCGGTGTTGGCAGACTCGAATCACTTTGCCAGAGTCCGCGATCGCAGATAAGTTAGCTTTATATCTACCATCAGTCTTATTTTGTCAAGTCTTATTGACGATTTGTAACAAAACTGTTATATTTAGTTACATAAGATAACAAAACAAAAAAAAGAAAACTATGTATACCACCACTAACGAAGACGGCATTCTCAACAATTACGCAGCAGAACCCAAGATGTACTACGCTGAGTACCCAGCAATTTGGGAACAACGTAAATACGTTTTACAGGGTCTTTTTGCGACTTTAATCGTCACCGCTTTAGTTTTGGTTGGTTTGAGTGTTAGCTAAGATTGTTTGATTTCAGTATCGCTGTATCTCATCGTCATTCATACTTCTCTCTGTAACCCCGGTTAGTTTCGCCGGGGTTTTTTGTGTTTTACGTATCCCAAACGGCAGTAGTATGCTGATAAGTCAGTTTTATAGTTACTATTAGTATTTTTTTGTCAAGTCATGTTGACAGTTTGCAACAAAATTGTTATATTTATTTACATAAGATAACAAAACAAAGAAAAGAAAAAACTATGTACACCACCACTAACGAAGACGGCATTCTCAACAACTACGCAGCAGAACCCAAGATGTACTACGCTGAGTACCCAGCAATTTGGGAACAACGTAAATACGTTTTACAGGGTCTTTTTGCGACTTTAATCGTCACCGCTTTAGTTTTGGTTGGTTTGAGTGTTAGCTAAGATTTTTTGATTTAGGTATCGCTGTATCTCATCGTTAATCTCACTTCTCGACTTTACCTCGGCTAAATTAGCCGGGGTTTTTTGTGTTTTATGTGTCCCAAACGGCGAGTGTATTATATTGTCAAACAAGTGCGTTAGCGAGTCTTCTCACAAAGGCAGACACCAAGCGCGACCAAGCATCACAGTTTTTTGCTGGTATCGCTCAAATCAATAACATATTTTCTCTGCATCTAGCTTTTTTTATTGCTCGGTCAGCAACAAACCATTGGTCAGCCATAAAATGAAGACAAATCAATAAAAGGGGGTGTTTATGGCAACCCAACTCGGTGAAGCTAAATCTTCAACAGAACTGGTAGTATCTTGGGAAGCATTGCCCGCAGATTTTCACCTAGAGGATGAACCAGTGGAAAATACAGGTCAGCCACTATTGGCTGGTGCTTTGCGCGAAAGCCTTGAAATAAGTGGTTTCATCCAACCGCAGATGTTAATAGCCTCAAATTTTGGACTTTGTGCGACGGTAAACGGACAATTTATTTCTAAAGCACCCGACTGGGTTTATGTGCCATCGGTAAATCAGGTTTTAGGAGAACGCAAAAGCTATACACCTAATTTAGATGGAGATATTCCAGCAATTGTGATGGAATTTCTATCTGACACTGAGGGTGGAGAATACTCTTTTAAACGAACCTATCCACCAGGAAAATGGTTTTTTTACGAGCAGATTCTTCAAGTCCCAATTTACATAATTTTTGACCCAAAAGGTGGTTTATTAGAATTTTACCAACTCGAAAACAGGCGCTACGAGTTAAAGCAACCTGATGAAAATGGTCGTCATTGGATTGATTCAATGGGTTTATTTCTGGGAACCTGGCAAGGAACAAAAGAAGCCAGAACTGGTTACTGGTTGCGCTGGTGGGATGAGGCAGGTAATTTGTTACTTTGGGCAGTGGAACAAATTGAAGAGGAACGCCAGCAAAAAGAACGGCTAATTGCCTATTTACAATCTCAAGGTATCGATCCAATTAATTTGCCTTAGCATATATGCATAGGTGTCCGCAGAATGAAACGAATTCTTCGCAGCCAGGCAGTGGTGAGCGAGTCAGTGATTTAGAAAACCTGATTACCCGTAATAGCTACAACCCTTATGCCTACTAAGGAGTGGGGCATCATGCAGAAATTCAATCACAGGTGAAAAAGCTAATTGCTGAGAAAAAAGCAAGAGAGAAAAAAAATAAGCTTTTGCTGAATCAAAAGCCAGAATTATTCGTCACTTAAACTATCAATTCCCTACTTAATTTCTCCTGGAGGATGATTTATGTCATCACAAATGTTGCGGTTGATAACTTTGGGCAGTCTTGGCTTATCTTTGTGTCTGGGCAATTCGGCAGCAATGGCGCAATATGATTCTACTGGCGATGGTGTAGTAGTACCAACAGTACCATCAGGTGGCACATCAGCACCAGTCCCAATCGACACATCGACAGGTGTACCACCTTCACCCTCTGCTGATGGTACAACTCGGTTTACCTGTCAGACTTATAATGGACAGTATACTGTCATGTACCAGCCACAAAGTCAACCAGGACAATTCTTTCCTTGGGCAGCACCTGCGGCTTTAGGTGGCGGTTGGGACGCACAAAAGCGTTGTACAGCAATTGCCAGTCGCTTGGAACTTTATCGTCCAGATGGTTTACAAGAACTTCAGACATCCGTAGAAAACAACGAAAATACTGTCTGCGTTACAACTGAAGCTAATCCAACCTGTAGAATTGTGCTGACAGTCCCCCGTGGAAAAGATCCTGTTGTTATTCGCAATAGCATTTTCCAAAACTTGACTACTGCTGACAGTGGACAACAGACTATAGCCGTTAACACTTATGGCGATCGCAGTAGTGGAACCAACGAATTATATAATTTAGGACGCACACTTCTAGGCGGTGGCAATAATCGGGTTAGTTCATCTAGAAGTGGGATTAATCTGAAACCTTTCCTCGATCGTCAAGATGGTGGTACTGGAAACAATTTGCGGAGTGGAGTCGCAATTCGTCGTCAGTCTCAACCTAACGGTGTTCGTCTAAGCCCTGGTAAATTCCGGTAAGCAAGAGTGGTTTTTAATACAAAATGACTTTCAAATAAAAAATATCCAACTACTTATTGTGGGGCGGACATCTTGTCCGCCTTTTTTTATGGGCGTCAAATTGCTGCCTCCTGGACTTCTTCGAGATGTCGAGGATCTAAATCCAGCTGTATATTATTTATTCTTTTAACCTTTTGCTAGCAGTTTCTTAACGTTGCTGAGATAACTTGAGGTTGTTAAATATGGATTAATATCAGTAAAATCCGTAGATTTTTTGACTACAAAATAGTTTTTCTTGATAGTGATATTGCGATTGTCAATGTGACTAGATTGTGTTTGCAAATTATTACTGAGCATCAGCTTTTCAGGCGATTTTCAAACAATACAAAATAAATTGAAGGAGACGTTATTAATGGCTTTGACACAAGGCGATATTGCGACCAACAATAACTCCAGCATTTTGCAGAAAGTTGGCAGCTTCACCAGTACTAATGGAGCCGAAATATCCGCCTTTGATTCAGGAAGCGATCGCTTATTTGTGGTTGCTAGCAGCATAGTTGAAATTTATAATGTCAGCAATACAGGGACGCTAACCTTAGCTGGTTCTTTGACAACAGGATTTACGCCTCCCGCAGGGACACAAGCTATTCCCAACAGCGTTGCGGTGAAAAATGGTATTGTCGCAGTCGCCTACGCCATTCAAAACACCAGCACAAACGCCCAACAGACAGGACAGGTGAGTTTTTACAATGCCGCCAATGGCAACTTTTTGAACTCGGTGGCGGTGGGTGCATTACCCGATATGCTCACCTTTACGCCCGATGGCACGAAGGTATTAGTAGCAAATGAGGGAGAACCCAACAGCTACGGGCAACCAAATTCGGTAGATCCTGAAGGTTCAGTTAGCATTATTGATATTTCCGGTGGCGTGGCGAATGCAACCGTTGCCCAAGCCTCATTTACAAGCTTCAATAGCCAGATCGCCACACTCAAAGCCGCAGGTGTACGGATTACTGGCCCCGGCTCGACGGTGGCACAAGACTTAGAACCAGAGTATATTGCTGTATCTCCAGACGGTCAAACTGCACGCATTACCTTGCAAGAAAATAATGCGATCGCTATTCTGGATATTGCCAGCGCCACCATCACCGATATTTTGCCTCTGGGTAGGAAGAATTACAATCTCCCAGGTAACGGATTAGATGCTAGCGATCGCGATGGTAAAATCAATATTCAGAATTGGCCGGTGTTTGGGTTATATCAACCCGATGCGATCGCTAGCTTCAGTGCCAACGGACAAACCTATTACATCACCGCGAACGAAGGAGATTCCCGCGATTATACTGGTTTTAGTGAGGAAATCCGGGTTGGCGCAGCCGGATATGCTTTAGATCCAACTGTTTTCCCCAATGCGGCTACCCTGAAGCAAAACACCAACCTGGGGCGGTTAACCGTTACAAATGCCACAGGAGACTCTGACGGAGACGGAGATTTTGACCGCATCGAAGCATTTGGGGCGCGTTCCTTTTCGATTTGGGACGCAAGCGGTAATCAAATATTTGATAGTGGCGACCAATTTGAACAAATTACCGCGACCAAAGTACCAACTCTGTTTAACTCAGATGGTGCGGCTGATACATTTGACACCCGCAGCGATAATAAAGGGCCTGAACCCGAAGGCGTGGTAGTTGGAGTTATCAACAACCGCACCTATGCTTTTATTGGTTTAGAACGCACTGGCGATGTCATTGTCTACGAAGTGACAAATCCCAACAAGCCAAGCTTTGTTCAATATATTAACCCTCCTGAAGATACTGCGATCGAAGGGCTAACCTTTGTCTCGTCGGCTGATAGTCCCACAGGCAAGCCTTTGTTAGTTACTACGGCCGAAGTCAGTAAGACAATTGCGGTGTTTGAAATAACTCCATCCGTTCGGATTAGCGACATTCAGGGAACGGCACATATCTCATCCTTTAGAAATCAGACTGTCAGCAATGTAGCGGGAATTGTCACAGTGAAAGCAAGTAACGGTTTTTACTTGCAAGACCCCACTCCAGACAACGACAATCGCACTTCTGAAGGTATTTTCGTCTTCACATCATCAGCGCCAACCGTATCCGTCGGCGATTCGGTATTAGTCAGTGGAACAGTTACAGAGTTTCGTCCTGGCAACGATGCCAATAATTTAACCAAAACGCAAATTACCACTCCCACAATTGTTACCGTTTCTAGTGGCAATGATCTACCCACTGCTACAATCCTTGGTAATGGTGGCAGAACTATTCCGACAACGGTAATCGATAACGACACGATCGCTAATATTGAAACTGGAACAACCACCTTCGATCCTGCTCAGGATGGCATCGACTTCTATGAAAGCTTAGAAGGAATGTTGGTACAGGTGAATAACCCAATTACCACTTCACCCACTGCAAACTTTGGCACATCAGAGGAAATTTGGGTATTAGCAGACAATGGCGCAAATGCCACGGGTAGAACGGTTCGCGGTGGGAGCCTGATTAGTGCTTCAGACTTCAATCCTGAGCGGATTCAGATAGATGATCTGAACAATTCTTTAGTGTTACCTGAAGTTAATGTTGGTACGCAACTTAGCACTATTGTTGGTGTCGTTGACTATAGCTTTAACAACTATGAAGTTTTAGTATCGGCTGCTCCCACGGTAGTACAGAACAGTAACATTCAAAAAGAAGTCACTAACCTAACTTCTACCACTGACAAACTGACGATCGCTACCTACAACGTCGAAAATCTCGATCCAGGTGACGATCCAACCAAGTTTAACAACCTGGCTAACCGCATTGTTAATAATCTTAAATCACCAGATATCATTAGTCTCGAAGAAATTCAGGACAATAACGGTGCGACAAATGATAGCGTAGTTGATGCCAGCACTACCTTCCAAAAGTTAATTGATGCAATTACTGCTGCTGGTGGCCCCGCGTATCAATATCGCCAAGTTAACCCAGTAGACGATACGAACGGCGGTGAACCTGGTGGAAATATCCGGGTAGGTTTCTTATTTAATCCCAATCGTGTCAACTTTGTAGATCGCCCTGGTGGTACTTCCACCACCAGCACCACAGTTACCAATGTTTCTGGTATTCCTACAGTTTCTAATAGTCCTGGTTTAATCGACCCCACCAACTCTGCCTTTACCAGTAGTCGTAAGCCGTTAGTTGGTGAATTTACTTTCAACGGTGAAACTGTTTATGTAATTGGCAACCACTTTAATTCTAAAGGTGGCGACCAACCATTATTTGGGCCGAATCAACCACCAACTCTCAGTAGTGAAACCCAGCGCCAGCAACAAGCTACCCTGGTGAAAAACTTTGTCGAGTCTATTTTAGCGATCGCTCCCAATGCCAATGTCGTAGTGGCGGGTGACTTAAATGACTTTGAATTTTCCAACCCCGTCAGCACCCTAGAAAGCGCCGGGCTGACTTCCTTAATTGAAACTCTGCCGCAAAATGAGCGTTACACCTACAACTTTGAAGGTAACGCCCAAACCCTTGACCACGTTTTAGTTAGCAACAACTTGCTCAACAAGCTGGATGGTTATGATGTAGTTCACATCAACTCAGAGTTTGCCGATCAGGATAGCGATCACGATCCTAGCGTAGCTCGGTTTAATCTCCCTAAAAACAATGCTCCCACGGTAGTACAGCCGATTGACGACCAAATCATTTCTACTAATAAAGCTTTTTCTTTCAATATCAGTAACAAATTTGCTGATGCAGATCCAGGTGACACCCTGACTTACAGTGCTACAGGTTTACCCACTGGTTCTAGTATCGTTGCCAACACAGGTGTGATATCCGGCACTATCTCCCAAATCGGCATTTTCGCAGTTACAGTTACCGCTGCTGATGCTAAAGGCGCTAATGTTAGCGATACCTTTGACTTGACTGTTGCCAATAACAAGGCGACATCTGGCAACGACATCATCTTTGTCAGCGAACTTACTGGTTTGAACAAATACATAGTCAATGCTCTTGCAGGGAGCGATCGCGTCATCGGCACTAATACCAGTGAATTAATCGACGGTGGAACAGGCAATGATTACCTGGATGGTAAGGGAGGCATAGATGTACTCCTTGGTGGCGATGGCAATGACACAATCTTAGGTGGATTTGGCAGTGACGGACTTTCTGGGGGTAATGGCAATGACCGCCTGATTGGTTGGGGCGGTGGCACAAACGAAATTGACCTCCTTAACGGCGAACAAGGTACGGATACTTACGTTTTAAGTGATACCACTTCAGTTTTCTATACCAGTTCTCGCAACAATGATTATGCCGAGATTCTCAACTTTCAAGCAAACGATCTAATTCAGCTTCAGGGAGTTGCTAACAATTACTCACTAGGGTCAGTGAGATCGGCTGTAGGTATTTTCACCAACAATGGAACGGAATTGATTGCTGTTGTAGAAAACGGGTTAAACCGCAATACAAATTTGGCAACAGATACTCGTTTCGTCTTTATTTAACGCAGATTTAATCGAACTCCGACAACTCTTGTGTACTCTGCGCCTCTGCGGTTCCCTATTCCCAATGTTCAAAGCAGTCTCATGTCTAGAATCTATCTCAGAATTAAACATGGTAACTACTAATACAATTCGCTTTTCTCAGTTCAACGCTTCTTTGAATCGTAATGCCGAAGGTCAGTTAGTCAGCGATTTGTCTACTCCTGACAATGCTCAAGCAAAGGCAGTTGCAGAAATTATCCAGCGTAATAACCCGGATGTATTGCTAATTAACGAGTTTGACTACTCCCCGGAGGCAGTTCAACTATTCCGGCAAAATTATCTAGCCGTCAGCCAGAATGGTACAACACCCGTTGACTACCCTTACTTTTACATCGCTCCTTCCAATACGGGTATTGCCTCTGGGTTTGACTTAAACAACAACGGCACAGTAGTTACAACCACAGGCGCAACCGGATACGGCGATGATGCTTTCGGATTCGGGAATTTCCCTGGTCAATACGGGATGTTGCTATTGTCCAAATATCCCATTGACACAGCCAACATCCGCACCTTTCAAAATTTTCTCTGGAAGGATATGCCCAATGCTTTGCTTCCTGACGATCCGACAACACCACAGCCAAATGATTGGTATTCTCAGGAGGAATTGGCAGTTCTACGCCTTTCTTCTAAAAGTCACTGGGATGTACCCATCCAGGTAAACAGCGAGATAATTCACATCCTCGCCAGCCACCCCACACCCCCAACTTTTGATGGCGCGGAAGACCGTAACGGTAAGCGCAACCATGACGAGATCCGGTTTTGGGCAGACTATATTACTCCTGGTAATGGTAATTACATTTACGATGATGAGGGTAAAACTGGCGGTATTGCTGCTGGATCGAGCTTTGTGATTGTGGGCGACCAAAATGCAGATCCGTTGGATGGTGATAGTTTTGACAACGCTATTCGCCAACTGTTGCAAAATCCCAATATCAATACTAATGTCATCCCTACCAGTCTGGGTGCGCTCCAACAAGCAGACTTACAAACTGGTGCAAACGCTAGCCAAAAGGGTAATCCTAGTTTTGACACCGCAGACTTTGCTGATAACACTCCCGGAAACCTGCGGACTGACTATGTGCTACCCTCGGCTGATTTGACAATTGCCAACTCAGGAGTATTTTGGCCTCTGAATACTGATTCGACGTTTCCCTTGGTAGGTACTTTTCCCTTCCCCAGTTCTGACCATCGTTTAGTATTTGCAGATGTGCAAACCGGAGCAATGGAACCAGGTAAAACCATTCCCAATGTAAGATTTGTGGGACAGAGTACTTTTGCCACAGGCTTTATTCCTGCTGGCACGGCGGGAACTGTGAATGGAACACCGACTCCATTAGGGGGACTTTCTGGTGTCACATACGATGCAGTTAACAACCGCTACTATGCAATCTCAGACGATCGCTCGCAATTTGGCCCCGCCCGCTTCTATACTTTTACTACTGATACTGGGGTGACTTTTACCAATGTCACGCCCCTGAAAGATAGCAATGGCAATTTATTTGCAACATTTAGTATTGACCCAGAAGGCATTGCTTTAACTAACAATGAGACTATTTTCATCTCTTCTGAAGGTGAAGTTAATCCTGGTGCAGGTCGAGTTAGCGATCCCTTTATTAAGGAATTTTCCCTGACAACAGGGCAAGAAATAGGATCGCTATTTGTCCCCAGCAAATTCCTACCAGTAGTTGAAGATACCAACAGCAACGGTATTATCGATGCAGGTGACACGCAGACATCAGGTGTTTACAATAACTTAGCCTTTGAAAGCCTCACCATCACACCTGACCAGAAAACCCTATTCACCGCCACTGAAAACGCGCTTTCCCAAGATGGATTAAGGGCTTCGCTCAGTAGTGGCAGCCCTTCCCGAATTCTGCAATACAATCTGGTTAGCGGACAACCAGAAAAAGAATACCTCTACATTACGGATGCGATTTCCGAAGCGCCCAACCCTAGCACAGGCTTTGCTGACAATGGCTTGACAGATTTATTAGCAATAGATAATCGTGGCACATTACTAGCGTTAGAACGTTCCTTTGCACAAGGTGTAGGCAACACAATCAAAATCTACGAAGTTTCTTTGCAAGGTGCAACAGATATTAGCTTCTACGATTCTCTCAATAATTTGAGTACTGAACAATTAGCTACTATCAAACCCGCTCAAAAACGTCTGCTGTTGAATTTAAATGACTTAAACTTACCTAACGGTACAGATAACATTGAGGGTATTACCTTTGGCCCCAAACTAGCAGATGGTAGCCAGTCGATTGTGCTGGTGAGTGATAACAACTTTAACCAAAGCCAATTTACCCAAATCCTGACTTTGGATGCAGACTTAGTTCCAACTGCTGCACCCACACTAGAAACCCGTCCCGATTTGTTGGACGATGAAACACTCCCAGTAGATCAACGTGCCGATGCTGATGATCCTGCGATCTATGTTAATGCCACAAATTCTGCCGATAGTCTAGTATTAACTTCAGTCAAAAATGCCGGACTACGGGTTTATGACTTGTCTGGTAATTTGTTGCAAACAGTTAATCCCGGTGGCATTCGCTACAACAATATTGATCTGCAATACGGTTTTAAATTAGGCAATCAATCTCTTGATATTGCCGTAGCTAGCGATCGCAACAACGACAAACTAGCAATCTTCAAAATTAACCCCAATCCTTCCCCCCCCGGACAATACCTGGAAAATATCACCGATAGCAATATTGGTACTATCTTCCAAGCAGCACCTTTTGCAGAACCTTATTCCTCATCTTCCCGGAGTGCTTACGGGCTTACTTTATACCGAAGCCCCATCACCAATGATTACTATGTCTTTACCAGTCGCCGAGAAACTGGAGATGTGGCTCAGTTTAAACTGATTGACAAAGGTAATGGCAAAATTGGGGCTGAACGGGTGCGGGAATTCACTGTACCGACAATTGAGGGACGCGATCCTCAAACTGAGGGTATGGTGGTAGACCAAGAAACTGGCTTCCTCTACATGGGCCAGGAAAATGTCGGTATTTGGAAGTTCCAAGCAGAACCAAACGGTGGCACAACTGGTAAGTTAATTGATCAAGTCAGAGATTTAGGCGGTACTAACCTTACCGATGACGTAGAAGGACTGACGATTTATTACGGCAAAAATGGCACAGGCTACTTATTAGCATCTAGCCAAGGCGACAACACTTTTGTTGCTTACACTCGTGAAGGTAACAACGAATACCTGGGTAACTTTGCCATTGGTAACAATGGGCCAATTGACAGCGTACAAGAGTCAGACGGTGCAGATGTAATTAACGTGCCACTGGGGCCTAACTTTCCATTTGGTTTATTTGTCACTCAAGATGGTTCTAATGAACCTGCCAAAATAGTTAGTGATGAAGGTGAAGAGGAAAATATTAGTTCTAACTTCAAGCTGGTACCTTGGGAAAATATTGCCAATGCCTTCCCTAATTCTCTAAATATCGACACTACTAGTTACGATCCGCGCAATCCTGTTGCTCAACCCAAGCTGACTATCTATGAATTTGAAAACTTACCCAAGTTAGGTACAACCTCTGAAAATCAAGATATTTTCTTGGGTGGTTTCTCTGGATTATATTTCCAAGGGTTTGCAGCAAATGGCAACCTGAAATTTGTCACCAACACAGATCGTGGACCCAATGGAGAACCTGATGGTGTAAATAGACCATTTTTATTACCCGACTTCCAGCCAGAAATAGTTAGCTTTGAACTCAACCGCACCACAGGTGAAATCAGCATTACCAACAGAACAGGATTATTTCGCCAAGATGGAACGACCCCATTAACGGGATTGCCTAATTTGCAAGGTGTAGGAAACGGTTTAGCCTACACAGATGAAATTGCCGTTGACTTAGACAAAAATGTTTTAGCTAACGATCCTTTAGGTGCTGACTTAGAAGGAATTGTAATTGCAGAAAATGGAGATTACTGGCTGGTAGATGAGTACCGTCCGGCAATTTATCACTTTGATGTTAATGGTAAACTGAGCGATCGCTTTATCCCTCAAGGAACTGCCACAGCACCCAACCCAGATCAACCAGATGGAACTTTTGGCACTGAGGTATTGCCAGCAGTTTATGCCCAACGCCGCAATAACCGAGGATTTGAAGCTGTAGCGCTAGAAGGTAATAAATTATACGCCTTTATTCAGAGTCCAATTGATAATCCAGATGTCGCCAATGATGCGACTTCTAAAGCTTCTCTCAATCTCCGAATTCTAGAGTTTGATATTGTCAGCAAGCAGGTAACAGGAGAGTATTTATATCGCCTAGAAGGTCTACCAGGAACCGATAAGATTGGCGATGCAGTTTCTTTGGGTAACGGCAAATTTGCAGTAGTTGAACGAGACGACAATGGTACATCTGCTGGCAATAAACTAATTTACCAAATTGATTTAGCTGGCGCGACCAACATCAATAACCCTGCTAACTTTACCTTGCCAGTTGGTAAAACTATTGAACAACTTACCTCTGCGGAGTTAGCTACTGCCAATATTAACCCTGTCAGCAAGAGTTTGATTGCTAATGCTGCTCAGTTGGGTTACACCGGGGTGGAAAAATTAGAAGGTCTAGCATTGGTAGCACCCAATACTCTAGCCTTGCTTAACGACAACGACTTCAACATTACAGGTAATACGGCTGCTGAAAAACTCGCTATTCTCGAATTACCTAATAATCTGACAACTGTACAACCTACTTTTCCGAACGGTTTTGGTTCTAGCAACAGCGATACTGTCAATCTTGAGCCAGGACAATTCTTTAATGCAGGTGACGGAGCAGACTTTGTAGAAGGTGCTGAAGGTAACACAATCCTGGCTGGAAACGGAGATGACACAGTGCTTGCAGGGAATAACTCTTCAGTTTCCGGGGAAGATGGTAGCGATCGCATATTTATTGGTCAAAATGGCCCGGCTCAAAATACCAATGCTGATGGTGGCACTGGTGATGATTTTATTACTGTGGTAGAAGCCAGTGGTAGTAATAATTTGTTTGGAGCGGCAGGTGATGATACTCTCACGGTAATTGAAGGTTCTCGTCAATCATTATTCGGTGGCTCAGGTAATGACACCCTGACGAGTAATGGTAGCAATAACCGTCTCTATAGTGGTTCTGGAGATGACAAACTCTTCTCTAATGCCAATGACTTCCTGGTTGGTGGCGATGGTGATGATGTGCTATTTGCTGGCCAACAGGGTAGTAATAGCCTGAGTGGTGGTGCTGATATCGACCAATTCTGGATTACTAATGGCAGTCTGCCAAATAGCAAGAACATCGTCACTGACTTTACTCCAGGAATTGATGTGATTGGAATTGGTGGTATTAGTGTCACTCAATTTAGTGCTTTAACCCTATTGCAACAGGGTAGTGACACCTTAGTGAAAACTGGAAATGCAGAATTGGCTTCATTAGTTGGAATTAAATCAACTAGCCTCACAGCAAATGACTTCGTTTTCTCTGCTAGTGTAGTTTAGCTTGTTTGCATAACGTGATTTTTACAGCTTCATTACACAGTCAAAGTTAATGAAGCTGTATTTAATTATTGCGAAAGTGTCTAAAGATAAAGATTAGAAATAAATGAGTATCTGACGCCAAAAACTTTTTTAGATCATCAAAACTATGCATGATTTTGTACATAACACATTAGCTAAAAGATTGCAATACAAGATTTCTTAACCAGCCCACAATTTTTTCACAACTTTGGGTATGTATGTTAATTATTATGCAATTTTCATCGTTAATTTTGATACCAAAATGCTCTAGTGAAATATCAATTGTAGTGGTAGTTTACATTTAATAGTTAAGACTCAAAAAGCTTACAAGTAAATTACATCTTTGCAGCCTAAAACTATTAGTTTTTCCTCACCATATTGCTTTTTTGATTTCACTAGAGCGAAGACCATCTCAACAATTAAACACAGGGAGATTCTCTTTCATGGCTAAGAACGTCATCATTATGATTGGGGATGGTATGGGCTGGGAAATGGCTCGTGCTGCGTCCATCTATAAAGAGATTCAAAATGGTAAGACAGGCGCTAATCTAAGTGATTTTTATACACAAGGTAAGGGACAAGGACTCAACTTTCAAACACTCCAAGGCTACGGTTTGGCAACTACATACGGGACAACGATCGCTGGTAGTGATGGAGTTTTTAGCACTGGTAATTCAGCTCTTGACGATACCAATCCCATTACCGGAGAGAGCCAGGTTCGTCCTGGTTTCACCTTTGATCCAACTTTTAACCCAGGTAATACCCCAACAGGTGGCGCAAAAGTCAGTGATGGTGCTGTTGGGAATCTAGTAGGTTATGACCCTACTAGAGGTGGTGTTAACCCTTGGACTCCCGGTAACGATCCTGAATATATTAAGTACAGCTATCCTGACTCGGCAAACACCGCAACAACTCTGTACACTGGCGTCAAGAGCTACAACAGCGCTATTGGCGTTGATATTTTTGAGAATCCTCTAGAAACAATTCTCAAAACGGCGAACCAAGTTGGTAAATCTACTGGTTTGGTGACTTCAGTTCCCATTGACCATGCAACACCTGGTGCCGCTGCTGCCAACGTTAACCGTCGCAATAAGTATGATGATGACTATCCGGCATTAGACAACATTCTGCAACAGGAACTCCGTGTCTATCAACCAACAGTATTACTTGGTGGCGGACACCCACTCTCTGCTCCTGGAGACTTACTACCATCCGAGGTTGAGCCGAATACAAGCAATGAATATATTAGCCAATCTACCTACACAGAACTTAGCACTAAACCAACAAACAACCTCTACGATTACACATTTTTAGAGCGGGGTGAGAATGCCGCCCAGAAACTAGCTGAAACTGCGGCGACAATCGATCCAGAAAAAGGCGATCGCCTTTTCGGTCTATACGGTGCGCGTGGTCAAAATGGTAACTTGCCTGTAAGTTCTGCCAACGGCGACTACAGCACCACTGGTTTAGATATGTTCAGCGTTTTCACTAACCAAGGTGATAACACCAAAGTCGACACCACACGCCCACTCCTTCCTGGAGAAACGGACGCATCTTTCATTGCCAAAGAGGTTAACGAAAATCCAACCCTCAATGAATTGACAAATGCTGCATTAGATGTATTGGGTAAAGACCCCGATGGTTTCTGGTTAATGGTAGAGGCTGGCGATATTGATTGGTCTGCCCATGACAACAACATGGACAACTTGATCGGCACCACTTTGGACTTCGATAAGGCAGTTGGATCAACGATTGACTGGATAAATAACAATGGTGGTTGGGATGAAAACCTACTAATTGTTACTGCTGATCACGATCACTACCTGACTCTCGACGGTGATTTTCCGACTGTAGTACAAAATCAAGGTGCTGAAGCATTAACCAATTTGGATACTCCAGCAGAAGTTGGACACTACTGGGGGTCAGATCCTACCGTCAAGTATGGTTGGGGAACTCACACAAACCGTCCCGTACCTGTTTACTACCAAGGTGCTGGTTCTGAAGTTCTAAATAGCTTGGTAGGTCAAGGTTATAACGCCTACGGTTTTGATATTCCAGGAATTGCGGGTTTAAATGATCAAACCCACATCTACCAAACGATGTTTGCTTCAATAAAGCCAAAAGTTGAGTTAGTAGGTTTTGCTTCTTTACCTGCTGATACCTATAGTGATGGGCCTGCTTCTGGTGCAGAAATTTCAGCCAATGGCAGAACCGGGCCTTTCCCTGGACAGCCAATTCAGGGTTTTAGCGGTGTTCAATTTGCTAACAGCAACTCTTTGTACTTCCTGTCAGATAATGGCTACGGTAGCAAAGATAATAGTGAAGACTTCCTGTTACGAATCAATCGTGTAGACCCGAATTTTAAGGGAACAGAAAATGGCGATGGCACTGTTAAAGTTTTAGATTACATTCAACTGTCTGACCCTAACAACAAAGTTCCTTTCCAAATTGTGAATGAAGGAACTACTGGAAGATTACTGACTGGCGCAGATTTTGATGTCGAGTCATTCGTCTTTGATAAAGACGGCACAATCTGGGTTGGAGAAGAGTTTGGCCCTTACCTATTGCATTTTGATGCCAGTGGTAAGTTGTTGGAAGCTCCCATTGCTACACCTGACCAATTCAAAACTTTAGATGGAGAAGCACCTAAAGTTATTGGACACAGAGGTGCAAGTGGCGATCTCCCAGAACATACTTTAGAGGCATACAGACGGGCAATTGAAGACGGTGCTGACTTTATTGAGCCAGACTTAGTAGTTACAAAAGATGGCGTGTTGATTGCTCGTCATGAACCTGCTTTGGCAATTTTGAATGCTGATGGCACTCTTAATTTAAGCAATACAACCACAGACGTTTACGATGTTACCAAGTATCCACAGTTTAGCGATCGCAAGAAAACAGTCAGTCTAGATGGAACTGAAATTACAGGTTGGTTTGCTGAAGACTTTACTTTAGAAGAAATCAAGACTTTAAGAGCGATACAGCGTGTACCTTTCCGCGACCAATCCTTCAATGGTCAATTTGAAATTCCCACCCTCGCCGAAATCATCGACTTGGTTAAGGAAGTAGAAGCCGAGACAGGTAAAAAGATTGGCATCTATCCCGAAACTAAGCATCCTACCTATTCTGCCGAAGAAGCTACTTATGTAGGCACTACGAACAAAATTAACCGAAACATCAGCGAGATATTAATCGATACACTCAAGGCTGAGAACTTCACCGATCCCAGTCGGATCTTCATCCAATCCTTTGAAGTTGGTAATCTCAAGGATCTCCACGATCGCATTATGCCTAATGCAGGTGTAGATATTCCCCTGGTTCAACTTCTAGATGCAGCTGGAATTGAGCTAAACGGTGAGATCATAGAGACTCAGCCTTATGATTTTGAAGTCAGTGGCGACCTTCGCACTTATGGTGATTTACGGACTCCAGAAGGTTTGGCTGAAATCGCTACCTATGCTGATGGCATTGGCCCTTGGAAGCGGTTAATTGTCAGTGTCAAAGGTACTGATGCTAATAACGATGGTTTGGCAGATGATATCAACAACGACGGCACAGTAAATGATGCTGACAGAACGCTGTTAGCTCCCACTACCTTAATTCAAGATGCTCACAATGCAGGTTTACAGGTTCATCCTTACACCTTTCGCGATGAAGACCTGTATTTAGCAGCAGATTACAAAGGTAATCCAGAACTAGAATTTCAGCAGTTCTATCAATTAGGCGTAGATGCACTATTTACAGACTTCCCAGAGACAGGCGATAAAGTCCGAGATTTCTTGAGCGATCCTCAGAATAACTTAGTGCGATCGCCACAAAACCCCGATGTGCTTTCAGGAGATACTTTTGCTAACTTAGGTGGCTCTAAAGGTTTTGAGGGTGGAGCAATTAACGCCAGCAAAACCAAGCTTTATATGCTGCTAGAGGGTACGGTTCAAGGTGATGCTGCTGGTGCTTTGCGGATTAACGAATTTGATATTGCCAGCCGCGAGTACACCGATAATAAACTTTACTACAAGTTGGAAAATCCCGCGTATGCGATCGGGGATTTAGCAGTCATTAATGACAATGAGTACTTAGTCGTTGAGCGGGATGGTGGTCAAGGAACTGCTGCTCAATTCAAGAGAATCTACAAAATTGACTTGTCGAAAACAGATTCTAATGGCTATGTAGCCAAAGAAGAAGTTGCAGACTTGTTAAACATCCAAGACCCCAACGACCTGAATGGAGATGGCAAAACCACCTTTGACTTCCCGTTTGTAACCATTGAAAATGTTTTAGTTGTTGACAAAAACACCATTTTGGTAGCTAATGACAACAATTATCCCTTCTCTACAGGTCGTCCTGGTAATGATCCTCAGAATCCAGTCATAGACAACAACGAAATTCTACTGCTGAAGTTGGAAAAGCCCCTTAACCTTGCAGCTGGTTTAGGTCAACCTCAAGCTGAAGAAATTAATTTTGGCTCCACTAGCAGCGATGATATTACCGTTCAGCCGGATCAAACCTTATTCACAGGTGACGGAGCAGACTTTGTAACGGGTACTACAGGTAACACAATCCAGACTGGAAATGGTGAAGACACAGTGGTGGTAAGTAGTGACTCCTCAGTCTCCACAGGAGAGGGTAACGATCAAGTCTTGATTGGTGCCAATGGCCCTGCTAACAAAACTAGTGCTGATGGTGGCAATGGTAATGACGAAATTACCGTAGTTGAAGCCAATGGTACTAATAATTTACTTGGAGCAGCAGGTAATGATACTTTGACAGTAGTTGAAGGCTCACGTCAATTATCCTTCGGTGGTTCAGGTAACGATACCCTCACCAGCAACGGTGGCAATAACCGTTTGTATGGTGGTTCTGGCGATGATAAACTCTTCTCCAGCGTGAATGATTCCCTGTTTGGTGGCGATGGTGATGATGTGCTATTTGCTGGTCAAAAGGGTGGTAATCGCTTGAGTGGTGCTGCTGGTGCTGACCAATTCTGGATTGCTAACGCCAGTCTGCCAACTAGCAAGAACATTGTGACTGATTTTGCGATCGCCATTGATAAAATCGGGCTGGGCGGTATTGGTGTTACTCAGTTTAGTGCCCTAACCCTATTGCAACAGGGTGCTGACACTATCGTAAAAAGCGGAAATACAGAGTTGGCTTCATTACTGCAAATTACCGCAACTAGCCTGACTGCAAATGACTTCGTTTTCTCTGCTAGCGTTGTGGCTTAGTCTGTTCACCTAGTGCAGCGTGGCAGAAATAACTATCAGTTGAAACAGTGGTTTTCAATTACGTAGACTACAGCAAATAGTTCGTTATTCTGGGGTGGGCATTACAATGCTCACCCTATTCTCGTTTCGCTGGAGTCCAATCTACCTCGAAGGGGTTACATTACTTATCAGTTGCTAAAATCGCAGTATTCCTTGTTCTTCAAGGTATTAATTCTTCTTATTCTCTCAAAATAAGCCTACGTACAGTTAATATTCCCATTGCAAACATCTCTAAAGTTTTAATTTTCAATGAAGATGTATTGAAAATAACTACGATTTGGAGGAAATAGGTCAGAATGAAAGAACTAAATCTTAGAGTCAGTGCCCTTTCACACAAATATTGTAGGATTGCGGCATAATTTTTTGTCAAATTAATCTTTTAATATAATTTTAAAGCTAACAATGTAACCATCAATTCTACGTGTAAACACTAATAGATAAATATATAAAAATGCTTTACCACTTTTTATTTTATCTGTTTCTCTAAATACGGAAAATAAACATCTCATCTTAAATTTAAATACACCCAATTCCTTGTTATTCATTGATATAAGTATTTTTCTTCAACTTAAAAATGAAAATAATAACTAATTCATTGGCTCAAAATAAAAATGAATTACTGATGAATGATGGTCAACTTTCATCATCAGAAAACAACTTAGAACGAGATAATTTAAGATTAACTATTTTGAAAAAATCTGAAAATAACCTACTAATAGAGTTGAATCATACTCAAACTGATTATCCTCAACAAGCGTCTATTCATCAGTTGTTTGAAGCACAAGTAGAGAAAACGCCTGATGCTGTAGCACTAATTTTTAATAATCAGCATCTTACTTATAGAGATTTGAATAGTCGTGCTAATCAACTAGCACAACATCTGCAATCACTAGGGGTAGGAACAGAAACTCTTGTAGGAATCTGCATAGAGCGCTCCTTAGAAATGATTGTGGCACTTTTAGCTATCCTTAAAGCAGGTGGAGCTTATGTACCATTAGACCCAGGTTATCCACAAGAACGTTTAGCTTTCATGCTATCAGATACCCAGGTATCAATACTATTAACTCAAAAAGAATTAGTTGCAAAATTACCTACTCATACAGCATTTGTAATTTGTTTAGATACAGATTGGAATACAATCTCCCAAAATCACAAAGAGAACCTAAACACTAGTGTCACTGCTGATAACTTGGCTTATGTCATGTATACATCAGGTTCTACAGGTACACCCAAAGGTGTTAGCGTTATCCATCGTGGTGTAGTTAGATTAGTCAAGGAAACTAATTATGCTCACCTCACAGCTGAAGAAATAATTCTGCAACTTGCTCCTATTTCCTTCGATGCTTCAACTTTTGAAATTTGGGGTTGCTTACTGAACGGTGGGCAATTAATAATCTATCCTCCTCATACACCATCTTTAGAAGAATTAGGACAGATTATTCAGCAATATCAAGTTACTACTCTTTGGCTGACAGCCGGTTTATTCCACCTGATAGTGGATGAAAAAATAGATGCTTTGAAATCCTTGCGTCAACTTTTAGCGGGTGGTGATGTCTTATCTATTCCACATGTGCAGAAGTTTCTGCAAACAGTGCACAACTGTCAGCTAATTAATGGTTATGGGCCAACTGAAAATACAACTTTTACCTGTTGCCATCCTATAACAGCGCCACTGCAACCAGATGTTTCTATTCCTATTGGTCGCCCAATTGCTAATACCCAAGTTTATATATTAGATCAAAACCTCCAACCAGTATCAATAGGAGAAACTGGCGAATTGTACATTGGTGGTGATGGATTAGCTAGAGGCTATTTAAACCGTCCCGATTTGACTGCCGAAAAATTTATTTTTCACTCATTTGATAGCAATTTAGAAACGCGCCTTTACAAGACTGGAGATTTAGCTCGTTATCTTCCAGATGGCAAAATTGAATTCTTAGGTCGTATTGACAATCAGGTAAAAATTCGCGGTTTCAGAATTGAACTAGGTGAAATTGAGCGGGAAATTGCACAACATCCTGATGTTCGGGAAATTGTCGTTTTAGCTCGTCAGGATGACACAAGTGAAAAACAGTTGACAGCTTATATTGTTCCTCACTATAACAGTGAATACACGCACAATAAATTACGTGATTTCTTACAACAGCGACTACCTAATTACATGGTGCCATCAGCATTTGTGATGTTAGAATCACTGCCTTTGACTGCCAATGGTAAAGTCGATAGACATAAATTGCCAGCACCAAGTAGAGAACGTCCACAACTGGAACAAGCTTACATTTCTCCCCAAACCGATTTAGAACGTCTGCTTGCAGGTATTTTATCCGAACTGCTCAAAATCGATCGCGTTGGGATTGATGATAATTTCTTTGATTTGGGAGCAACTTCAATCTCAATTCTCCAAGTTGCTGCGCGAATAAAACAGGAACTTGGTATTGAGCTATCTGCTGTGAAGTTATTTCAGTATTCAACGATTGGCTCTTTAGCAAACTATTTGCATTCCAACCAGAATAGCCAACCATCTTCTGACAAGCTGCAAAATCGCGCCCAACGCCAACAAGCAGCTCGGACTCGTCGTCGTAATCATCAACAAGGTGTTAAGCAATGGTAAATATGCAAGCATCCGATAACCAAGATCCTAATGATGGTATTGCCATTATTGGCATGGTAGGAAGATTTCCTGGGGCTGGAAATGTTGATGAGTTTTGGCGCAATCTGTGTGACGGATTAGAATCAACGACTTTCTTTCAAGATGACGAACTAGACCCTAGTATTGATCCGAACCTTTGTAAAGATCCTAGCTACGTGAAAGCTAGAGGAATTATTTCTGGGGGAGAAACTTTTGATGCTGCCTTCTTTGGCATTAATCCACTGGAAGCTGTGGTTATGGACCCACAAGCCAGAGTTTTTCTAGAGTTGGTTTATGAAGCTCTAGAAAATGCTGGTTATGAATCAGAATCTTTCGAGGGTTTGATTGGTTTATACGCTGGTTGCGGTCAAAATACTTATTTTGCTAGCCACATTTCTGGACGTATGGAAATTGTCGATCGCATCGGCGAGTTTCAGACGATGCTAGCCAATGAAAAAGACTTTTTGACAACCCGTGCGGCTTACAAACTCAACCTTAAAGGCCCAGCCGTCAGCGTCAATACAGCCTGTTCCACTTCTTTGGTAGCAGTCATTCAGGCTTGTCAAGCCTTAACCAGCTATCAGTGCGATTTGGCTTTGTCCGGTGGTGTATCTATGACTACACCTCAAAACAGCGGTTATATGACTCAAGAAGGCAGTATGCTCTCTGGAGATGGGCATTGTCGTCCCTTTGATGCCAGCGCTCAGGGCACAATGTTCAATAATGGCGCAGGAGTAGTTGTCCTCAAGCGTTTAGAAGATGCGCTTAATGATGGCGATCGCATCTATGCTGTAATTCGTGGTTCTGGTATTAATAATGATGGGGCTGATAAAGTAAGCTTTACCGCTCCCAGCGTAGACGGACAAGCAGAAGCCGTTGCAATGGCCCAAGCTTATGCCAACTTCCACCCAGAAACCATCTCTTATATTGAAGCTCACGGTACAGCTACACCTTTAGGTGATCCGATTGAAATTGAAGCGCTGACGCAAGCATTCCGAGTACATACAGATGCTAAACAATTTTGTGCGATCGGCTCTCTTAAAAGCAATGTCGGACATTTAGTTGCGGCGGCCGGAGTCGCAGGTTTAATTAAAACCGCTCTCGCCCTGCATTATAAAAAGATTCCACCTAGTTTAAATTTTGAGGCTCCCAACCCCAAAATTGACTTTGCCAACAGCCCCTTCTATGTAAATACCAAACTAGCCGAATGGTCAGAAGGTGAAACTCCGCGACGAGCCGGTGTAAGTTCTTTTGGTGTCGGTGGGACTAATGCTCATATTGTGCTAGAAGAAGCGCCACAAATCCAAAGTTCAGGATCTTCGCGCCCACAGCAGCTATTGTTGCTCTCGGCAAAAACTAGTCAAGCTTTAGAGGCTGCAACAGCGAATTTACACCAACATTTGCAGTATAATTCCGAAATTAACTTAGCTGATGTAGCTTATACTTTACAGCGAGGGCGTAAAGCCTTCAACTACCGACGCAGTATAGTTTGTCACGACATCACAGATGCGATCGCAGCGCTGCAATCTTTAGATCCAAATCAAGTAAATACCCGGCATACAGAAATCCGCAATCCAGCCGTTGTCTTCATGTTCCCTGGACAAGGATCGCAATATGTAGACATGGGACTGAATCTCTACAACCGCGAACCTGTGTTTCAGGAGGTAGTAGATGAATGTGCTGAAATCCTTAAACCTTTGTTGGGTAGGGATTTACGAGAAATCATGTATCCAGCACCGAGCGATTGCGAAACTGCGGCTATCTCTCTGCGGCAAACCTGCTTTACTCAACCAGCATTATTTGTCATTGAATATGCTTTAGCGCAACTGTGGCAAAGTTGGGGAGTCAAGCCCCAAGCGATGATTGGTCACAGCATTGGTGAATTTGTCGCCGCCTGTATTGCGGGTGTATTCACCTTAGAAGATGCGCTGATGTTGGTTGCAAATCGCGGTCGCTTCATGTGGGAGTTACCAGAAGGGGCGATGCTCTCGGTGCGCCTTCCAGCCAAACAGATAGAGCCACGATTGAGTGCAGAATTAGCGATCGCAGCAATTAACGGCCCTTCCCTGTGTGTAGTTTCTGGCCCCACAGAGGCGATCGCGGCTCTACAAAAACAATTAGAAAGCGAAGAAGTTGTCTGTCGCCATTTACACACTTCCCACGCTTTCCACTCCCCAATGATGGATAGCATCATAGCCCCCTTTGCTGAGGTAGTTGGAAAGGTTAAATTATCGCCACCCCAAATTCCCTTTGTATCCACAGTTACCGCCGACTGGATTACAGCCCAACAAGCAACTGATCCGATGTATTGGGCTACACATCTGCGTCAGACTGTGCGATTTGCGGAGGGCGTACAAACTCTATGGCAGCAACCGGAGCGCGTACTGTTAGAAGTGGGGCCACGAATCACAACTACCACCTTAGCCCGCCAACAAGCAAAAGATATTAAACAACAGATAGCCATTCCTTCTCTAAGTGATAATGCTGAGAACGAAGCCGAATGGACAGCATTACTCAAGGCAGTAGGACAACTGTGGCTAGCAGGAGTATCTATTGACTGGAGCAACTTCTATCAAAGGGAAACGCGACAACGAATTCCTCTACCTACCTATCCCTTTGAGCGCCAACGCTTCTGGATTGATCCTCCACCTCATCCCAATCGTGCAGCAACTTCCAAACTTTTAAATCCTCATTTATTAGAAAAGACCCAAACTATGACAACATACCCTCAGCAAAAGCTTATTCCTCTGCTCAAAGAAGTTATCGAAGAAACATCAGGATTGGAAATTGCTAGTGTTGACGACTCGACAACATTTTTAGAAATGGGATTAGATTCCTTATCTCTAACGCAAGTCGGGTTAGCTTTGAAGAAAAAATTTAAAGTCAAAGTAACACTTAGGCAGTTACTAGAAATTTGCCCGAACTTAGTAACGTTGGCTGACTTGATCAATCAAGCCTTGTCTCCCGAAACTTTATCTGCACTAGGATTAATAGAAACCGTTGCAGACCCAATTCCAGAAGCACCATTGCCAGAACCTCCACCTGCAACCACATCACCCACTTTGGTAGTGCATGAAGTTCATACAAATGGATCAAATGGATTTGCACCTCAGATTTCCCTGCAACCTGCTGCATCTAGTAACGTCCTAGAAAGTGTGATTAATCAGCAGCTACAAATTATGAGCCAGCAATTGGCGCTATTGGGTAATAGCAGTCAATCTTTAACAGTCCCAGTTGTACCTGTGGTGACATCTCAAAATAATGGTGTCAAGCCACAAAACGCTGTATCTATCCCCCCAACCCAAACCAGCAAAGAATCAGCATCAGTAGAAACAGAGTCAAATGGTGCTAAAAAGGCATTTGGTGCGGCGGCTCGAATTGAAAAGACCCAAACTAAAACTCTGACAGCGCAACAACGCACTCATCTAGACAAAATTATCCAAAGATATACAAAACGGACTCAAAAATCTAAAGAATATACTCAAACTCATCGCCCTTATTTGGCAGACCCAAGAACTGTTTCTGGGTTTAACCCGACGATGAAAGAGATGGTTTATCCCATCGTGGTGTCTCGTTCATCTGGTTCTAAACTTTGGGATGTTGATGGCAATGAATATGTCGATTTAAGCAATGGCTTTGGCTTGAATTTGTTTGGTTGGTCGCCACCTTTCATTACCGAAGCAATTGAAGCACAACTCAAACTCGGCATGGAAATTGGCCCGCAAACTCCCTTGGTTGGAGAAGTGGCGAAGCTGATGTGTGAGTTGACCAACTTTGACCGAGCAGCTTTTTGCAACACAGGTTCGGAAGCGGTATTAGGAGCGATGCGGATGGCACGCACCATCACAGGACGTAACTTAATCGCTATATTTTCTGGAGCTTATCACGGTATTTTGGATGAAGTAATTGTTCGGGGTACAAAAAAACTCCGGTCAATTCCTGCTGCTCCTGGTATCCCACCCGAAATGGTAGAGAACATTTTGGTGGTAGATTACGATTCGCCTGAGTCTCTAGAAATCCTCAGAAGTCGGGCTGATGAGTTAGCAGCAGTGATGGTGGAATCCGTGCAAAGCCGTCGCCCTGAATACCAGCCCAAAGAATTCCTCCAGCAATTGCGTGATTTCACCGAAGAAGCTGGGATTGCCCTAATTTTTGATGAAATCGTTACCGGATTTAGAATTCATCCAGGTGGCGCTCAAGCACATTTCGGTATCAAGGCGGACATAGCAACCTACGGCAAGATTGTGGGCGGTGGGCTACCAATTGGAGTCATTGCTGGCAAATCACAATATATGGATGCTTTGGACGGTGGATTTTGGCAGTTTGGCGATGACTCCGTTCCAGAAGTAGGCGTGACTTACTTTGCTGGCACATTCGTCCGCCATCCTCTCGCACTAGCAGCCGCCAAAGCAGTACTTCAGCATTTAAAACAGAGTGGCCCCAGCTTGCAGCAAAATCTTAATGCCAGAACCGATAAGTTTGTAGCGGAACTTATGGGCTATTTCCAGCAAGTTCAAGCACCGTTCACAGCCTATAATTTCGGCTCCTTGTTCATGGTGAAATCTGCACCAGAGTTCGCCTACGGAGATTTACTATTTTACTTGCTGCGGGATAAGGGAGTGCATACTTGGGATCACCGTCCTTGCTTCTTGACAACAGCCCATTCCGAAGCTGATCTGGCTTTTGTAATGGCAGCTTTTAAAGAAAGTATTGCTGAAATGCAGTCTGCTGGCTTCTTGTCTGCACCGCCAAAAGAAGTAACAAACTGCGAAGTTACCAATAACAGCCTACGCAATCGTCCTCCGCAACCTAATGCCAAATTAGGACGAGATCCCCAAGGGAACCCCGCCTGGTATATCCCCGATATCGAGCGTCCTGGGAAATATTTACAAGTCGCAAGTGTTTTCTGAAGTGCTTTAAAAAATCGAGTGTATAGAAAGTGTAGTGAGCTTCAGTAATTTTTGCAAATAGTAAATACTCATCCATCCAGGTTTTGTATGTCAGTTGATAATCTACTTGAACCGAATTCTATTAAGTGCGATCCGAAGCTTCCTGAACAAATCATTGAAACTGATGTTTCAAACTTTCGGGAAAACTTCAACTCTTCTCACTTCATGTTTTCGCACAACCTTGCAGGACATCCTTTATTTGAGATCCCCCGCTTAGTTGAGCTTGCAAATACCATGCTAAGTCAGGGAAGAACAAATAAAATCCAGTCTTATATCAGCAAAGTTCCTGTTGAGCAAAAGTGGAATCAGCGACCTGGAATCAAGCACATTAACGAGGCGATCGCACATATTGGTGAATCGGATTCTTGGGTCATGCTTGAAGATGTTCAAGCAGACCCAGAATATGCTGCCCTGGTCAACCAGATTATAACTGAACTCGAAACTCTTACAGGTAAACCCCTTCGTAAGCAGATGACGTGGCTAGGTGCTTACATCTTTATTGGTTCCCCAAATTCTATTACACCTTACCATATCGATAGTGAGTTGAATTTCCTGTTTCAAATTCAGGGCGAGAAAGATATGAGCCTCTTCAATCAAAGCGATCGTTCTGTACTGAGCGAAGAGGAGATTGAAAAATTTTATGTAGGCGACCTGAATGTAGCAAATTATAAAGAGGAGAATCAGAGTAAAGCGACTGTTTACCATTTGCAACCAGGTAAGGGACTCCATCATCCGATACTGGCACCCCATTGGGCCAAAAATAGTAATAATGTTTCTGTAGCTTTGAGTATCCTCTTTTATCTGCGACCTTACGATCTCAAAGCCAGAATATATCAAGTCAACAGTTACTTACGCAGACTGGGATTAAAACCCACTTCACCAGATAAATCTGCTTTGAAAGATCGGCTCAAAATTTTTGCTCTGGGTCTTTTATCGGATCGCCGACCGAAAAGTAAATTTATGATCCTGCGCTCTGGTGTATTAAAACTAAAATCTATTGAAGGAAAGTTAAAGCAATTTATCAACAAGATTGTGAAAAAAATCTAATTTTTCTTAAATGACTAATTATTAATTAGCCTGAATACTGAATCGGTGTTCTATAGCAATTCTAAATCATTTGTGAAATCTTTTCTTTTAGGCACTTCGCGAAGCTTATTTTTATACAAGATAAGTACTTATTACATCCTTCATGCCGCCGACATAAATCAACTACGCGTCTAGTTTTAAAAATAGTTTTTACAATTTAAATAGGATTGCTATAGATATAAACTAAAACTAAAAATATCAATGTATAAACACATCAAATCGCTCACTTCTTTACGCGGTATTGCAGCCTTGGTTGTTGTTGTACACCATTTTTCTTACTACGGTTTACCGAAAACAGGTTCAACTTTGTCAGCCTATACTAATTTTTTTCAGAATGGATATTTATGGGTTGATTTTTTCTTTATTCTGAGTGGTTTTATTATGACCCATGTTTATGCCAATACTTTTTGTTTAAAAGTCAGTTTAAAGAACTATCGTTCATATTTATTCTCGCGTTTTGCAAGAATTTATCCTCTGCATATATTTATTATTTTTCTATTTGTTGGATTAGAGGTTGTAAAATTATTTTTTCTAAGCACTTCTGCTTTTACTGGTAAATTTAACTTAACGGCTCTTTTTTCCAATATTTTTCTTCTCCAAGCATTTGACCTAAAGTGCCTACCTTTATTATGGTGTAATACCTATTGGAATGAGCCAGCTTGGTCAATAAGTGTAGAGTTTTTCATTTACTGTATATTTCCATTGTTATTATTACTCTTATTAAAAAATAATTTTAAAACCGATTTAATAATTTATATTTATACTCTCTTTTTTATATTACTACTAATCACTTTTACCCGTGGAAATTTAGATACGATTATTGGTATACCTTCGATAGCTAGATGTGGGCTAGAATGCATCCTTGGTGTTATAACCTATAAAATTTATCATAGAGGTAATTATCAAAAGTATTTTAATCTTAATTTTCTAGCAATTATAGCTATAACTTGGATAATTTTGATTATGCATTATTACTGGCATAATTTTCGTAACATTCATGATTGGCTAATTTTACCAGCTTTCTCTCTACTGATTTTATCTGTATCTATCAACAACAAAAGTCTAATATCAAAGTTTCTCAATTCACAGTTAATGCTATATGTCGGGACTATATCTTACTCAATTTATATGGTTCATTGGTTTGTTCAAGAATTGTTAAAATTTTTCTGGTTTTATAAATTTCACAATGTTTTTGGCAAAGAATTCACAGAATATCAATCGTTGACATCTTTAGGAGTATTTCTTATGATTGTCTTATTGGCTGCATCATTGACATATAGATTTGTAGAAGTCCCCGCACGTAATTATTTAAAGTCTACAATCTTGGCTAAACAATGTATTTAAAGTCAGTAATTTAACAAAGAAAAAGATTGAAATTTATCCACATTCAATAAACTGAGAAAATAATAGAGTTTTATGACCTTATCACCTGTAGATTACCAATCGACATTAACTGCGGTTGATTTTGATCCATTTGCAGATGGAGAATTACTTCTAACCGCCCCCGCTACAGAATCACAAAAAGAAATTTGGGCTTCTGTGCAAATGGGCGATGCTGCTAATTGTGCTTATAATGAGTCTCAATCTCTGCGACTAAAAGGCGAACTAGATGTCAAACTTTTCCAATCTGCGGTGGAAAAGTTAGTACAACGTCATGAAGCACTACGGACAACTTTTAGTACCGATGGCAATACACTCTGCATTGTTGCTTCTCGGCAAATTGAAATTCCGATTATTGAACTGTCTAACTTAAAACCACAACAAAAACAGGAAAAATTAGCTAGTATCTTGCGACAAGAGGTAGAGCAACCTTTTGATTTGGAACATGGCCCTCTATTTCGGGCAAAAATTGTCAAATTGCAGCCGCAAGAGCATCTAGTTACTTTGACAGCCCATCATATTATTTGTGATGGTTGGTCTTGGGCAGTGCTGATTCCAGATTTGGGTAAACTTTATTCTGGCTTGCAACAGGGTATTGTTCCTGAATTAGAAGAACCAGACGACTTAAGTGAATATGCGATTTTGCAGGAAGAAGAGGCGGATAGTCCAGAAGCGATCGCCACAGAACAATACTGGTTACAACAATTCGCTGACTCTGTACCTGTACTGGATTTCCCTAGCGATCGCCCTCGTCCCCCACTCAGAACCTTTAACGCCGCCCGCGAAGATTGGCATTTAAATCCCGAATTAGTTGCCAACCTGAAACAACTAGGAACAAAACTCGGTTGTAGCTTTATGACTACGATCCTCGGAGGATTCGAGGTCTGGCTGCACCGACTAACAGGACAAAACGATTTAGTTGTAGGTATTCCAGCCGCAGGACAAGCTGCTTTAGGACAATATAATCTCGTAGGTCACTGTGTTAATTTACTACCATTGCGTAGCCAGATTAATGGCGAAAAATCTTTCAGCGACTACTTGCAAACGCGGCGTTCGGCTGTCTTAGATGCTTATGACCATCAACAATTTACCTTTGGCAGTCTGGTCAAAAAATTAGTATTGCCACGGGATTCCAGCCGTATTCCCTTAGTACCAATTATATTTAATGTCGATCAAGCCTTAGATAGCGATCGACTTCCCTTTATCGATTTAGAGGTAGAATTTTTCTCCAATCCCCGCGCATTCGAGAATTTTGAACTGTTTATCAATGCTACGGAATCGCATGGTGAACTTATTCTGGAATGCCAGTACAACACTAATTTATTTGACGCTGATACTATCCGCCGCCGGATGGCAGAGTTTGAAACTTTGTTATTGGGCATAGTTGCTAACCCTAATCAAATTATTGCTAAATTGCCAATTTTGCCAGCAGTCGAGCAACAGTTATTAGCAACATGGAACAATACTCAAACAGCTTATCCCCAAGATATCTGCATTCACCAGCTGTTTGAAACTCAAGTGGAGAAGACTCCAGATGCGATCGCTGTAGTTTTTGAAGATGAACAAATTAGCTACCGCGAACTAAATCAGCGAGCCAATCAGCTAGCCCATTATCTCCAAAGCTTAGGAGTCGGCTCAGAAGTTCTGGTTGGTCTGTGTGTCGAGCGCAGTTTGGAAATGGTTGTAGGAGTTTTAGGCATTCTCAAAGCCGGAGGAGCCTACGTACCGTTAGATTATGCTTATCCTGAAGAACGTTTAGCTTTCATGCTGCAAGATGCTCAGGTGTCAGTGCTACTAACGCAAGAGAAGCTAAAATCGGGACTACCCAACCATCAAGCGGAGATTGTTTGCCTTGATAGCAACTGGCAATCTATAGATTATGGGTTAGATAACCCAACACATAACGTCACTTCCAATAACTTAGCCTACGTCATTTATACATCTGGCTCGACAGGTCAACCGAAAGGCGTTCAAATTCAACATCAGAATGCTGTTAATCTGCTGAATGCGATCGCTAAAGAACCCGGTTTAACCGCTGAGGATACTCTCCTCTCTGTTACTAGCCTATCCTTTGATATTGCCGTTTCAGAAATTTTTCTACCTCTATCTGTAGGCGCGAAGTTGGTATTGGTAAGCCGTGAAGTTGCGGCTGATGGTACTCAACTGTTAAAAGCCCTAACCACCTCCGGGGCAACCTTTATGCAACCGACACCAGTTACTTGGCGGTTATTACTAGCAGCCGGATGGCAAGGTAGTCCTCAACTCAAGATGATTTCCACAGGTGAAGCCTTACCTAGAGACCTCGCAAATCAATTATTACCGAAGGGAGCTTGTCTTTGGAACCTCTACGGCCCTACAGAAACAACGATTTGGTCAACAGGCTACAAGGTGACAACGGCAAATAAACCAATAGGCATTGGTTGTCCTCTAGCTAATACGCAAATCTACATCTTAGACTCCCATTTACAACCCGTTCCCATTGGTATATCAGGTGAGTTGTATATTGGTGGCGAAGGGCTAGCAAGGGGATATCTAAATCGTCCCGAACTGACTGCTGAAAGATTTATTTCTAATCCCTTCAGTTCAAACCCTGAATCGCGTTTATACAAAACTGGGGATTTGGCTCGTTATTTACCAGATGGACATATTGAATACTTAGGTCGTATCGACTATCAGGTAAAAGTGCGTGGTTTCCGCATAGAATTGGGTGAAATTGAAACCGCACTCCTACAACATCCAGGAGTAAAAGAAGCTGTTGTAATTGTTCGAGAAGACATTCCTAATGAGACTAGTTTAGTCGGTTATATTGTTGCCGAAACTGGTCAAGATAGCTTGGAAGTGATTTCGCAATTGCGTCGATTCTTGAAACAACAGCTTCCTGACTTTATGGTGCCAACAATCTTTATGGCACTAGAAGCGATGCCGTTAACCCCCAATGGCAAAGTCGATCGCAAGGCATTGCCAAAGCCTGATGCTTCCCGCCCGGAACTGGAGGCAAATTATGTAGCGCCCCGCACTCCCATTGAACAGCAGATTGCAGATATTTGGGCGCAGGTTCTTAATGTCAAGCAGGTTGGAATTAACGACAACTTTTTTGAATTGGGTGGATATTCTCTACTAGGAATTCAAGTGGTTTCTCGAGTGCGCCAAGCCTTGCAAGCAGAAATTTTGATGTCCAATTTATTTGAATTACCAACGGTAGCGGATTTGGCTGAACGAGTGGAAACTCTGCGGTGGGCAACCCAAGGTGTTCAAGCTGCTGAGAGTGAAACAGCTGATGATTACGAGGAAGGTGAGCTATGAAAACATTAGATGAATTACTATCTGAGCTACGTCAGCGCGATGTCAAACTTTGGCTAGAGGGCGATCGCTTACGCTATCGGGCGGCAAAAGATAGTCTCACACCAGAATTGCTAACCGAGTTAAAAACTCAAAAAGCCGAAATCATCAACTTTCTCCGACAAATTAACACAGCCGCCAGTTCACAAATTCCTCCAATTGTCGCTTGTGAACGGAATGGCGACTTGCCGCTTTCCTTTGGTCAGCAACGGATATGGTTTCTCCATCAGTTTGAACCTGATAGTTCCTCAAATAATATGCCAGTTGTGGTGCGTTTTACGGGGAATCTGAATGTTGCTGTCTTAGAAGAAAGTTTAAGAGAAGTCGTTCGTCGCCATGAAGTCCTGCGGACAACTTTTCCAGCAGTGAATGGAAAGCCCACTCAAGTCATTGCCACCGATGTTTCCTTGACACTGCCAATAATTGACTTGCGGCAAGTACCAGATGAACAACGAGAAGCGGAAGCTCATCTACTGGCAACTAAAGAAGCTCATCAACCCTTTGATTTAGGCAATGGGCCGATTTTGCGGGTGTTACTGCTGCAATTGAGCGATCGCGAACATCTGCTAATTTGGAATATGCACTGCATAGTTTGTGATGGAGCTTCGTCCGATCTGTTCTATCAAGACCTGATTACCATCTATAAAGCATTATCAGCAGGTCAAGTTTCTCCTTTAACTCCTTTACCAGTGCAGTATGCTGATTTTACCAATTGGCAATATCAATGGCTCCAGGGAGAGGTTTTAGAGTCACAGGTAAATTACTGGAAGCAAAAGCTAGAAGGCAATTTACCCATTATTGATTTACCTTACGATCGCCCCCGTCCTCAAGGAGTGCAAACCTATCGAGGCGATCGCGCTGCCCTGCTGCTATCAAAGGCGCTGAACCATGCCCTGACAGACCTGAGTCAAAAATGGGGTGTCACCCTGTTCATGACTCTACTGGCAGCATTTGAGCTATTGCTCTACCGTTATTCTGGACAAGAAGACTTACTAATTAACTTTGCAAGTGCAGGTCGAGGACAAGTTGAAACCGAGGGGCTGATTGGATTTTTTTCTAATACTCTTGTACTGCGGAGTAATTTTGCAGGCAACCCAACTTTCCGAGAATTATTAGACCGAGTGCGTAAGGATTGCTTAGAGGCTTATACCCATCAAGACCTACCCTTTGAAAAGCTAATTGAAGAACTTAAACCAGAACAGCGAAGTCGCAATACTTCGCCACTGTTTCAAGTAAAATTCTCCCTCAATCCTCCTTGGTCGAATGGTCGTGGCATGGCATCAGTGCAACTACCTGATTTGACTATCACTTCTCTATTTGGCTACATCTATCATGGCAAGACCAAATATGATCTGACATTGGTCTTGCGAGAACAGGATAATGGTCTAGGCATGGTATTTGATTACAATGCCGAAATGTTTGATGCTAGTACGATAGAGCGGATGTTGGGACACTTCAAAACTTTACTCGAAGGTATTGTTGCTAATCCCGATCGCCCGATTGCTGAATTACCCCTGTTGACAGCACCTGAACAACATCAATTATTAGTTGAGTGGAATAGCAAACTAGCTGATTATCCCCAGCATACTTGTATCCATCAGTGGTTTGAAACTCAAGCTAAAAGAACTCCAAATAATATTGCAGTAAGTTTTAAAAATCAGCAATTAACTTATCAGGAACTTAACCAGCGGGCAAATCAACTAGCCTACTATTTGCAAACTTTAGGGGTAGAATCGGGGGTACTCATCGGTCTTTATCTAGAGCCTTCCCTGGAGATGATTGTGGGGCTGTTGGGTATTTTGAAAGTCGGTGGAACTTACGTACCGCTCGCTCCGACATCTGGGCAAGATGGTCTGGCTGTCATTTTAGAAGATGCCCAAATATCTTTGGTGTTAACCCAAAGCTCATTAGTTGAGAACCTCTCTGAGCATCAAGCACAAGCTATCTGTTTGGATAGTGATTGGGAAGTTATTGCCGTACACGTGACTGAAAATCCAGAAAGTTATGGCACAGATCGGACTCTCGCCTGTGTAATGTATGTGTCTGGCTGCAATGGAAAACCCAACGGTATAGCTATTACCCACGATAATCTTGTTACCCACAGCTTGGCAATTAGCGAAACTTGGGAGTTGACTCAGAGCGATCGCCTACTACTCATACTTAGTATCAGTTGCGATACGTTCATTGAATCACTCTTTCCCACTTGGATTACTGGTGCTACTGCAATTCTCCAATCTCAGGAGATGCAATCGACGGGGCAGTTTTTCCCATTCATTGCTCAACAACAAATTACTGTTGTTAATCTAGCCACGTCTTTTTGGTATGAGTTAGTCAAGGAGCTATCTGTGTCTCCACAAACTTTGCCAGCCAGCTTGCGCTTAGTCATGGTTGGTGGAGAAAAAGTCTCACGCCAGGCTTATCTAACTTGGGTAGAAAAAGTTGGCAAGCAAGTACGCTGGCTGAATGCTTATGGAGCGCTAGAAACAACTTTAACCGCCACGGTTTACGATCCAAAGACTGCCACTGAAGCCAATAACACTCGGTCAAAAATTCCCATAGGAAAAGCGATCGCCAATACCCAAATCTACATCCTCGATCGGCGATCGCAACTCCTCCCTATTGGTGTAACTGGTGAAATCTACATCAGCGGTATCGGTGTTACCCAAGGCTACTTTAATCGTCCCGAATTAACCTCTGAGAAATTTATCCCCAATCCCTTTAGCAGCGAATCTGGGGCATACCTTTACAGAACTGGTGACTTAGGACGCTACTTAAGTGACGGCAATATTGAGTTTTTAGGCCGCTTAGACAATCAGGTAAAAATTCGCGGCTTTCGCATTGAGTTGGCTGAAATTGAAATAATTTTAGGTCAATATCCAGGCGTACAAAAAACTGTGGTGATTGCCAAAGAAGATGTTCTTGGGGATAAAAGTTTAGTTGCTTATGTTGTCACCAAACAAGGAGAAACTTTTGGGAGTGAGCAACTGCTGAGTTTTCTCCAGCAAAAGTTACCTGAACATTTGTTGCCTTCTGCCTTTTTCATAGTCGATTCTCTGCCATTAAATGCTAATAGCGAAGTCGATCGCCAAGCCTTATCTGCGGTGAATCCAACTAATTCTAAAATAGAAAAAATATTTGCCACAGCAGAAGATCCATTACAACTTCAGTTAACTAAAATTTGGGAAAACCTTTTAGGTATTCATCCTATTGGCATAAAAGACAACTTTTTTGATTTGGGTGGAAACTCACTACTTGCAGTACATCTATTTTCTCAGATCGAAAAGACATTTGGTCTAAATCTGCCCCTAGCTATTCTCTTGCAATCTTCAACCATTGAGCAATTAACTAGTTTTATTCGCCAGCAAGGGTTTTTGCCAGAAAGCCATAATCGGGTTGAGAGTAATACTAGTACCAACTCAGAAAAACCGATGCCTTGGTCATCATTAGTACCAATGCAGCCCAACGGTTCTAAGCCACCTCTCTTTTGCATCCATGCAATTGGTTTAAGTGTCCTCTACTACCGAGATTTATCACTTCATTTAGGTGAAAATCAGCCATTTTATGCGCTACAAGCACGAGGATTAAGTGGGAAAGAAGCTCCTTTTACCAAGCTTGCACAAATGGCGGCTCATTACATCAAAGAGATACAAACTATTCAACCTGAAGGCCCTTATTTTTTGGGTGGTTCCTCCTTTGGCGGACTAGTAGCTTGGGAAATGGCTCAACAATTAGTAAAACAAGGTCAAAAAGTAGCTCTGTTAGCTTTATTTGATACTACTGGCCCAAATTATATTAAACAAGCGCCATTAGAAAAGCGAGTTTCTCAGCATTGGGACAACCTGACAAAACTTGGGACTAATTACGTGCTTGAGCAAATCAGGAACAAAAGCTCTTGGCTGAAGTATAAACTTCAAGAAAAGTTCCGAAAATTGATCTTTAAGTTTTCCTTAAGAATCTGGCGGACTGTACCTTATAACTACCGGAAATTAACAATCGAAGAGGCCAATAAACAGGCAGCCAGAGAATACGTTCTAAAAGCTTATCCAGGTCGAGTCACTGTATTCCGAGCAGAAGAGCGCGTTGCATTGGAAAAACGGGAGGTTGACCCCCAAATGGGTTGGAGTGAAATGGTCTTAGGAGGTTTGGATATTCAAAATGTCCCAGGAAACCACGATTCTATTTTTAGAGAACCCCATGTCCGAACTCTATCTGAAAAGATGAGGGCTTGTATAGATCAAGCTATTGTAGACATCTGAAATTCATTTAATTTGCAGAAATAGTTAGAACTTTCAACCTCATCTCGCTTCCGGGATGGGGTTGTTTTATTTCTAAGTAATAACTTTAACTATATATGTATAAATTCAATTGCTACTAAAGCTCTTGCATAAGTTGTAAGCTGGAAAATACGTAGTATATCTACTGAGGCTTGAATAAAAATCAGACAATAAGCTATATAGTACATTCTTCTCTTTGCTAGAAAAGAACATTACTTTTACAAACTATTTTGCAATCTCAAGGGAAATATGACGCAGAAAATCCTGAATTTTGTAGAAGTTCAAAAAGATGATACAAATGGTGTCGATGGACTTGCTGGTGCTAAATCCCTCACAATCAGTCCCGATGGAAAATTCCTGTATGCATCTGGATATGGTGACTCGGCTGTAGCGGTATTTGAGCGGGATACAACCACAGGCGCACTGAGTTTTGTTGAATTTCAAAAAGATGATACAAATGGTGTCGATGGGCTTGCTGGTGCTGAATCTCTCACCGTCAGCCCCGATGGTAAATTCCTCTATGCTGCTGGATATGATGACTCGGCTGTAGCGGTATTTGAGCGGGATACAACCACAGGCGCACTGAGTTTTGTTGAATTTCAAAAAGATGATACAAATGGTGTCGATGGGCTTGCTGGTGCTAAATCCCTCATAGTCAGCCCCGATGGTAAATTCCTGTATGCATCTGGATATAGTGACTCAGCTGTAGCGGTATTTGAGCGGGATACAACCACAGGCGCACTGAGTTTTGTTGAATTTCAAAAAGATGATACAAATGGTGTCGATGGGCTTGCTGGTGCTGAATCTCTCACCGTCAGCCCCGATGGTAAATTCCTCTATGCTGCTGGATATGATGACTCGGCTGTAGCGGTATTTGAGCGGGATACAACCACAGGCGCACTGAGTTTTGTTGAATTTCAAAAAGATGATACAAATGGTGTCGATGGGCTTGCTGGTGCTAAATCCCTCATAGTCAGCCCCGATGGAAAATTCCTGTATGCATCTGGATATAGTGACTCGGCTGTAGCTGTGTTTGAGCGGGATACAACCACAGGCAAACTAAGTTTTGTGGAAGTTCAAAAAGATGGTATCAGTAGTGTCGATGGGCTTGGTGGTGTCTCTTCCATTACTGTCAGTTCCGATGGAAAATTCCTCTATGCTGCTGGATATGATGACTCGGCTGTAGCTGTGTTTGAGCGGGATACAACCACAGGCAAACTGAGTTTTGTGGAAGTTCAAAAAGATGATACAGATGGTGTTGATGGACTTGGTGGTGCGGTTTCTGTAACTCTCACCTCCGATGGCAAATACCTCTACACTGCTGGATCTGATGACTCGGCGGTGGCGGTGTTTAGTGCGCCTTTCAATCATGCGCCAGAGGTGGGAAATGAAATTCTTGATCAAGAAACCACCGAAGATAGTGTCTTCAACTTCACCCTTCCAGTTGACACCTTCAGCGATGTAGATGTTGAAGATATCCTGACTTACACTGCAACTTTAGAAAATGATGATTTACTGCCTACTTGGTTGAAGTTTGATCCTGCTACCCTTACCTTCAGTGGGACTCCCACAACTAAGGATGTAGGTAATCTAAACATCAAAGTCACTGCTAAAGATATTGCTGGAGAGGAAGCTAGTGATATATTTACGCTTGGGGTTGCCGATAAAAATACTCCTACTACTCTATTCACATTAATTACAGGCGATATCTTTAGTGTCAAGACTAAGCTGAAGACTAAAGGCAATAAAGCAAAAATCTCCATCAAAATTAAAACCAGCACTTTTAAAGAGGTGAATGAGCTGTGTGTATTTAATGTTGATGATGATGAAGGTAAGATTGATGGCATAGCCCCTGGTGCAGAAGGCTATACACAAGCTGCTCTTTTACGCTCCAAGGTGATTTTCTTTTCCCTTGCTAATATGCCCAAGGGTTTCAAGCATGACGATGTGAATAACGTCTTAGAATTTGACTCTGATACCAAACTCCGATTCTATAGCGTATCCAACAGTACTACTCAGGCTGTACTGTCTGGAAAAGCATCTTTTTCAAGTGTCGTTTTTTCCTCAGCCACAAATACCAACACAGGAGAGGAAGGTTTTTCTCTCAACTTCCAAAATTTTGCTGTAACGGTTCAGGCAACAAATCAAGAAATATCTTTGGGGACAAATTTACAAGGCAAAAAAGAAGGCGAACTGATTGATTTACGGGGTGTAGGACAATCGGTAAAAGCTGACTTTAAGGTTTATAGAGAAGCTGCATTGAACAACTTTGTCGGTTTTTATCGGGTTGCTGATGAAAATGGTGGCATTGACACCAATAGCGATGGTAAAGCAGATATTCTTGTTGGACAAGCAGGTTATGCCGAAGCCGCTGTGCGTGGGCGTGTTACAGGCGTTGACTTGACGGTGAGCAATCAAGGTTCGGCAACATCTACCAGCACTTTCGGAACTGATTCGTTATTTGCACCCTTTATTATTATCAATGGTAAAGCAGATAAGTTTCTCGATAATAATGCCAATAACGATCCAAAGATTTACTTCTCATTTTTGGGTGCTAACTCAGATAAGGTAGATCACATTCGACTGTTGGGAAATAACACCTTTGGTTTTGAAGATTTAGCCAATGGTGGTGATAAAGATTACAACGATATGATTGTACAGGTAAATTTGAGTGTCAATCTTGCCTAGATCGAAGGCGAGGAATTACTTAGAAAAATAATACAACCTCATCCCGGTTGCGGGGTGAGGTTGTTTTCTGCGTAGCGATTACATGGACTCATATATGTATAAATGCGATCGCCAATAAAGTCTTTGCATCACTCTAAAGCTATTTATAGGCGTGTTACAGGCATTTTTTACGGTGAATAAGGACAGCAAATTATACCGCGACTTTCAAAGCTGCTTCGCTGTTTGCGCTATTTATTATTGTTGATGGCAAATATGATGCTATTTGCGATGGCAATGGTAATATTGATCCGCAGGTTTAGGCAGTAAATTTACTGGAGTTAACTATTAGCCTTTTATATAAGTTTAATAATTGACTCCTGTACGATACCAAAAAAATCCTGTTTCTACGTGATTTACAGGTTATGGCACGTAATGGCTGTCACAAAAAAACCATTAATTATTAATATAGAGTAATTATGTCAGACACCATCCCGATCGCGATCGCAAAAGAGCCAACTCAAGACTTATATGAGCAAATACCTGCTACTCACTTAGTTTTCATCGACTCACAGGTTGAGAACTACCACAGTCTGGTAGCAGGTGTATTGCCTAACACCTCTGTTGTAGTCTTAGACCCTGACCAGAATGGCATTGAACAAATTAGCCAAGTGGTGGCAACTCATCGGGAAATCAACAGCCTACACATTGTTTCTCACGGCGCACCAGGGCAAGTTTATCTGGGAAACAGTCAACTCAGCTACGAAACCCTCAACCATTATGCTTGGCAACTCATGGACTGGGCAAATGTTTTGAGTGCAAATGCACAACTGCTGTTGTATGGTTGCGAAGTCGGGCAAACAGAGCAAGGTAAAGCATTTGTACAGCGCCTAAGTGAATTGACAGGTGCAGTAGTAGCGGCGTCTGATGACTTAACGGGGAGTACTGCATTAGGTGGTAACTGGAAACTAAAAGTTTCTACGGGGGCAATTGTTCCTACTTTGGCATTTCAGCCAGAAGTAATGGCAGCCTACGCTTCAGTACTAACTGCTCCAGTCTTGGGAAAAGAAATTGTAGACCAACAAGCCACTGAAGATATTTTCTTCAGCTTCACTGTACCAGATGACACTTTCACCGATCTAGATGTCGGAGATACCCTTACCTACACTGCAACTCTGGACGACGATACGCCTTTGCCGAATGGGTTGAAGTTCAATGCTGCTACCAAGACTTTCAGTGGTACTCCCGATAATGGGGACGTAGGTAGTCTAAACATCAAAGTTACCGCTAAAGATGTTGGTGGAGAAACAGCCAGTGATGTGTTTAAACTCACGGTTAATAATGTCAACGATCCTCCAGTTTTAATAAAAGAAATTACAGACCAAGAAGCCACCCAGAACACACTTTTCAACTTCACAGTCCCAGATGACACCTTTAGCGATGTGGATGTTGGAGACATCCTTACCTACACTGCAACCTTAGAAAACGATGCTCCTCTGCCAATGGGATTGAAGTTCAATCCTACTACCCGTACCTTCAGTGGCACTCCTGAAAATCAGGACGTAGGTAGTCTAAACATCAAAGTTACTGCTAAAGATGTTGCAGGAGAGCAAGCCAGTGATGTGTTTAAACTCACGGTTAATAATGTCAACGATCCTCCAGTTTTAATAAAAGAAATTACAGACCAAGAAGCCACCCAGAACACACTTTTCAACTTCACAGTCCCAGATGACACCTTTAGCGATGTGGATGTTGGAGACATCCTTACCTACACTGCAACCTTAGAAAACGATGCTCCTCTGCCAATGGGATTGAAGTTCAATCCTACTACCCGTACCTTCAGTGGCACTCCTGAAAATCAGGACGTAGGTAGTCTAAACATCAAAGTTACTGCTAAAGATGTTGCAGGAGAGCAAGCCAGTGATGTGTTTAAACTCACGGTTAATAATGTCAACGATCCTCCAGTTTTAATAAAAGAAATTGCAGACCAACAAGTTACTGAAGACACACTCTTCAACTTCACCGTCCCAGCTGACACCTTTAGCGATGTGGATGTTGGAGACATTCTCACCTATACTGCAACGCTGGAAAATAATGACCTACTACCTACTTGGTTGAACTTCAATCCTACTACTCTTATTTTCAGTGGTACTCCTGAGAATGAGGATGTAGGTAGTTTAAACATCAAAGTCACAGCTAAGGATGTTGCAGGAGAGCAAGCCAGTGATGTGTTTAAACTTGGGGTTACTGACAATACTGCTGTAGTAACACAAATTACAGGCGATATCTTTAGTGTCAAGACTAAGCTGAACATTAAAGGTGATAAAGGAAAACTCTCAATCAAGATTAGAAACAACACCTCTAAAGAGGTGAACGAACTAAATGTATTTACTGTTGACGATGAACAAGGTAGGATTAACGGCATAGCCCCTGGTGCAGAAGGCTATACGCAAGCGGCTCTTTTGCGTTCAAAGGTGGTTTTCTCCGCTCTTGCCAATCTGCCTAATGGTTTTAATCTTGCCGACCTGAAAAACATATTAGAATTCGACTCTGATACCAAACTCAGATTTTATCTGGTATCCAACAGTACTACTCAGTCTGTACTGTCTGGAAAAACCCCCTTCTCAAGTGTGCTTTTTTCCTCAGCTACAAATAACGACATAGAAGATGAAGGGTTTTCTCTTAATTTTCAGAATTTGGTAGTGAATATTCAGCCAACCAATCAAGAAGTATCTTTCGGTACTGGTCTGCAAGGCAAATATCAAGGCGAACTGATTGATTTACGGAGTGTGACACAATCGGTAACAGCTGAGTTTGCAGTCAACAGAGAGGCAGCTTACAATAACTTTGTCGGCTTCTATCAGGTGGCTGATGAAAATGGTGGTATTGACACCAACGGTGATGGTACAGCAGATATTCTTGTTGGTCAGGCTGGTTACGCCGAAGCTGCTGTGCGCGGGCGTGTTGCAGGCATTGACTTGGCAGTGGGCAACCAAAGCACTGCAAATTACACTGGCACTTTCGGGCCGAATTCTTTATTTGCACCATTTATTATTGTGGATGGCAGACCCGATGCAATTCTCAATGGTAATGCCAATAAAAATGTTTACTTCACATTCTTGGGTGCTAATTCAGATAAGGTAGATCACATTCGGTTATTGGGAAATAATACCTTTGGTTTTGAAGATTTAGCTAATGGTGGTGATAAAGATTATAACGATATGATTGTGCAGATCAATTTGAGTGTCAATATTGCCTAGTATCAACTACGAGCAATTACTTGGATAAATAAAATAACCTTATCCCGGTTGCGGGATGAGGTTATTTTATGCGTAGCGATTAGATGGACTCGCTATTAATTAAACTAGTAAATTTACTGAAGGCAGTTATTGTCTTTCCTTCATAAATTTAATAGTTGATTCCTCTAGAGTGACAAAAAATCTTCAGCTTTACTTTTCCAGTTAATTTTTATTAAATTAAGCTAGCAAAAAAGTGATGGAGAATTATTTCATAAATAGGTATAGGTGATGTTCAACGAGGAAAGTTCCTATTTTTCGCCATTAGTGATATTGTCAATACCTATATTCAAGAATTTGTAAAAAATAATTCAGAAATTTAAAGTTTTTTTTATTACATAATTCTTAACTAGGGTATTTACTTAGGAAAGCATCTGTGATACTTTCATGTTGATTATCATAAAGTAAAATATAAATCTCTAAATTTAACAGCCATGTTTATGTATTTTAGTTTGATGATGAATATCGATATTGCATAGTTGCAATCATCAATATTGAGTTTAATTTTGTATAAATTATGTAGCGTTAACCAAGTGATAACTTGTCCTCGATCTATTTACAGTATGCTTTATTTTGAAAAACGCGTAACAATCGTAACCGTGTGATATAAATACAGGTCTGCAATTAGACTAAATTTCCCTCTGTGCTGTTACACATTTAAACACCTAAATTCCACATAAGTCTTGTCACTGCTGGCATAAAACCAAACACTGCCACTGTTAGTAAAAGAGATACTCCCTAATATTTTCGACTTAATTCCTCACTTTAACTAGTTTTATATGACTTATATTAAGAACACTTTTCCCGAATTTCTCACCACCCTAGAGGGGTTTGAGCAGTTGCCAGATGGAGCGATCGCTAATCTATCAGAACAACTGCAAGCCTGGCGCTATCGCATAGGTCAGAAAATCATTGGTAAAGAAAGTCTCCCGGAACGTATCACCATCATTTATGAGGGACAAGTGCGGCTGTTAGGATATGAACCCCAGACGCAAATGCCAATTACCCTAAAATTATTACAACCAGGGGAAATTATCGGCGAAATTGGTTTGTTACGCGATGTCGCCTGTGAAACAGCGATCGCTTCCACCGAAGTAGTATGTTTAACCTTGAGTGCATCAGCATATTTTAGCTTTCTGGCTTCATACCCAGCTTTTGCGGAAGCTCGTAAGAACCGTAGTTATTTGGTAGAAGTTTTCGATATTCTCGGTTCCTATTGGCAAAAGCAAGCGATCGCTACCTTAAATCTCAGAGAACTGGCAGAAAAAGCCTTACCCCAGGCGAAAGTACATTATCTCCCTTCAGGAAAAACTCCATTCAACCAACTTGATAGCAAAAGCGTTTGGTTTGTAAGTGGCGGTAGTACAGTCACAAATTTTTCACCTGGCGATCGCTTAGAATCAGAAGATGACAGAGACAAGATTCAAGTTATCGGTCAAAACCCCGTACGGTTGCTTGGCATACATCCGTCGGATTTGATCTTAGAAGATAGTCATGAGATAGAACTTGCGGTAACTGAAACCAGAGTAGATAAAGATAGCGCTGACGATCTAGATATTATTCCCTACGCATCAGACGAAATAGTTCCACAGACAGCCCCCCAAAACTCAAAGAATTCGTCAAAACAAAAATACCCATTTTTTGGCGGTAAAGGAGAACTAAATTCAGCCTTCGCCTGCTTCCAAATGATCGCGAAGCATCTAGAAATGCCATTTCGTCGAGAGGTGGTTCGCCGCATCTTAACTGAGCAAGTCAAACGTCAGGGGACTATATCGTTTCAAGTTACTGCTTACCTAGCAGAGTTAATCGGACTGAAGGCGCAGTTGATAGAGTTACCAGTCGCTTCAGTCACGCGCATTCCAACACCAGCGCTGATTCGCTACGGTGATAATTTTGCCGTTTTATATGAAGTAGATGCCAATACTGTGGTTGTCGGTGTTCCATCCAAAGGAATTGTGCGTTGCAAACCCGCTCAATTGGTTGAACAATTAGATGTCGATCCAACTGACTTTCCGCCCAAAGTTAGGGTATTACTGCTGACTGCTACCAACCAAACACCCCAAGAACGTTTTAGTTTACGGTGGTTTTTGCCCTACTTGTCAAAGCACCGTCGAGTCCTAATAGAGGTCTTTATCGCTTCCTTTTTCGTGCAGTTGGCAGCGTTGGCAAATCCGCTAGTTGTTCAGTTAATTATCGACAAAGTTATCACTCAAAATAGTATTGGTACACTACATATTTTGGGGATTTTGCTATTAGTAGTCGGGCTATTTGAAGCAGTGTTGACTACCTTACGAACCTACTTATTTGTCGATACCACTAACCGGATCGATATGGGTTTAGGATCGCAAATCATTGACCACTTACTACGTCTACCGCTGCGCTATTTTGAACGCCGACCAGTGGGTGAACTTTCCACTCGTATTAACGAACTAGAAAATATCCGCCAATTCCTCACAGGTACTGCCTTAACAGTGGGATTGGACGCTCTGTTCTCGGTGGTTTATATCGGTGTGATGCTGATTTATAGTTGGCAACTCACCTTAGTCGGCTTAAGCACAATTCCTGTGTTTGTCGTGATCACCTTAATTGCTTCTCCCACTATTAGCAGACAGTTACGTGCTAAAGCCGAACGCAACGCCGAAACTCAATCTTATTTAGTGGAGGTGATGTCAGGCATTCAAACCGTAAAAGCGCAAAATATCGAATTGCGATCGCGCTTTTCTTGGCAAGAGCGTTACGCCCGGTTTGTCGCCGCTGGTTTTAAAACAGTCGTAACTTCTACCCTCGCTAACTCTACCAGCAACTTTCTCAACAAACTCAGCAGTTTACTAGTTTTGTGGGTAGGAGCTTATTTAGTACTGCAACAAGAATTAACTTTAGGTGAATTAATTGCCTTTAGGATTATATCGGGTTACGTCACCAGCCCAATATTACGTTTAGCTCAACTCTGGCAAAGCTTCCAAGAAACTGCCTTGTCTCTAGAGCGTTTAAGCGATATTGTCGATACGCCACAAGAAGCAGAAACAGACCGCTACAATATACCCTTACCTACCATTAAGGGAGCAGTGAAATATGAAAATGTTTCCTTCCGTTTTGGCACAAGTGGCCCTCTGCAACTTTCTAATGTCAACCTCGAATTTGAGCCAGGGAAATTTGTCGGCATTGTCGGACAAAGTGGGTCTGGTAAAAGTACGATGATGAAGTTACTGCTGAGACTTTACGAAACTGAGTCCGGCAGAATTTTGATTGATGGTTATGATATTGCCAAAGTGGAACTTTATTCGTTGCGACGACAAATTGGCGTAGTTCCCCAAGAGACATTATTGTTTGACGGCAGCGTTCAGGAAAATATTGCCCTAACGAATCCCGATGCCACAACCGAAGAAATTATCGAAGCCGCTCAAGTTGCGTGCGCCCATGAGTTTATCATGAACTTACCCAACGGTTACAACACGCGGGTGGGAGAACGGGGTTCTGCACTTTCAGGTGGACAACGACAAAGAATTGCGATCGCTCGTTCTGTGTTACAACGACCAAAATTATTAGTTTTAGACGAAGCAACTAGTGCATTAGATTATCCCACAGAACGGCAAATATGTCTCAACTTAGCCAAAGCATTCAAGGGTGATACAGTATTTTTTATTACCCACCGACTGAACACCGTAAGTAATGCAGATATGATTGTTGTGATGGATAACAGCAGGGTTATAGAACAAGGTAGCCATCAAGAATTAATGGCTACTAAAGGTCATTATTATTACCTGTATCAGCAACAAGATGTAAACTTGTAATTAGTCATTCTTGAGGGCAAAGGTTTTTGGCATCGGGAAACATTGCCCACCCTACAAAAAATTCCAAATCGTTCGACTGAACGCTCACGACAAATCCAAAACCCAAAATCGTTATGACTCAACTTAATGGGAATCACCTTAACGGCAATCAGAAAAACGGCAATCACAAAAATGGAGTGAAGCACGATTCACAGGTACTGACAAAACAACAAAAAGCTGCTCAAGAGTCTTTTACTAACTTAAACAATCAGGAATTTGAGCAATCTATTGTTTTGCGCCAATCTCCAATTTGGTCGCGTACAATTATGATTACACTAGTGGGGCTAGCCTGCTTTGGAATTGCTTGGGCTTATTTTGCAAAAATTGAGCAAGTAGTGCCAGCAACCGGGCAATTAAAACCCCAAGGAACAGTCAAAGAAGTTCAGGCTCCTGTGAGTGGAGTGGTGAAAACAGTTAATGTAAAAGATGGACAAGAAGTAAAGCCAGGTGATTTACTGCTAACTTTTGATTCCATAGCCTCTGTTGCCGAATTAAATTCTTTGAATAAAATTCGCCTTGCATTAATGAAAGAAAACCAAATTTATCGCCGATTGATGGGTGCAAGCACGGGCACTGGCTCTGAACTGTTATATTTGCGCGGTAATTTGCCACAAGAAACTGCTTTTTTGCTGAAAAGTCGGGCAGCATTAGTAGCAGAAAATGAATTATTGCGCACTCAATTAAAAAATTCTGGGCAAGATTCTGGAGTAGGAATTGATGAACAACAACTTCTACGAGTTGCCAAACAGGAATTAGACTCTCGCTCTTCCGCAGCGCGATTAGAAGTAGAAAAGACTAAAAAACAACTGATTCAAAATCAAATTAAGCTGGAAGATAGTAAATCAAGTTTAGCCATTCAAGAGGGAATTTTAAGTAAGCTAAAGATATTAGCAGAAGAAGGTGGTATTTCTCAACTTCAGTATCTTAACCAGCAACAAGAAGTACAAAACCGCACGGCAGAAGTAGCACAACTAGGTGAAGAACTGAAACGCCTCCAGTTTGATATAGAAAAAGGACAACAAGAATTAAGCAATACGGTGGCTGTTTCTGATAAAAACATTTTAGATAAGATAGCCCAGAACAAACAGCAGATTGCCACAATCGATAGCCAATTCATGAAAGTTATGCTGGAGAATGAGCAGCGTTTGGCAGATGTCAATAGTAAAATATCTCAATCACAGTTAAACGTTAAATATCAAGAACTTCGCGCGCCTGTAGCTGGTGCAGTTTTTGATTTGCAAGCAAAAAATCCTGGATTTGTCGCAACTCCAACTACAAAACTGTTGCAAATTGTCCCCAAAGAAAACTATATCGCTGAAGTTTTCATCACTAACAAAGATATTGGGTTTGTGCGAAAAGGGATGAAAGTAGATGTCAGAATTGACTCCTTTCCTTACAGCGAGTTTGGCGATATCAAGGGAGAAGTCACTGGGATAGGTTCAGACGCATTACCGCCAGACCAAACCCATCAGTTTTACAGATTTCCGGCAAAAGTCTCATTAGATAAACAATCCCTAGTAATTAAGGGCAAAAAAGTTAACTTGCAATCAGGTATGTCTATCAGTGCCAATATAAAAGTGCGCGAAGAACGGACTGTGCTTAGTTTATTCACTGAGTTGTTTACCAAGCAAGTTGATGCTCTTAAAGAGGTACGATAAAGAGGGTTAAGTTAAAAGACCGCAGTCACTCCACAAGGAGAGTTGCTGCTTTACTAAGTACATTAGTACTGAGTACTTTTTCCTCTTTCAGAACTCAATACTCTTGATGATGGTTAATTTTCAACGCATCGAACCTGTTCCCGGACAAGAATCAGTTTGGGATTATCCCCGTCCTCCTCTTTTGGAGGACACAACCAAACATATCCAAATAATTTTTAACGGAGTAGTAATTGTAGATACTCACAGCGCCAAACGTGTTTTAGAAACCAGTCATCCTCCTTCTTACTACATTCCCCCAGCGGATATCAAAATGGAATATCTACAGATGACTCCGCAATCTAGCTTTTGTGAGTGGAAGGGAAGTGCTGGTTACTACACAATCCGAGTTGGTGATAAAGAAGTCCATAATGCTGCCTGGTTCTACCCCAAACCCACACCCGCCTTTGAATCTATCAAAGACTATGTAGCTTTTTATGCTCATTTAATGGATAAATGCTACGTTAATGGCGAAGAGGTGCAACCACAACCAGGTAACTTCTATGGCGGTTGGATAACCAGTGATATTGTTGGGCCATTTAAAGGCGCTCCTGGTACTTGGGGATGGTGAGTCAATTTTGGATTTTAGATTTTGGACTTGTCGTGAGCGTTCAGTCTAACGATTTTAAATTTTAAATAATAAAATCTATCAATGTAGGTTGGATTGAACGGCAGTGAAACCCAACAGAAACAATGATTAGGGATCTGCGGGTTAATAGTGTCGAAACTCGGTTTATTGGTACTTTATTTTCACGCAAGTCCCTTAAATGTTGGGTTAACCTTCCCTTCAGGACGCTACGCAAACGGGAAGCAAGCTACGTTCCTCAATCCAACTTACTACTAAATAAACTGAGTTTTTCGGATTACTAAATTGATATTCTGGCTACTTAGCAGCTTTTCTTTCAAACATCAAATACGTGCCTCCTAGTCCTTCTACAATTGTGCGTGTATTGGCAATCATCATTTTCTGATAAGTGTCAGCATCGCTTCCTGGTTCCCCAAGTCCCTCAACATATAGCTTTCTATCAGAAATGTCCACTTCAGCTTCTCTGGCTATAGATTGAATCAAATTAGGATTAATTTCCACTTCAGCAAAAATTGTTGATACTTTAGTCCGTTTAATGTTTGTAGCTAAATTATTGACTCGTTCTGCTGTCAGTTTTTCGTTAGTATTAATACTTTGCAATCCTCCTGCCAATAAAATACGGTATGCTTTAGCGTAATAACTCAGTGCATCAGAGGTTGTAACTAACTTACGTTCTTTGGTAGGAATACTAGCAATTCTTGACTTAATCCAACTATCTAGTTGAGTGAGTTCATTAGTAATTTTTTTAGTATTACTGCTATAAGCCTCTGCATCACTAGATTGTAATTTTCTTAAGTTACTATTAATTACCTCCACCATTCTGATAGTATTTTTGGTATTGTGCCAAACATGAGGATCGGTTATATTCTTACCACCTGCCTGAAATTTTTGTGGCTTAGGCACTGCCAGTTGAGCGACAGCTATTTTTGGTGTAGGGTTTTTAGTCGCTTTAATTAACTTGATCAGATTTGGTTCAAAATTGTAGCCATTATAAAGAATAAGATTAGCTTGCTCAATGGCTTTACGATCTTCCGGTTTTGGTTTATAAAATTGGGGGTCGGCGGTAGGAGAAATTAAGCAGGTGAGGTTAACTGTATTTCCGGCAACCTGTCTGGTTAAGTCACACAGTACGCTTGTAGTAGCTACAACTCGGGGAAGATTCTCATTTACCTGGGTGTTAGTCTGAGTGAATGTAGTGCTTACAGCTTGATTTCTACATCCAACAAATCCAATTGTCAAGGCAGCAAGAATAACTGGGAAGAAATTATTCAATGGTGATTTTTTTGACATCCTCAACTCCTACTGGATGTATAAAAAAAGATAATCATTATTGGTAAAGTATTAGTAAAATACCAGGGGAAAGTCTTCAGCGGGAAGAGGTTAAGGGCTGATGGGGAAGCCTTCGGCAAATAAAAAGGTAAAGGGAAGAGGAATTAAAAGATTTTCTCCGCAAGTCCCTTATCTGTTTCCCAACTCCACACCCAGCAATTTTTGGTTGGTGAACCACTAGTGAGGTTTTTGCGGGCAAAATATTAGTTAACTGCACACGACAGACTGGAAAACTGGTAGAGGTAGGAGCACAATAATAAAGGCAATGCTGGGGAGTATCCAAGGAGGGTAGTGTAGTTCTCTCACCATCTGTTGAAAGGTCTATACCATTGTGCTTACATCCCACAAAGCTCCAAATTGACTAGGATTATCAGATTAAGAAGTGAAAGGTAGTAATGATGGGGCTTATGGAACATACGGGTTGATTTCGCAAACCGAGTCGTGAATCCTTACGGCAATTGTAGCTGTGGTTTTGCAAGGTGTGGACATATCATTGTTACAAAATTGGCAAATTGGCGATTTTTTAGCCATCAGCCTTTGTTACACTAATTTTCACCTAGCAAAGCCTCTCAATATCGCTTAGAGCATTATCTAACTACTTTTTATTGCCAGAATCCAGAATGTACTCTGTGCCATAAATTTATATCCTCTAGTTTTTTCATCATTAAATAAGAGCCAAATCAAGTATATATAACAATTCCTCAAAGCTAATATTGGTCAAGATAAACAATGGTAATTTTAGTTGTCATAATTAACACCCTGATTTCACTGGTACTACTCTATGTGGCTTGGCGGGTGTGGCAACTTAAGCAGCAGCTAGCATATATAGCAGATAGGTTAACCACCTATGAAAGTTGTACCAATGCAGCACTGAATAAAGCACCCGAAAATATTTATCTCAGCCAACAAAATATTTATAACTTACGGCAGAGAAATCAAGCGCTACAAATACAAATTCAACAAGTGCGGCAAATTATCAGTCTACTTTTGCTAGTACGGCAAATCTGGCAGCGTTATTTTCCGAAGCTAGAGTTAATATCTGGGAAAAGAAAAGTTGCAAAATGAGTTATGTCAGGTTCACATAACATCACTATCCACATCTGGATTCACAAAATATTCAAAATATTATTAGTGGGATAGTTTCCTGTATAACGACGCTCAAATTCGTAGCGGGTTAAGCGATCGCCACTTTCTAAGGGAGGGATAAAAACACTATTATTTAAGCTATGTTCCACAAAAGCCGTAAAAAGCGCCCCCCATTTCTGGAGGGCGCTTTTTATTTAGCGAATACTTAAGTATTAGCCGTTGATAGCAGGAGCAGTCATTGCTACAGGAGCAACTTCACCAGCAGCTAAGTCTAAGGGGAAGTTGTGAGCGTTACGCTCGTGCATTACTTCCATACCCAAGTTAGCGCGGTTGATTACATCTGCCCAGGTGCTGATGACGCGACCTTGGGAGTCAATGATTGATTGGTTGAAGTTGAAACCGTTCAGGTTGAATGCCATCGTGCTGACACCCAAGGCGGTGAACCAGATTCCGACGACAGGCCATGCTGCTAAGAAGAAGTGCAGTGAACGGCTGTTGTTGAAGGAAGCGTATTGGAAGATCAAACGACCGAAGTAGCCGTGGGCTGCAACGATGTTGTAGGTTTCTTCTTCTTGACCGAATTTGTAACCGTAGTTAAGGGATTCGGTTTCGGTGGTTTCACGCACCAAGGAAGAAGTTACTAGAGAACCGTGCATTGCTGAGAACAATGAACCGCCGAATACACCGGCCACACCTAACATGTGGAAGGGGTGCATCAAGATGTTATGTTCTGCTTGGAACACAATCATGAAGTTGAATGTTCCAGAGATACCTAAAGGCATACCATCAGAGAATGAACCTTGACCGATGGGGTAGATCAAGAATACTGCGGTAGCGGAAGCCAGAGGTGCGCTGTAAGCTACGCAGATCCAAGGACGCATACCTAAGCGGTAAGAAAGTTCCCACTGACGACCAAGGTAGGCAGCGCAACCGAGCAAGAAGTGTAAAATTACTAACTGGTAAGGACCGCCGTTGTACAACCACTCATCTAAGGAAGCAGCTTCCCAGATTGGGTAGAAGTGCAAGCCGATTGCGTTTGAAGAAGGAACAACTGCACCAGAGATGATGTTGTTTCCGTAGATCAAAGAACCTGCAACTGGTTCGCGGATGCCGTCGATGTCCACGGGAGGAGCAGCGATGAAAGCAATCACAAAGCAAGTTGTAGCAGCTAGTAGGGTTGGGATCATGAGAACACCAAACCAACCGATGTAAATACGGTTGTCGGTGCTGGTGATCCACTCGCAAAAGCGATTCCATACGTTAGCGTCAGAGCGCCGTTGTAGGGTTGTGGTCATTGTTTTATAAGTGCAATGGGTTGTTAAATATGGAACAAGCGGAGTTTATTTTTGCTTGTTGAAATACAGTCTACATTAATTTATTTTGACGCGATCTGTGACTTAATACTCTGTAATAAAATACTTTAACAAAGCTCATCTAACTGTAAAGTTTTCTACTATAAACAATAGTCATGAAAGTAATGGATTGAGGCTTTTTAAGCCATTTAAACTACAATCTAGCTATCACTTTCAATGATGCGATCGCCTAGTTTTTTTCCTTTACACTTCTTTACAATTTACCATTTAGAAACATTTTAAGTCTTGCTGATTTGTAACGAGATAATAAGTTCTATATTGTCTGATAGTCCAGTTAAAAATCAAAGTAGATGTAGGGCAAACTGCCTTCAGGAGCTAATAACCAAACAGCGTAAAAACATAGGGGGACGAAGACAAGCTTAAGAGGCCAGTTAAACTCTAACTTCAGCATTCGATTGAATGCATAGACTACAGTCATAAGCGCAGCTAAACCTAGAAGTACCCAAGCGAGTTGGGGTTGGCTCATATTTAAGGCTTCTACATAGACTTTTTCAGCAAACTGGGCGTCAGCCGGATAACCCCAAAGATGCCGAATTACTAAAGAAGAGTCTTGGAGATTAGGTAGACGGAACCAAATCCAAGAGGTAAAAACCATCAGTTGAGTTAAGAACCAAGCGACAAAGATACCCAGAGGATTTTGCCAGAATTGTTCTAGATTTTCAGAGCGATCGCTTATAGAATCTGTAAGTCGATGAACCACCAAAGCCAATCCGTGGAGTATACCCCAAACGACATAACCCAAAGCGGCACCGTGCCAGATACCAGCAATTAGCATCACAAGAAATAAATTCCAGCAGGTACGGACTAAACCCCGACGGGAACCACCCAACGGAAAGTAGACATAGTTACGTAGCCAATCTCCCAGAGTCATGTGCCAGCGCCGCCAAAATTCTGAGATATTGGTGCTGAAATAAGGAAAGTCGAAATTTTCAGGTAGAACCAAGCCGAAAAGCATAGCACTACCACGGGCAATATCTACGTAACCGTTGAAATCTAGATATAATTGCAAGCCATAAGCGAATGTAGCTAACCACAAATCGGTACTACCCGCCCGTTGCAAATTACCGAAACATAAATCTACAAAAATTCCCAAGTGGTCTGCAAAAATACCTTTTTTGACTGCGCCCCTAGCAATCAACCACAGCGCTTCAGCAACTCTATTAGTACTAGGTAATTCTAGTGTATTGAATTGATTTGCTAAGTTGTGATAGCGCGTAATCGGCCCTGAAATCAGTTTGACGAAGAATAATTTGTATGTAGCAAATTTAAGAAAATTATCAGTAGCAGGGGCACCGCGATAGACATCTATTAAATAAGCAATACATTCAAAGGTGAAAAATGAAATTCCTAAAGGTGCAATTAATTTAAAAGAGCTATCTGATGAGTTTGTTTGGACATGAAAAACAAACTTGAATAAAGGGGTAAAATACTTAAAAGCTAATAGCAGTAAAACATTTAGAATTATACCCACCCACAAAACCTTTAGACGGCGACGATTCCAATCAACTTGAGCAAATTGCCACTCTTCATTAGAAATTTGCCAATCAAGAGAATGTTTTCCTGGTGATGTGTTGTTACCAATTTCCAGCCCTATACGGAAATTGATAAACGTTAATGCTAATAGTAATGGTATGTATTGAATGTGCAAAGATGAATAGAAAACCAAACTAGCAATTAGCAGCGTCCACAACCGCAATTTATGTTGTGCTAAAGACCAGTAAATTCCTAACACACTCAACAGGAACAGTCCATAGAAAATTGATATAAAGTTCATTTTTTAGTCATTAGTCATTAGTCATTTGTCATTGAGCATTAGCTTTAGTAATCCCCCTTGTCCCCTTGTCTCCCTGCTCCCCTGCTTCCCATACTTCCTACTTCACCGGCCAAGGAATCATCGGATCGTTAGCTAGCTTTTTCGAGACTTCGTATGCACCAAAACGATTGAGGTGGCTAGGATCGGAAAAGAAATCATTTACTTTTGGCCACTGTTGACTCAAATCACGATAAATAAAGTTGGGATTAGTAGCCAAACGCAACATATATTGCTGAAATTGTTGCTCATATTGTTTACGCACTGGATCTAAATAATCTGCCGTCAGAGGCATGTTGACAAACACTAAGGAGATTTTCTGGGACTGGGTAAACTGAAGCACTTCTTGAAAAGCAGTATCTTGCTGTCCTTCTACTTGGAAAGATTTATAGTCGTTGTCATAATTTCCGGGAACTCTAGAATGTTTTTGATAGTATCTCGCGGGATTAAAGCGAATAGACAAGGGTAGAAAGCCATCAAAGTCAACGGCTTGCTGGGAAATACTTTCATCCGAAGTCCCGTCTGTCAACTGTTTTTGTGATGCAACTGCCTGATTCTTACCAAATACGAGCAATTGTTTTTGTAGTAAACTTTTAATTTGGTCGCGGTTTTGATAGCTAGTAGAAACAGAGGCTAGAGCCTGATTTAACGACTGATTGACGGCTTCATAAGTACTAATCTCCTGTTTTTCTTCCTTTGTCTTTTCTTCTCCCGAATTTACCGTATTTTCTGGCAAATCATTGCTACTTGCCGTTGTTGGTGTTTTTTGAAATGCTTGTTTATAACCAGCTGATGCAGCCAGCGATTTAAAGGTAATATCCTCGCGTCCACCGTTGAAAGCACGCGCACCATCTGCCCAGATAATTATTTTGGGTAGTTCTGATGGTTCTAGTACGTGACGAATCACAAAGTCTACAACTTGTGCCGTAGCACCGTTGATCCCGAAGTTAAACACGTCAACATTTGGATAGCCTTGAGTTGCTAAAGCTTTAGAAAGTGCTGCGGGATCTACTCCTCTGAGGGCGCGGGAGGAGCCAATAATCAACACGTCCGGGGGACTACCAGTTCTAGCTAAACGCTGTTTATACAGTGCTAGTTGCTCGTCTAATTGCCTGACATTAAAACTTGGCATCTGCGATCGCGCTGCTAAAAGAATAGCTGTTGCGGTTGCTTTTTCCTTCAGTGGTGCGGCTGCCAAATTATTTTTTGGGGTATCATCACTCTGGGTAAATTCCGAAGCGTTAAAGACAGAACTCTGATTTGGAGGAGATTTTGTTTTGGAAGTGCTGCTAAAAAATGTTGTTTTCTCAGTCTGATTTTTCCCAGATGTCAAAGATGCTTTTTGCTCGGAAGACGAAGATGGGAGGGTAACACTAGCGACTTTTGGCGAACTGGGCGTATTACGTGCAATAATTCGACCCAATACCCAATCGGTTTGGAGGGTGAGTAATAATCCCAGTGTTCCCCAAACTAGAGCAATTTTAATTCCTTGAACATCATGATTACGTTCGGCTGGCTCGTTGCTTTCGGTAAATAGCTGGCTTTTCAAGAGGAATTTTCTCGCGGTTGAACTCGCCGTTGCTATCCAATCTCGCGCTACTTCTGTTACAAAATTTTGAACTTCTTCTGTCGTTAAGTCTGGGCGCAAAATTGGCTCACTAGTCTCAGGTGTTACTAAATCGTTGATGTATATAGAAGTAGCAGCAAATTCTGGGGTTGCTTCTGGTACTAAACGTTGGCGATGTTCAAGATCGACGCCATAATGCCAAAAAGGTTCTTTATTCCCAGCCCGGCGACCGTAGATACGTACTCCTATAATACCGGAAATTTTTAACTGACGGATAAACTGCGTAATTTTACTTGCTACTTGTTGCCGCTGTGGACAAACAGGTGCATCACACATAATGTGCAATAAACCATTTTTGTTCAGTAGAAGTACGCGAATTCCACCTGTCAATAATCGCCAATCCAAATCAGGATTGAGTAAGCGCTCTATTAAAAATACGATCGCTGGTTCATCACCAGTATTTGCCAAATCAAGTGGTGATAGGGCAAAGGCGGGATGGTTTGCTGCGGGTAAAGCCAGCCAATCAATCCAAGTGGGTTCCTTGTCACCTGCTTTTTGCCCGTATATGGTGGCGGCGAGAATGCCTTGAGGAGCGATCGCTTCTAGTTGCGGTAAAATCGCCTCTAAGCACACTACCTTGTCTGGAATTGGGGCAGTTCCTAAAGGATCGAAAGCTGGGATACAAAAAATATGTAGCGTTGATTCTTTCAAAGAAACTTGGACACCAACTTTTAATCCTGATAGTACCTCAGTTAATAATCGAGCGATCGCTTGGATATCTCCCCAACGCGCCCACTCCTTCAGCATTACCTCTGGTGGTGTCAAATCTACCCGCAGCAGCCAATCAGGGGCAGTTTCGCCGCTCACCTGAGAAACAATTACGGCATCTTGGTAGCCGGAAAGCTTGAGATAACGCAACTTTTGTGCTATGGGTTCGGCAAGCAACGATGCATCAGGGCTATAACTCGACTGGCAAAATATCCACAGGCGATTTTCTTCTGGCTGAGAATTCTTGGGCTTATATAGCTTAATCTTTACCTGTATCGATACACCTAACGTACTCAGAGTTTCGCTTAGATATCGAGCGATCGCTTCTGGATTTCCTTGGCGTGCCAAACTTTCGTTAGAGACAATTAGCGCCCCACCCGGTTGTTTTGATTTTTCCGAGTCTGCTAGCAGTGCTTGTTGCACCTGATCGAGATGCTTATCTATTTGATTCAAGTGAACTCGATGGCACCATGAGGGGCGCTGTTCCCCTTTTCTGCGACCATAGACAAATACTTGATATATTGAAGTTTGTTCGCTGCTTGTGAGGATATCTAAGTTTGTTTGCTGTAGTGCTTGCAGCAAATCAGACAAAGTACGCCAACGCTGCGGACATTCTGTACCTTCACAAAGAATATGAAGGTCATTTCCCCGCAACCGGACTTTCACTCCGAAAGTGTTGATCCCTGTTGCTTGGCTCACCCATTGCACTAAGGATTGCTGGCGATCTGGTAATACTGTTTTCATGCTCAGTTAACTTTACAGGAAGCGATGGTTGGGGGATAGTGCCTGCACTTGTAAACTAGAACCATAGGTCTATCACACTCTGACGTTTTTTTTTAACAATTTTGTTACCTTCGTAGCTCACAAAATCGGACAAGATAGTCTTGTATAGGTTGCAAGTCTGACTAATGTTGAGTTTTGCGTTTATTTTACTAATAGGGAGTCAGAAATCAGAAGTTAGGAGTTAGGAGTTAAAAGTTAGGAGCCAGAAGTCAGAATAATTCTATATGACTGGTTGATAACTTGTCCTTGAAAGCCGGATTTGCGTCCCACTGCTCTAATGCCCCTGACGGGTGAAACAAACAATAAGCTTATCTCATTAAACTCCCTCCCTTTATCGTTGGAGCCATCTTAACTCCTAAGTCCTAACTCCTAACTCCTAACTCCTTCTTACTCATGCTTCCCATAACCAAAAATTAGCAATGCCTCCTACCAACCAACAGTCTTCACCTAAACCCGCATCCAATCTGGATTTGTTTCCCATTCCTCAATCGTTCCTTTTACAAATAGGTACAGCGTCTATATTACTGCTGCTGATTACTGGAAAAACTACAGTAAGAGCACTAGAAGCCATAGGAGAAGCTAGTGAAGAATTATTTCGAGGCGATCGCCTACCCAATCTAGACTTCCCAGATGAACACGAAATCAATCAAGATGAGAAGATATACACCAAATAATTATTTGCTCAGGAACAACCCGGTGAGCATTAAGTGCAAAACCTAGAACCGTAAACAGTAATTAGCTTTACAAGAATAGAGAATATGGGTTCCCTTTTATACTCTTCGTCTCAAACTGCTGATATATACCCGGTGTCGGAATTATTTTTGCGCCATCGTCTCCAGGTAGTGGAAGAATTGTGGGAGTCAGTTCTCCGGCAAGAATGCGGTCAAAATATGGTGGACTTGTTGCGTCAGTTGCGCGATTTATGTTCGCCCGAAGGACAAGCAACAAATGACCAAGCATCTTCAGCCGTCAAATTAATTGAACAACTAAATATCAACGAAGCAATACGCGCGGCTCGTGCTTTCGCTCTGTATTTTCAGCTGATTAACATCATAGAGCAGGAATACGAACAACGGCAGCAATTGAGCCGTTATGAAGCAGAAACAGAGGAAATAGAGCCGGAAACACCGTCTAATGTTAACTATTCCTCCAATCAAAGAGAAGATGACGCGCCTGTTAGCAAAGGAATAGCAGCAGCCTTTCTCAAAAAGAATTATCTCGAAAAGGCGCAAGTCAAACCAAAAGGTACTTTTGCTGCCTTGTTTCCCTATTTATTCAAGCTGAATGTACCACCCCAGCAAATTCAACGTCTAATTGCACATCTGGATGTACGCTTAGTTTTTACAGCGCATCCGACGGAAATTGTTCGTCATACCATCCGCGATAAGCAGCGACAGGTGGTACAACTTTTGCAAAAACTGGATACTTTGGAAAATCACTCTGGGACTACGCCAGGAGCATATCCTTGGGAAGCAGTAGATGTCCGCGAACAATTGCTCGAAGAGATTCGCCTGTGGTGGCGTACAGACGAACTTCACCAGTTTAAACCCACAGTGCTAGATGAAGTAGATTATGCCCTGCACTACTTCCAAGAAGTTTTATTTGATGGCATTCCCCAACTGTATAAACGTTTCAAACACACTCTATCCAATACCTTTCCTTGGCTAGAACCACCGAGTAAAAACTTTTGCTCTTTTGGCTCCTGGGTAGGCTCAGACAGAGATGGAAACCCATCAGTGACACCCGAAATTACCTGGAAAACGGCTTGCTATCAGCGCAAAATGGTGCTGGGGAGATATATTCAGTCAGTGAAAAATCTGATTGAATTGTTGAGTGTGTCGATGCACTGGAGTGATGTTTTACCAGACTTACTGGAATCTTTAGAAGCGGATCAATCCCAGTTGAGTGAGGTATATGACGCACTGGCACTGCGTTATCGACAAGAACCCTATCGGCTCAAACTGGCTTACGTACTGAAACGGCTGGAAAATACTCGCGATCGCAATCTCGCTTTGTACAATCGGGAAACGCCAACAAATCAAGATAGCCCCTTGTATCGTTCGGGAGCCGATTTTTTAGCAGAACTGCGCATGATTCAGCGCAACTTGACAGAAACAGGTTTAAGTTGTCGAGAATTAGAAAATCTCATCTGTCAGGTAGAAATTTTTGGCTTTAACTTGACACAGTTAGATATCCGCCAAGAATCATCTCGCCACGCCGACGCGCTCAATGAAATCCTGGAATACCTGCAAATATTACCTCAACCTTACAACGAACTATCCGAGGAGCAAAGAGTTGCTTGGCTTACAGGAGAACTGCAAACCCGTCGGCCATTAATTCCGGCAGAATTGCCATTTTCGGAAAAAACCAACGATGTCATTGAAACCTTTCGCGTCGTGCGATCGCTCCAACAAGAATTTGGTCTCAACATCTGCCAAACTTACATTATCAGCATGTGCCGCGACGTGAGCGACGTGCTAGAAGTACTACTGTTAGCCAAAGAAGCCAGACTTTTTGACCCCGCCATCGCCGTCGGAACTATTCAAGTAGTCCCCCTATTTGAGACAGTAGAAGATTTACAACGCTCCAGAAGCGTTATGCGGAAACTGTTTGAACTGCCGTTATATCGTGCTTTATTAGCCGGCGGCTACGAACAGACAAAAGCAGAGAGTGTTGTGGATGAAAACTCATCCTCCCCTACTTCCCCTGCTCCCCTGCTCCCCTGCTCCCCTGCTTCCTCCCCGCTTCCCACAAACTTGCAAGAAGTCATGCTGGGGTATTCTGACAGCAACAAAGACTCTGGTTTTTTAAGCAGCAACTGGGAAATTCATAAAGCCCAAAAATCACTGCAACAAATAGCAGAAAACTATGATGTAAGTTTGCGGATTTTCCACGGACGCGGCGGTTCTGTGGGACGAGGTGGCGGTCCCGCTTACGAAGCTATTTTGGCTCAACCAGGTCATAGTATCAATGGGCGAATCAAGATTACCGAACAAGGAGAAGTTTTAGCTTCCAAATATTCCTTGTTGGACTTGGCTTTGTACCACATGGAAACCATCACCACTGCCGTGATTCAAGCTAGTCTGCTGCGAACAGGGTTTGATGATATTGAACCCTGGAATGAGATTATGGAAGAATTAGCAGCGCGATCGCGCCAACATTATCGTGCTTTAATTTACGAACAGCCTGATTTTGTTGATTTCTTCCACGAAGTAACTCCCATTGAAGAAATTAGCCAACTGCAAATTAGTTCCCGTCCCGCACGCCGTCCATCTGGTAAGAAAGATTTAAGCAGTCTGCGAGCTATTCCTTGGGTATTTAGCTGGACGCAAACTCGCTTTTTACTTCCTTCGTGGTATGGGGTTGGCACAGCATTACAAGAATTCCTGAACGCAGAACCAGAAGAACACTTGAAATTGCTACGCTACTTTTACGTTAAATGGCCCTTCTTCAAGATGGTGATTTCTAAGGCCGAGATGACTTTGGCAAAAGTAGATATGCAAATGGCACACCACTACGTCCAAGAACTCTCAAAACCAGAAGATCAACTTCGTTTTGCCAAGGTTTTTGACCAAATTGCCAGCGAGTTCTATCTGACAAGAGATTTAGTGTTAAAAATCACCGATCACAATCGGCTGTTAGATGGCGATCCGGTATTGCAACGATCTGTGCAGTTACGTAATGGGACAATTGTACCCTTGGGATTTATCCAAGTTTCACTACTCAAGCGTCTACGGCAGTCCCAAAATACTGCTGCTACTTCTGGAGTCATTCATTCTCGTTACAGCAAAGGCGAGTTACTGCGAGGAGCATTGTTAACTATTAATGGTATTGCAGCCGGGATGAGAAATACAGGTTGATTGGGAATGGGGCATTGGGAATTGGGCATTGGGCATAGGGCATAATGACCAATGACCAATGACAAATGACAAATGACAAAAAACAGAATTTTAATTTGCACTTTCTTGGCACTGTCATCAGGTTTTTTGAGCGCTTACACCAGTGGGCAAATCACCATGATGCTGCATAGCCAAAAGTGCCAGAACCAACCTTGGGGTTTAAAGGAGATGTGCAATGCTTGGATGACACCAGGTGCAATGTGGCAAGGTAGTACAACAGGACTATGGACAGGAACTATATTAGGGGCGTTTGTTGGTGGTGTGGTGACGCGACAAGCTCGTGATTAGTCTAACTTTAGGAGTGCTGAGTACTGAGTTACCCTATAGTTAAAACGTTGAATACGATGATTACTTTTTTACTCAGCACGGGCTAAACCTTAGCTATCCGCTAACGTTACTCAGCACTCAGAAGTGTTTCGGTGAGTTTGAAGGTTGGCAGCTTTGGTGTCAGCAAGGCTGGTAAAATCTACCCATAGCGAAGAAGAGAAAATCAACATGCCTACCGAAACTAACCCAGGGAATCAGACTACTACAGGAGCTGATGCGATTGACGAAGCGATCGCACAGGGAATTGATTTTGATGGTTCTCCCATTCCACCTGCCAAGCTAGAACTTTATGGTAAAGTTATGGCACTAGAAGGCAATAGACAGCGCAGTGGCGTATCTAATACGATGCGATCGCGTATTGTGCGGATTGGTGCAAAACACATTCCCCAAGCAGAACTCGACCAATTACTCGTAGATGCTGGTTTTGCACCTCTAAAAGAAAAAGAAATTGCCTTTTTTTATAGTGGTAAATAAATAAAGTTAGGAGTTAGGAGTTAGGAGTTCGTTGAAATAAGATACTTTAGCGATGTCTGGCGACAAACTCTGACACTCCTTCGCACTGATATCTTTCTGGTTTTATTCGCTCCCAAGCAAAATTCATTTTTACCCAAGCATCCCGCCAATAACTTTTAAAACTATTTTCTCTGGCTCGGAGTGCGCGATTATGACCAATCTAGACTAGCGTCACTGGTATATAATCATCCAATTGTAATAACTTTATTAATGAATTTAAGATTATAAAAACTGTGGAGCGATCGCTAGCTATATATTTATTGGACAAGCTATGTCTACGACGGTCACTGAGCGCAGCCGTTCGCGCAGCGTCTCGTAGAGAAGTGCGGGCTGCGCCTACGCAGCTTGCTTAAAAGTCGCACTTAACACCCAAAAGTGGGGTGTTAACTCTCAACCCATTACTACATAAAACTTTAGCGTATGATTACTAGTGTCATGAATGCTGCGACTTTCTTCCTACTAAGTTTAATTAGTAATATTTAATACGTCATCTCGTCAACCATCAGCTATCCTACGCCTATCCATCAGTACAATTAATCACGGGATCGCTTGCTGTATTCTTCACGATTTGTTACAAAAGTACAAAGAACTTCTAGAGACCCAAAACCACATGTTCGGCGGACTTACTGGTTTACAAGATCCTAAAAGCACAGATTGGGGAGAGCGAATGCTCAACACAGTCGCCAGCCAAACGATTCGCCACCTGTTTACTCAAAGCGAGTCAGTAGAAGTCTTTGTGCGCTGCTACCCCTCCAGCAAGCTCTTGCAAGGCAGCATTGATAGCTTCAAAATGAGCGGTCGTGGCTTGGTGATTCGGAGAGATTTCGCGGTTGAGGAGATGTCGTTTGAAACTGATGCGGTGGCCATTGACTTCGGCTCGGTTTTAAGTGGAAAACTTAGCCTTAAACAGCCCACTCAAGCGATCGCTCAAGTAATCTTGTCAGAAGCAGGCATAAACCAAGCTTTTAATGCGGAACTGGTGAAAAAGCGCCTGCTTAACCTCACCGTACCATCACTGACAGAATTATCTGGCGGTGAACCAGTCTCCTTTACAGATGTTCAGGTACAGCTATTGCCAGAAAATCGCTTACAGCTTGTAGCAAAAGCAGATTTAAACAATGGCGAACTCGTACCCTTGAGCATGATTTTAACTGTAGGTATTGAAAGACGGCGGCGAGTTTCTTTCAAAGATCCGAAAATTCAACTTGACGAAGTGCCAGAAGCACAACGGGAAATCTCACAAACCTTGAGCGTAGCGCTGGTAGAAATTTTAGATAATATGGTCGATTTGGATCGTTTTGACCTTGATGGAGTGAAAATGCGCCTCAACCGATTAGAAACTGAAGGTAAAAAAATTATTTTCAGTGGATATGCTGAAATTGAACGTATTCCAAATAGTCCTTAATCCAAAATTATAGGCAACAAATTAAAGTAGAGTGATTTAAACAAATTAAATACCGCCTAAAATCATTTAGGCGGTAATTTAAATCTTTAGGTTTTGATTTTGAAAGGAGTTAGGAGTTGTTAATTATAGATTGTAATTAATTTTTATTTATCACTCCTAATTCCTAACTTTCTATCTTCCCACGCCTACATATTGAAATCCAGCGCGTATCATTGCTTCGGGGTCGAGGAAGTTACGACCATCGATGATAACGGGGTGGGCCATCAGTTTTGCCATCTTCACATAATCCAGAGTGCTGAACTGCTGCCATTCGGTGACGAGTACTAAAGCATCACAGCCATCAGCTAGTCTTTCAGCATCGGTTTCTACTAACACCCCAGAAAGACCATGACGCATACCTGTTTGGGAGATAATGGGGTCGTAGGCCTTGACTTTGGCTCCAAGTCTGTTTAGCTGCTCAATTAGGATGAGTGCTGGGGCGTCTCGCAAGTCGTCGGTATCGGGTTTGAAGGTCAGTCCGAGTAGTCCGACTGTTTTGCCTTTGAGAATTTTCAGAACTTGTTGGAGTTTTTCCAAAGCAATCAACCGCTGACGTTCGTTGACACTGACAGCGGATTTTAGTAGCTGGGCTTCATAACCATAGTCATCAGCAGTGTGAATCAGAGCTGAGACATCTTTGGGAAAACAAGAACCACCCCAACCAATACCAGCTTGTAAAAACTTGTTACCAATGCGTGAATCTAGACCGATACCTTTGGCTACTTGGGTGACATCAGCACCGACGCGATCGCAAATATTAGCAACTTCGTTAATAAAACTAATCTTAGTGGCTAAAAAGGCATTCGCAGCGTATTTGATCATCTCTGCCGAACTCAGGTCTGTTGCCAGAATTGGCACTGGGGGTAAAGATTGATCTTCAGCGTACTTGCGTTCTACAATCGGGGCATACAGTTGTTGCATTAAGGCTACTGCTCTTTGGCTATTGCCTCCTAGTACGATGCGATCAGGGTTAAAGGTGTCGTGAACTGCCGAACCTTCGCGCAAAAACTCTGGATTGCTGACTACATCAAACTCGGCTACAAATTCAGGTAATTTCTCATCACTTGGCACTCCACCCGCGGGTATCAGTGTTTTCTGCCGCTCTGCAACACCATCTAGAACAAGCATCCGCACCCAGTCACCTGAGCCAATGGGTACTGTAGATTTATTCACTATGACTTTATAACCACCGTTGAGATTTTCTCCAATCCCACGGGCTACAGCTTCGACGTAACGAGTATCACTTTCACCAGTGGGTAAAGGTGGCGTTCCCACAGCAATAAACAGAATTTCTCCGTGGGAAACTCCAGCAGCAAGATCGCTAGTAAAATGAATCTTCTCTGTTTGAATGGCAGACTGCATAATTTCTGAGAGTCCTGGCTCAAAAATTGGAGACTGCCCAGACTTCATTAACTTAACTTTTTCTTCGTTGTTGTCTACGCAAATTACATCATGCCCAATATGAGCCAAGCAAGCACCTGTAACTAAACCAACGTAACCAGTACCAATAACGCAAACACGCATTTATTTAACTCCTCACTTATTTGGGCTTAATCTTCAAAAAGAAGTTATCAATTTTACACTTACACATTTGGGAAAACTCAGCAACTAAATATACTAGCTACCGATGGGATTAGCCTGCATAAAAATTCAGAGTGACGCTAGACGCCACTCAGGTGGTTGAATTATTGACATCGCTTTGAATGCGATCGCGAAAATCTTCTATTGTTAGTTTTAAACCCTCTTCCAGAGGAATAGTAGGTTCCCAATTTAACCAAGTTTTTGCCTTTGTGATATCAGGCTGGCGACGTCGGGGATCGTCCGAAGGTAGTGCCTCGAATTTAATCTGCGCGTCTGGATTGATCATATTTTGCACTGTTTGTGCCAATTGTAAAATCGTGTATTCACCAGGATTACCCAGGTTCATTGGGCCAATGTAGTCGCTATTCATTAGGCGGATGAATCCTTCTACTAAATCGGAAACGTAGCAGAAACTACGAGTTTGCGAACCATCACCGTATACGGTTAAAGGATTACCCTGCAAGGCTTGAACTATAAAGTTGCTCACTACCCGACCATCATTTTCTAACATTCTCGGCCCGTAGGTGTTGAATATTCGCACAACTCGAATATCAACTTTATTTTGCCTGTAGTAATCAAATGCTAGAGTCTCAGCAATTCTTTTACCTTCGTCATAGCATGAACGTATTCCAATGGGATTGACGCTACCTCTATACTCTTCAGTTTGAGGATGAACTTCTGGATCTCCGTATACTTCACTAGTGGAAGCTAGGAAAAACCGTGCTTTCACACGTTTAGCTAGCCCCAACATATTCAGTGTTCCCATCACGTTAGTTTTAACAGTTTTAACTGGGTTGTACTGGTAATGTACTGGTGAAGCAGGACAAGCTAAATGATAAATTTGATCCACTTCTAACCGAATTGGTTCGGTAATATCGTGACGGATCAATTCAAAGTACGGATGGCCTAACCATTTCAAAATGTTGCGTTTATGACCAGTGTAAAAATTATCCAAGCATATTATTTCATGCCCAGCAGCCATTAGTCGGTCGATGAGATGGGAACCAATAAACCCAGCACCGCCCGTCACCAAAATTCTCATAGTTTCCCAGTTACTTACAAATATTTTCAGTAGCTATTGCACTTACTTTTAGATTACCCACCTTGGGTACAAAAATACAAAACAAAAAAAAGAACAAGGCTCAATCAAAAATTGTTGTTGAACTTACTTATTTTTTCACGGTTGTAGTTTTGTTATATTTTTACCTGTTTTCTTAAGAATTTAATTAGCAAAATAACAAAAATTGTTTAAAAATTGTTTGTTGTTCAGCCTATCTTTATCAAATCTTCAAAAATATAAAGTATTTTTACGGCTATTGAGTTTTTAATTGGATACAAAAAATTAGTCGAGATCGGGTTGACACTCGCGCTACAAATATATGCAAATAATACAGATGTAAATCCCTACAGCCGATTCATTGATTGCCAATATTTTTGGAAATTTGATGCCTCCGGCGGTCACTGAGCTTGTCGTTCGCGCAGCGTCTCGTAAGAGAAGTGCGGACTACGCTAACGCAGCCCAAGTCCACTTACTTGAACTGTATTCCGCCTTACATCATACAGCAGATGTAATGCTGCTAACCGTAGTAGACAGAATTAAATTTGTGCTTTGAGTGCGTTGCGGTTCTCCAAGCATGATAATTGAGCAGGTGAGTTGTCTGGCTAGCTGGGTTGTGACATCGCTAATCGCTAACCCTCCGGGACTGGTACGATTACGTATAAAAGGTAAAATTACTAAATCATATAATCTTGCTGCCTGCAAAATTGCTTGGGCAACATTTTCGTGAGCAATAATTTGAATTTCTGGGGCATTGGCCAAAGCCAATTTAGATACCAATAGTGAGAGATGCGATCGCCTCCAAGCAATTTTACTAGAACTAGTGCGGCGATCGCACACATTCAGCACAGTAATGTGGCTCTGATTTGCCTCTGCTAGCATCTGGGCAAATTGTACAGGTTGTAATGTCGGTGCTGTTAAGTTTTCTATTGGTACTAAGATCCGCTGAATTTTTTTCGGTGATTCTACTAGACGTGTCACGGCTACTGGACAATGAGATGCCCAAAGTACACCATCAATCACATTCCCAAATAAACGCGCTCGTAACCCAGTCCGTTTACCCCAACCCATCACAATTAAATTAGCCTTTTGTTCGCGAGCCGCTCTGCTAATTCCTTCAGCAAAAGCATCATCGATTCGCAGCATTGGTTCTGCGGCTACGCCCAAGGCTCGACTTTGTGTCGTGGCTTTATTCAACAACCACTCACTCCGTTGTAGAGACGCTTCTAACTGGGGCGCATCCATGTGAGCAGCTGCTGCTGCGATCGCCAGGGGTATAATTTTGCCATGAGACTGACGTGCTAATAACGCTGCCATTTCAATCAAATACTGCTGTGTCTGAGGATTATATATAGGTACGACTATAGTAAAAGCACTGTCTGTTTCTGATGTGTTTTCCTCAGCTAGGGGTGGTGCTGGATCTTCATCTGGTGGGGAATTCAAACCAACAGCTATTCGACTGGTGATCAACGGCCCCAAGGTTGATGTGACAAGCATTAAGACAATCACACTGTGTAATACTTCCAGTGGCAGCAACCCAGCCTGATATCCCACTAACGTTGCTGCTAACGTTGTACCAACCTGGGGAAGTGACAGCGACCACATCGTTAGCATTTCTTGCCACTTATAGCGGTAAACCAGTTTTGTCAACAAAGCGGCGATCAATTTACTGATAATCAAACCAACTACGATTAACAGCGTTAGCTTGAGCGTGTTCAGATTGTTCGCAAAAGCGGGTAGATCGATCAGTAAGCCAAGATCAACAAAGAAAATGGGAATGAACAGCACACTGCCAATAAATACCACCTTTTCTTTGACTGGGCCTTCACCCACCGCTTCATTCACCGCCAAACCCGCTAAAAAAGCACCAACAATTTTTTCTACCCCAATCAATTGAGCGCCCACAGCTGCCAGAAATACAGAAATCAACACAAACAAAAACTTGTTTCCTTCATCGTCTCCAGACCGTTTGAAAAATTCTTTGCCTGCCCAATCAAAGCCTGTCACAACGGCCACAGAGTAAATAATTAACCAACCAGACAAAGTGAGTAGTTTCGCAAAGCTGAATGCACCAGTATGAGAGACCGCTACACAAATGGCTAATATTAGTACTGCACCAATGTTTGTAAAAATCGTAGCTCCAATGGTGACAGTAACAGCTTCGTTGTTTATCACTCCCAAACGGCTGATTATGGGGTATGCCAAAAGGGTATAGGAAGCGAATAAAGAGCCAATTAAGATTGAAGTATTCCAGCCATAGCCTAAAATCAGCCCTACTAAGGTTCCCATGAGTAGGGGTACACAGAAAGTAAAGCTAGCAAACCCAAAGGCACGACTTTTTTTCCGGCGAAACTGTTCTAAATCAATTTCTAGCCCAGCGACAAACAGCAAATAAATTAACCCAATGTCTGATAGTAGGTTAATCATCGGTGAGTCAGACTGAAAAAGATTCCAACCGGAGGGTCCAAGTACCAGTCCTGAGAAAACCAAACCCACTAATCCTGGTAATCTTAGCCGCTCAAACATGATGGGTATAACTAAGATGACCACCAGCAAAATAGCAAAGGGAACAATTGGTTCTTTGCCAAGAACTTGGGAAGTTGGTTCCAGAACAAGAACTTGTGATATTAGTTCCATATATAGGAATTGAAGGGGCTATGGTAAAACAGCGATTACCTTGGCGGCGATCGCCCGATCAATATGAATAAATAGAGAAGCCACCTGACGAAAAATCAAAAATCTTCTTAATTTACACTAACTAAGCGATTATTTAAGAATTAACTACCTACGGGTGGATTTGACTCAAAATGAACCGTAAGCGATCATAGTCATCTTTCAGTAGCACACTTAAGCTACGTCCAGCTTTAATTAGCCATTGTCGGTCAGCTTTGCGTAACTGGTATACATCTCGAATGGCAGCTGCGGCTAAAGACTCGATTGGCGCACCATTTATACACAGCAGTGTCCGTAAAAAATCTAGTTCTTCAGTAAATTTAATGATAGCTTCTGGTTCACATCGATAAACAGCTTGATGAATTTGCGGGGGACGGGGTGGAAGATACTGATATACTCTTTGGTTATAACTTTGATTTTGCGAAGATAGTTCAAATCCCACGATCGCAGCCCGGAATTCTGTATGGAGCATGGCAAATATTTGAGGTTGTTCCTCCCGTAAGTCTTGCAAGGATAACCCTAATGCTCTCGCCCGGTGTACGGAATCTATGGGCATAGTTGTGGCATAATAAACTACAGCATAAATTTGATTGCCAGATTCTTCATCTACAGAACAGACCCAACTACCAAAAGGTGGCATGGAGGGAAAGCTTAAATCTTCTGGCTCTAAACACTGAGCTAAAAATTCGGTACTAGTAGTTTCAATCACCTCCGCAATGTGGTTCGGATGGCGATCGCCAGTGGCAAACTGTGGTAGGGGGAGGCGCATGAGAGTGCTGTTAGCGATAGCGGGGCGTTGAGCCAGTGCTGAGTTAAGAGTTAAGAGTTAGGAGTTAGGAGTTGAGGAATAATAACTCCTAACTCCTAACTTCTCACTCCTAACTAAGTCTTATTTGGCTTTTTTACGTCCGGCGGTGGTTTCTACGAGTTCCAATTCGCTCAGGCGGAAGGTAACTAATTTATCCCAGTTACCACCTTCAAATAATACGGCTACTTTGCCGTCACTCACCCGTTGGACGAGTCCTTCGTAGCGATAATAGGTATCTGCGGGATTCTTGACGCGAACAGTTGCTCCAGGCAGAATCATTTTTTTAGCCTCGCTTGTTTCCTTTTAATAGCTTAATACTTGTTAATAGTCATTTGTCATTAGTCATTGGTCATTAGCAAAGGACATAGACGCGCCAGCGGCTACTCTACGAGAACGCCAAAGGCGAACCCACAGGGTAGGACTAATGACTAATGACGAATCAATAATACTTCTGTCTTTGGCGAAAATTTGCTACCGATTCTACTATTCCCAAGGAAATGAAGTTAGTCAGCATCGCAGAACGCCCATAACTCATCCAAGGTAGGGGAATTCCTGCCACAGGTGCTAAACCAACAGTCATACCAATGTTGACAATCAGCTGAAACACAATCATGGACAAAACGCCAATAGCCAACAAGGAACCAAAGTTATCTTTGGCGGTTTGGGCAACATGCAGTAGACGGAAGCAAATTAAGCAGAAGACAAACAGCACTACTAAACAACCGACAAAACCAAATTCTTCGCCCACTGCGGAGAAAATAAAGTCTGTATGCTGTTCTGGTACAAAATTCAGTTGTGTCATGGGCCCCTTGAACAGACCCCATCCCCAGATTTCACCAGCACCAATAGCAATGCGAGATTGGATTAAGTGATATCCAGCACCGAGTGGATCGTGATCGGGATTCATGAATACAGTTAGTCGGTCTTTTTGATACTCTTTCAAAATATGCTTCCAGGCGAAGACTCCTAATTCACCACCCAGGATATTGAGAGTCCATGCACCGATAGCACCTAAACCAAATCGACGCCAGGGAAGAGTTTGCCAGCCCACAATAGCCATCGCAACTGACCAAACTATCCCTAATGGGCCAAAAGATAGTTCTTTAAATAAAACTATTGGTGCTGATAAAGGCCAAGAGATACTAAACAAAATGGCGGCAACCACCGGAGAAATCATCAGAATTAACCAGCCTGGGTTAGCATTTGCCCAGTAAAGCATTCCTAAGACGATCGCACAAAAAACCATTGATGTTGCTAAATCTGGCTGTAAAAATATTAATCCCCAAGGTACAGCGGTGATTGCCAGAACACGGAAAACACCTTCGAGAGTAGAAGCAGTGCGCCTGTGTAGCAAAGCAGCTAAGGTGATGATCATGCCGACTTTGGCAAATTCTGAGGGTTGGACATTGAAACCAGCAATAGGAATCCACCGCTGTGCCCCTTTGGCGCTACTACCAGCAATCATCACTATGATTAAGCTGAAGTTCGTTATTGCATAAGTTACCCAGTGCCACTGCATCAAAAGTTCGTAACGGATGCGAGATAAAAACAGGGCTATAAGCACGCCGATACCCGCTACCATCCAGTGCCACCACCAGTCAGTTACTGGCTGCTTCAGTTCCGTACTGAGAATCATCAGGCCGCCAAATATACTGACAGCAATCGGCAAACAAAAAAGTAGCCAATCTACATGCTGCCAGGGCTTAACCCAAGACTTCCAGCGAATTTTGGGGAGCGATCGTTTTAACAACATTGTGCCAGTTTAGACTTTAGCTTTAATTGTTGGGGATTGGAGTTTGAGAATTAGTCAATAATCAATATTTATTCTTCCCCAACTTCTCTAATCCCTAACACCCAATTTCTAGTATTCCCAAGCCATAGCCCAGGAAGTAGATAGAAATTAAAATTTATAATTATGTCAGGGCAGCAACTGATACTTTACCAGCAATGGTAAGAGCGATCGCTGTTAATGCTTTTGCTGAAGCTGAATCTGGGTCGCCAACAACTATTGGTACACCGCTATCACCACCAACTCGCGTGGAAATTTCTAGCGGTACGCACCCCAACAGTGGCACTCCCAATTCCGCAGCTGTTTTGGAGCCACCACCGGAACCAAAGATATCATATTGCTTATCTGGTTGATCGGGGGGGATAAAATAGCTCATATTTTCCACGATCCCCAATACCGGAACATTCATCTGCTGGAACATCCGCAATCCCTTGCGAGAATCTAACAGAGCTACGTTTTGCGGTGTGGTGACAATTACTGCCCCTGCCATTGGTACTGCTTGGGTTAAAGTTAACTGAGCATCTCCGGTTCCTGGTGGCATATCTACAATCAGATAATCCAGTTCTCCCCATTGCACTTGATAGAGAAACTGGCGAATTACACCATTGAGCATAGGCCCCCGCCAAATTACTGGTTGATCTCGGTCAATCAAAAAGCCCATCGAAACTAATTTGACGCCGTGATTAAAAGCAGGTTCCAGGATCTCACCGGTTTCAGTAGAACGCACAACAATTTGGGCATCAGCCAGACCCAGCATGGTGGGGTCATTGGGGCCGTAAATATCAGCATCTAGCAAACCGACTTTCGCCCCAGTTTGAGCTAGAGCCACTGCGACATTCACCGCCACCGTACTTTTACCAACGCCACCTTTACCGCTGGAAACAGCAATAATATTTTTCACTCCAGAAATACCAGTGCGATCAGGTAAACTTTTTTGTTGTGGTGTTTCTGCCGTCACTTCTATACTGACATCTGTCACGCCTGGGAGTTTTTTGACAGCTTTCTGACAGTCTTCGACAATAAATTCACGTAAAGGACAGGCAGGGGTGGTTAACACTAAAGTGAAACTAACCTTACCACCATCAATTTTTACGTTGCGAATCATATTCAGTTCTACCAGACTTTTGCGGAGTTCTGGGTCTTCCACTGGTCGCAAAACTTCTAAAACAGAGCGGGAATCGAGGACATCGTACATAAAAATTCAAAATTCAAAAAGAATAAATACACTTGGGGGGAATATCTTAGCTATTAACTGGATGCCTTCTTAAGTAAGGTCAGCTAAGTTTTATCACTGTTACTGCCGTGACAAAACTTAGCAAATAGCATTATTACCTAATAGAATCTTAACTTTCTTTGGTCATGGGCATTTAAAAGAGACAGAAGGGCACGCTGCCACTCTTGCTGAGGGGAAACCTCTTCTCCCCTGCTCCCCTGCTCCCCAGTACCTAAAAATCAAAACAACTGTCATTAAGAGATTTTTTATTACCAGATACCGCTGGTAATGCCGTCTTTTCTACGGCCTCGACTAAAGAGCGTGCAACGCGGTCTGCATAAGGACGGGATAAAGACCAAACTAGGGGCGATAACCAACCCCGTAGAGTTACAGAATAAGACAAACAAGTACCACAAACCGTTGACTCTACTTGGTAAGTTACCCGTTCCTCTATTCCAGGAATCGCCATCACTCGGATACTCAACATCTCTCTGGGATTGACGCGTTCCACAAAAATTCTGATGGGTATCGGCGAAAAGCGTGTTACAGCTTGAAAAATTAATCCTGGTTTGGGTACTAATCCGTGAGGAACATTAGTACTCTTAAGTTGTGGATGCCAGGAAACATCTGTTAAGTCAACCACTTTTTGCCACAGTTCATCTACAGAAGCAGAACTAATCTCTCGATATGTCCACACCAGAGAAGCGCAAAACCGACGACGTTTGCGGTGGATGAATTTGGATAACCAACCTTGCATTTTCCTAATCCTCCTCCCTAGATACTTTCTGGTAACTCTGGTATGGTGTGCAATTACGTTCAACTGCTAAATTAACGTGAGTTCGATGAACCTCTCCCTCCCAGCCTCTCTTTCCGTTTCGGAAAGGGAGGAGCAAGAAAAATTCCGTTTTTTGCTCTCCTCTCCGCGTCGGAGAGGGGCTGGAGGAGAGGTCAAATAAGACTTGTCGAGATCACATTAAATTAAAACTTTCTCAAAAATGCCCTAAACATAGCAAGCCTCGATTCAATACAGACCCAAACAGCCGACATCAGCAATATGGCAAAAAAGTTTTGAGTAGACCAGTCAAATCCTTGATAATTCAAGCTTAAGACTAAAATTTAGTCTTTATACCAGAATATTCCAATTAAGAATTTCAAAAAAAATTAATTCAATATACAAGCCTATACGCATTTGAGGGAAAATAACTCTAGTGATGCCCATCAATCGAATAAATGCTTAACCCAGGAAGAAAAAGCGGGTTGGGCAAATAGAGCTAGATTGTTGGCGCTTGTTTCCCCCAAATTTTAAAATGAAAAATTTGTGGCTTTCTGGAAATTGTAATTTAGGTTCGGGAATCTATGTTGACCAACTCGCAAACACCAACTGTAGAAGCAGAATCATCAAAGTCTTTGCCAGCACCTGATGCCCAGACTAGGGTCAGTCAGTTTATGAAACAACTGCAAGACGAAATTACCGAATCATTGGCAAAACTAGATGGTGTGGCTAAATTTAATGAAGATAGTTGGGAACGCCCAGAAGGAGGGGGAGGGCGATCGCGCGTGCTGCGAGATGGTGCAATATTTGAACAAGCAGGTGTAAACTTTTCTGAAGTTCAGGGTTCCCATTTGCCACCCTCAATTTTAACCCAACGCCCTGAAGCCGCGGGGCATGGCTTTTATGCCACAGGCACTTCAATGGTATTACATCCTCGTAATCCTTATGTGCCCACAGTTCATCTCAATTATCGCTACTTTGAAGCGGGGCCAGTGTGGTGGTTTGGTGGTGGTTTAGACTTGACACCTTATTACCCCTTTGCTGAAGATGCGGCACATTTACACAAAACGTTAAAACAGGCTTGCGACCAACACCACCCAGAGTATTACCCAGTGTTTAAGAAGTGGTGTGATGAATATTTCTACCTCAAGCATCGTGATGAGACACGGGGTGTCGGTGGTCTATTTTTTGATTACCAAGATGGCCAGGGTGCTTTATACCGCGGGCCAAATCCCAATGGAGAAGCGGCTATTTATAGCAACCAGGTGGGAACACCAGCAACCCGCAATTGGGAAGATTTGTTTGCTTTTGTGCAAGACTGTGGTAAAGCATTTTTACCAGCCTACGTACCAATTGTAGAACGGCGCAATGGGATAGAGTATAGCGATCGCCAACGCAATTTTCAACTCTACCGCCGGGGACGTTATGTAGAATTTAACTTGGTTTATGACCGAGGCACTATTTTTGGTCTGCAAACCAATGGACGCACCGAATCAATTCTCATGTCCCTACCTCCTTTAGTGCGCTGGGAATACGGCTATCAACCGGAACCCAATTCCCCTGAAGCCGAGTTGTATGAAACTTTCCTCAAACCTCAAGATTGGATTAACTGGACACCTAAATAGTGCTGAGTGCTGAGTTAAGAGTTAGGAGTGAGGAGTTATGATAATTTATCCTCATCTCCCCCAACTCCTTCATCTCACTCATCTCCCTCATCTTTCCCACTCCCCACTATTTTGGTGAGTTATAACTACTAAAGTTAAGCACTTACCTGAAAAAGGTGACAAATTTAGCTATAGCTTGTTAATCTCAAGTGACAGCATTAGAAAATTCTGTCACTAGTTAATCTTAAAAGGAATGCCACGGGGAGGGCTTTAGTGATTCATATAGACCAAAAAACTTATACAACCCAAGACGGAAACACCGTTATCGTCTTGACACCATCAGGCCGTCTGGATATCACCACGGCTTGGCAATTTCGCCTGAAGTTACAAGAGTGTATTTCCAAACTCAGTCGCCATGTAGTTGTAAATCTGGCTCAGGTAAATTTTATTGATAGTTCTGGTCTTACATCTTTGGTAGCTGGAATGCGTGATGCTGATAAAGTCAAGGGCAGTTTCCGCATCTGTAATGTACACCCAGAAGCCAAACTCGTGTTTGAAGTGACGATGATGGATACTGTTTTTGAAATCTTTGAAACAGAAGAGGAAGCTTTAGAAGGTGTACCTCGTAGCATTGCCAGCTAAAAAAGAGTTAGAAGTTAAGAGTGAGGAGTGAGGAGTTGATTCAAAATTCATAACTCATAACTCATAACTCATAACTTTATGTTATTCAATACTGATTCCGCTTGGTGTAGCGATAAGGCCCCATAATAGCTCCCCAGGTTGCTTTTCCAGTTGCGGGATCAATTCCTTTGTCGTAGCTGTGAAATTCTGTCGCTGTAGCTGCAAAACCTAAAGAAACATGGATACTATTGCCAAGATAAGTAAAGCTACAATGACTCTCTGGTAGTGGGGTAGCGGTAAAATTATAGCGATCGCCAGCTAGTTTCTCCTGAGTAACTGTTAGGATACAACCTGGTAGTAAATCTAATTGTTCGGATGTCAGTGTGTTTAGTAGAGCAGGATTATCACCTGCGCCTTTTAATGCACCTGGATCTTGAGGCATATAATATTGAACTTCCACCGTTGCGTCAGAGTCGCTGCTTTGACGCAACCGGATAATTCGCTGGCGATAAGGTTGATCTAAGGTAATAACGTTAGCCTGTTCGGCAAATAAGGTGATACTATCTTCTGCGAACAGATTAACTGGTCTTTGCCACAGGCACAGGTGGACATACCAAACTGGTTCTGCTATGGCTTGTTCCCGATTATCAAATTTACCAGCTAAGTACTCACCTAAAGCAATTAACTTTGGCGATAAGTTCATAAATACAAAAAATAAATCATTAAGGATAATAATTTTTGGCTAGTTTTTTAAGAGAAAAGGTCTGATCTCCTGTAGCTATCAGTTTATAAAATACTTCTAATATGTATATATTGTAAATGAAACCATCACCCGCAAAAAGCTCAACTTGGCAAAGTAGCCTTTAAGCGAGAAAATAAAGATACGTCGCCCTTAACATTTCTTTTTTCTTTGTGAATAACGTCCGTACAGTCTCTGATACAAAGCGAACTTTCTACAATCTTCACACCCGTCCGATCAACACTATTTATCGTCGGGTAGTAGAAGAATTGATGGTGGAAATGCATCTGCTGTCAGTAAATATCGATTTTAGCTACAATCCAATTTATGCCTTGGGTGTCGTCACTACTTTTGATCGCTTCATGGAAGGCTATCAACCAGAACGGGATCAAGAATCAATTTTTAACGCCTTATGTCAGGCTATAGAAAAAGATCCGCAACAATATCGACAGGATGCCCAGAGATTGCAAACTGTAGCTAAAGGTTTGCCAGTCAAAGATTTAATTGGGTGGCTGGACCAAACTACTTACTTAGATAGAGATGCTGACTTGCAAGCAACCCTACAAGCAATCGCCAATAATCCTAACTTTAAATACAACCGTTTGTTCGCAATTGGTGTATTTTCGTTATTAGAACAGTCAGATCCCGAATTAGTCAAAGATGAAAAGCAACTCACTGAGGCGCTAAAAGCGATCGCTGCTGGCTTGCATCTTTCTGATGACAAACTCAACAAGGATTTGGAGTTATACCGTTCTAACCTAGATAAAATGGCGCAAGCGCTAGTAGTGATGGCAGATATACTCTCAGCCGATCGCAAAAAACGCGAGCAACGTAAACAACAATCAACTACCCCACTTGCTCCCCCAAGTTCCAACGAATAGTTAGAATTTGGCAGTGATGAGTTAGGAGTTATGAGTGAGGAATTGTTAATAACTCCTAACTCCTAACTCTTAGCTTTAGACGCCCAATATTTTGTAGATTAAGCTGTTAATTATAGTCAGCGTAAATGCCCCAATAACAGCACTCCAAATTCCGTAGCGCAAGCGAAAGCCCTCTACTAACCAAGCAGCAATACTAAAACAAACCACGGCAATCATAAATGTGAAAATGCCGGATAATAAGTCCAAAGTGAGTAGGTTTGGTACTGCAAAAATGAGGCTTAAAATCGGTCTGACTATTGCCGTCACGATACCAAGCACTGCGGCAGAAAGAAACGCTTTACCAGGAGTATCAATTTCAACTCCCAAAGGCAACTTACTAATTATCAACAAGCTGATAGCGGTTACGACCCAAACAATTAAAAGCGTCACGATATTCATGCCACAACCCCTGATACTAATTAGTAATTCGTAATTCGTAATTCGTAACTAGGACACACTGAAAGACGCTTGATACAAGTGCTTTTCAATCTGTTAACCTATTTGGACATCCTTCCCCAATTTGGTATGAAATGTGGATGGTAATTGGTGATAAATTGCTCAGTCTATAGGTGAAAAAATATTTAAAGCTCAACCAATTATTTGTAAATTAGCAGCTTTTTTTTATCTAGCCAAGATTTATTCTAGATATCTTTAGGTTTGGGAAAAAGCTTGCAGGGGAAGTGGGGAGTGGTGGATGAGGAAACAGGGGAGCAGAGGAGCAGGGGAGGCAGGGGAGGCAAAGGGAGAATAACTATTAATTATTGCCCTATGCCCTATGCCCCTCTATCTCATCTTTTAAGAGGAGGTTGAGTTTGTTTGGGTGCTACAGGCGCTTGAGGCGCTGTTGAGTTAGGAACTACAGGAGAAATACCAGGATTGATAGGACTGATGCCTTGCCCAGTTGGAGGCTGAGTGATGCTAGGAAAGGGTACAGAATTAGGTGCTAAGGGGAATTTTGGGGTAATATTCCCTTCGGGATTGATGCCTGGAAGTGGCGCAGCACCAGGATTGATTGGAAAAGAGGGGACAGCAGGCTCGTTAGGCGAGTTTATGGATGGTTGAGATGGGCCAGGAATAATTCCCAAAGAAACGCGATCGCCCCCTACTTGTCGTAGCAAATCCAATGTCTCAATCACATCATTGTAAGTTGCGGTGCGCGAAGCATTCAGCACGACAACGGCATTAGGGTTTGCTTGCAGATACTGTTTTAAACTCTGTCTCAAATCTTCCTGTTTTACAGGCTGTTTTTCTATGTAAGTATTACCCACAGCATCGATGGTAACAATCACACTTCCACTCTGTGATGTTATTCCAGAGACTGTACTGGGGCTGGCTTTAGGCAAATCAACATTTATTGCCTGTTGCCGTGTAAATTGTAAAGCCGCTAATAAAAAAAATGTCAGGATACAAAAAACGACATCAATTAAAGGGATGATTTGAATTTGGACTTCTTCAATTGGAGTATGTAGATTAACTTTCATGTCTCACTCTCAAGCCTGGTTCAGGGGTTGAATTATTGACTCTTAATTAGGTGTATTTGGGGGTTCAGGAGGTTCAGGCAACCTAGTTTTTACTGGCTTGCGGGGTGGAGTGAAATTTTCTGGCACAATTGCTGATGTCCTATTGCTAAAGTCAGGAGGAGACTGGCGATAGAGCAATTCCATTTCATTCCCTGCTTTCCGAAAAACTTTGACTTGGTTGACTACAAAACTTTGAAATAGGCGGTAAAATACCAAACTAATAATGGCGACTATTAGCCCACTTGCCGTACTAATTAAGGATTCACCAATACCAGTAGTCACCCCAGCAGTAGATTCAGTTCCCAAATCGCCAATCCGAATTGAACGCAGAGAGTGGATTAAACCCAAAACTGTTCCCAACAATCCTAGTAACGGCGCTAGAGCAATCACGGCTTCTAAAAGTTTTTCGCCCCGCCGCATCCCGGCTAATTCGTCTTCTGCCGTAGCCTCCAGTGCTAGTCGAAAGGTTTCCGCATCACTTTTCGCAAAACGTAGAGGGGCGTAGAGAAAGCGCCCAACAGGTTGATGGTTTGCTTGTCTTGCAATGTCCGCAGCTACTTCCCAATTATCCTGGGCAGCATCCAGGATGCGATCGACTATTTGCTTTTCCTGAGTCAAAATTCGCAACCAGAACCATATACGCTCGAAAATGACACTCAACGCCAGAATCGAGAGAATTAGCAAAGGCCACATTGCTGGCCCACCCTTATAAAACAAATCTAAAATATCCACTGTTTAAGTTTCCTCCCTCCACGATTAGAGCAAATGTGTTAAAGCATTTTAATTCTAGAGATTAATGCAAAATGAGGGACTTCCAAAATATAAATTTCTCGAAAACCTAAAAAAACAGTGCAAAAATGACGTATTTGAATGATACTGTTGTACAAACTTGCTGCTAGGTAGGCAATTGAATGATAGACCGATAATTTTTGGCATACTTTTGCTAGACTTCCTTGTAATACCAATTTGAAAAAACAATGCGATACATAGATAAGACCCTACTCCAACCCTCTCCAAGGCTTCGGGGAGGGTGCGTGTCAGTGAGGGTGGGTGTTTGGTCGCAAACATTTTTTGAATTGATATAACCTGAAATTTCACCACAGGATATTTTCACGTTAAGGAGAACAAATTTTGGCAGCAGTCCGAGTCCGCCAGCATGTTAATCCACTTGGTAAAAAGTATCAAACACCAGCAAGTCCCCAAGACTTGGAAAAAATTTATGCAAAGCCAAATCAACCACTACATTTAGATATTGGCTGCGCGAAGGGCCTGTTTTTGTTGAATATGGCCAAGATAGAACCCAACTGGAATTTTCTCGGCTTGGAAATTCGGGAACCGCTGGTGGTGGAGGCGAATAAGTTACGTTCTGAATTAGGTTTAACCAACCTGCACTATTTATTTTGCAATGTGAATAACTCACTGCACTCACTTTTATCTTCCCTGCCTCCAGGAAGTTTACAACGCGTTACTATTCAATTTCCCGATCCTTGGTTTAAAACCCGCCACGCTAAACGTCGTGTAGTGCAACCAGAACTAGTGGCAGACTTAGCTAAGTATCTTGCGGTTGGGGGGTTGGTATTTTTGCAATCAGATATGGAATTTGTAGCTGTAGAAATGCGCGATCGCTTTGCCGCTCATCCAGCTTACCAGAAAGTTGGTACAGGAGAATGGTTCGCTGAAAATCCACTCCCAGTCCCCACAGAACGGGAAGTAGGCACGCAAAAAAAGGGTGAGCCTGTTTATCGAGCTTTGTTTGTCAAGCAAGAAGTTGCGAATGAGGAGTAGTGATAGCCTTAGAGCGATAGTCTAGCGCCATGGCCAATATGGCTTGTTATCTTGAGATTTTAGAGTTTCTATCTTTTTTTAAGTTTATATAGAGTCAACTTAAACATTAGATATTTTCTGTCAGTTGGCAATATTTTCGGGACATAAATGTTTTAGTTAATGGTTGAAATTGCCTGAAATATGATATGAAAGTTTAATTGGTATGTAAGAGTTTACAGCTTGAGGAACTTATATGTCCCCCTACATAAAATAAGAATAACTCAAAATTTATCGTTTTTTAGGGACATAAAAGTTTTATTTCTGTCTTATTCAAGTTCTAAAAAATAGAGTAATTAGCTTTATTTGTTTTTAACATAAAGGTATATTATAGCGTTTCCTAATCACATGAGGTACATCTTAGCCCCCTCCTCGCTTGCCTATCCATTACCCGGATCTTTCTTAACATTTGTGAGAGTATTGACTCAGGCTTTTATAACCCTTATTGGTTCGTTGTTTATTCTCAATAAAAACGCAGTTTTAGCGACAATATTAAAAGCGAATTTGTCAAGTATGCCTAACTCTTCAGTGTCTAAGACGGCTATAGAGCATAGGTTTCAAGATTGTAAAGAAAGATGTGACTAATGGATAGCTCGCTTGCGGGGAGGGGTTGAGGGTGGGGTTCTTGTACCTCACTCAACCGAGAATCGCTATAGGCAATTACACTAATAAATATAATAATTGCCTAAAAATAATCACTAGTCAAAAATTAGAGGAAAATCAAGATGAAAGCGAAAGAAAGAAAGTATAACAGTCAAATTGAGATTAGCGATTTGATTGATGATGCTGTGAAAAATGCTGTGACACGTCGGAACGAAGTTTTGAATTCAGAAGAAGCTTTTTTATCTATGTCTGACGAAGAAGCAAAAAACGTTGCAGGTGGAGTATTAGCACCTTTTATTCTTACTACTATAGGAATCATAGCACCCAATCCAACTGATACCAATTCTGTATGAAGATGCGCCAAACTATATGAGGAACGAACCGCATTCGCGCAGCATCTCGTTAGAGAAGGGCGCAAAGGACACAAAGAAGAAAGAAAATTTGGCGCAGCCTCACAAAGAAATGGTATGAGACGTTGTATTCATAAATATTATCTCCACTGGAGGCTCAATTGATGGAAGACATTGTTGTGGATAAAACTACACTCTGTCCCAGTGCTAGGCCCGAATCTTGGGATAGTGTTGTCTTTGGCGTAGTCGTTGGGACAGTAACAGAACCCCGTGTAGCTTATCTCAAAAAGCCCCAACCTATCACAGATGAACTAATAGCAAAAGCTAGTCCAATTACACCTGCGGAAATTTTTCGAATGGCAGCACCTTGCGCTACTAAAGGTTGTCAGCATTTTGATGGACAAGATTGCCGTCTAGCGATGCGAATTGTAGAAAAGTTACCTGTAGTAGCAGAAGAACTATCCCCCTGTTCCATACGCCGAAATTGTCGGTGGTGGCAACAAGAAGGTAGAGCCGCTTGTATGCGTTGTCCGCAAGTTATTACAGATAACTACAATGCATCTGAGTTAGCAGTTAAGGTAGCGGCACCAATATCTGATTAGAACAAATCAAAGTTCAATATTTTTCAAAAAACTTATTGATTAATGAGGAGAATTTTCATATTAGATAAACACAAAAGCTAAATGTTTAAAGAGCTTTGATTATAAACTCAAAAAATACTAAATAGTTATCCAAAACCCATGTAGAGACATAGCAGTGCTACGTCTCTACATTCATTTTCATTCCTATGTTTATGTAATCCTAATCGTGGGTATTTTTCAAATTTTGCAACCACGCTTGAAACAACGAGTCCATAATTTGTTCTCTCACTGCTTGATTCAATTCTATCGGGAACCACTTTTCCACTCTCATAACGTGATACCCCACTTTTGTTTGCACAGGGCCAATAATTTCACCTTCCTTAGCTTCAGTAAGAGGTTTGGCAATTTCCGGTACCAGTTCTACTAAATAGCGAACTCCTACAAAACCGCCATTTTCTTGTGACTGCTGACCCTTAGAATGTTCCAAAGCCAAAGCACAGAAAGAAGCTTGTCCTTCGCGTAGAATTTGCACGATTTTCCAAGCAGTTGCCAGATCAGTAACCAGAATTTGCGATAGCGCTACCCGTCTGTAGTTGTCGCGGTTGGAAACATAAGCGCCATCGACTGTTGCACCGAACAGATGTTCTTTAAGCTTCTTCTCCAACAGTACTACTTTAATTCCTTGCGACCACTCATCTACACTAATGCGCTGCTCCTCCAGCCATGCACTAGTTTCTGCATTTCCCCATAACTTGCGTTCCAAGCGAAAAGCATCGCCAGCGGCTTGCCATTCATCATCAGATATTTCAATTCCTAACTGGTTGCAGTTAGCTAAAACTAATGCCTCACGTTCAGCAGCGATCGCAATTTCTGCAAACCTAGCAGAATGACGCAGATATGTCAAAATTTCTGCATCGGTTGCTGGATGAGATTGCACGGGTTCGTTGGTTAAAACCTTGGGCGGTAAAGTTTGTTCTAATTGTTCGGTCATGGCTTAATGATATCTAAGTAATAGTGTTTTCTATCTGCCAACAAGCAAACGTTCTGTAGGGATTTCGTGAGGTTTGATGTGGTTGCGATGTAAGTCGCCGTAAAGGTTGAGGTAGTCGATTTCTTCAGGGGTAAGTTTGCCCTTTTGCACACCCTGAATTGCTGCATCTACATGTTCACGAGTTTGCCAACCTGCTAACGCAACATCTACAGAGTTTTGACTTAAAGAATAGCGATATAAATCTGGGACTGAAGGTTGCCAGCATCCAGTTGGTAAACCAGCCGGGGGTTCCCAGAGCGCACCCATCATACCTGCGGACTTAAAGGTGACAATCCCTGGTCTATAGGGATCGTTGGCATCCAAATGGGGGAACACCTTTTTTTGGGCTGTACGATGTGCCACATTGTGCCTCACCATCGCAACATCCAAAAAAGGGCTATTTAGCCACTGTTTTGCTAAATCGTGGTCGTGAAAAGAAGCACCAATATAGCGCACCACACCCATTTCTTTCATCTTTTCGGAAATACCAAATACTCTTTCTATTTGGCGCTGAGTTACTGACCCCGGGCCACGGATATCGTCAGAGGCCCTGATACACTTCTCAAAAGCAGGATGATTATGCTCATCAATCCAGCCCCAGAAAAACACATCAATGTAGTCAATACCTAAGTCGATAAATTGATCGAATAAATAGGTGAATGCTGTATCTGGGGTTCTAATCATGTAACTGACAGTTGCCAGAACTACCTTCTCACGCATTGAGGAACCGCGTCCGCATAATTGGCGGAGCGCAGGACGCATCGAACTATAAAGATATTGATGTAAATCGCTGGAGTAGAAAAAGTAGTTGATGCCTTGGTCGAAGGCGTAAAGGGTATCCTCACTGGAGATGTGGCCTCCACCTCCTAGTCCTAAACAACTAACAGTTAAGTCAGTCCGCCCAAGTTTGCGGTAGAAAGGTAGATCTGATTGAGCAAATCTACTATTAGCAATGGCAAGTTCCTCAGCAGATGTTAACTGTGGCTGAACATTAGGAGTCTGAATATCAGGAGCAAGATGAGTAATTTTCATGACTTTAAAGCTGGGTAAATATCATCAGACTTGGCATTGAGGTAAGGACGTTGCAGATCAATTTCCAGTGCGGAGAATTGTGCCAAAATCGATGTCATCCGACCTTCTGGCGAATTATCCTCTTGCTCCCAAGCTTCTATCAAACCATTGGTTATAATTTGACAGCGATTCATCCCAAAGCTTTCTTTTTCGCCAAATTTCTGATCTGGTTCTTCAGCGATCGCTAACCCTGGTGCGATAAGTTTAGTAAATAAAGGCACTTCTGGCAGAAAATGGGATTGATGTTCTGCATAAACCTTTTCTAGTACTGGGTGGACAACTTCATAGTTGTTTTTGTCAAAGTAAAGTACCGCTGAGTCATGACGCCCATAATCTGAAGGATTATATAACGCTTTAAAGTTGAAAGGCAGAGCGATGGCATTAAGTTGAGTAGTCAAGCTTTCCATGACTGCAACTGCACCATCAGTAGTTAAGTTGAAATAGACTCTTACTATATTTTCACCACTGTAAGAGCCTGCATTACTAACCGCCATGTAAAAACCGTTTTGCACCAAATTCTTGGGTAGTTTGATCGCAACTGGATTTCCTACAGTCACAGCTTCGTCTTGCGGTTGTAAATGTTTACTGCGTTCAATGTGCAGAGTCAAACCACCCTTGTGTACTGCTAAAGCGCCATCTGATTCTTCTTTCACCACCAGCCAATCGGGACTAAAGTAGCCTTCACCCTTGTTGCTTTCATGGAGGCGATTGTAAAATACCACATCTACGCCGAGAAAGGTGTTATTTTCTAAATTTTGGTTGACTGCTAAATTTGTTTCCTCCCCATCAACTGCTAAAGCACGTTTGAGAGAACCGTTGTAATAAATACCGTAGAGAAAATTAGATAGTTGAGCGTTTAAATATTTATCTTGTACATCTGAAGGCAATTGCTGAAATCGTGGAAGTGTCTCAGCTGTAACTTCAACGGGTTTGTAGTCGGGATGGCGAATACAAAATTTCGATTCTATGTGAATTTTATTAACTATATCTTGCAATGAATGCTGCAATGATTCTGGAATAGCTGCTAATTGTATTGGCAACGGATCTAGTAGTTGCATAGGTGCTTGCCTTTAACTAAAGGGAGATGGGAAGAAAAATGCCATTTTGTGACATACTCCGACACTGACAACAAGCTGTACAGTTTAGGCTTCTCAACTAATCCAGAAGACAGCTTCTCCTACGAAGACGCTAGCTATGTGAACGGAGGCGTTGAGCTTTGTTTAAAGTCCACGAAATGACCTACCGCAGACTATGAATTTCTTACCTTATACCATACAAGTTTTACTGCCCTAGATGAGATGCTGGCTTATTTGCGCTACCTCTCAAACCAATTGGTAACTTGTATTAATCAAAATGTGCTGACTTAACTTCTATGCTCTGTAACGGAGTCTCTTGCCAGTAGTCATTATATAGCTGGACAGAGGCTTATCAGACACTAGTGTGGATGAAGCAAACCACAAGTATTTTACCAGAAAAAACACATAAATTGGCGATTATTCACCGACTCCATCACTCATTTGATAGGGTAGCGGTAGCGAGTCCGCAAGCGTCTTGAAATCAAATATTGCTCAAGGGTGGGACTGCGACGTTCTATCTACGAGACGCTGCACCAATCGCCCTCTTTTCAAGATGAGTAAAAGGCTTGTTTTGCTTGAAGTTAAACGGTAGATAAGCTTGTGGATGTAAGTTCTGATGCTTGCATTCCAAAAACTGTAGAAATCGATGCTTCTGGACGGCACAATAAAGACTTAGCCACTTGCAGCATACAGATACCCGTATTACCAAAAGATTTTTGGTATTGCAGGGTTGATTGAATAGCGATAATCAAATTCCAACCAGCAAACTGTACAACTCGCTGTAAAAAGTCAGGACAATGCTCTAAGATTTCTGGAAAGTGATTTAAATATGCGATCGCTAAAGCAGCAATAGAAGGTTGTATAGCCTCCAAGGGAGTTGTCGCCATCCGCAAGGATTCATCGATACTCATATTTTTGCTGGTAATCATACTATTCAACCAGATATTTAGATAGCTACCGATGAGCGTACCTAAATCAAAAGCTGGATCTCCCCAACTGCACCTCTCCCAATCAATCAATCGTATCGTACTGTTGCCAAAACCTTGCTCCCAATCATTAGCTAAAAGGATATTATTTAATTTCAGATCATTGTGTGTTAGACAACTAGATTTTAAAGAATTTCCCAATTCAGCTATGGCTTGGCCTAAACTGTCATATCGTTGATACAAGGAAAAAAATTTCAGACCATCAGCAGGAACAGAACCAAAAATTTCTGGGCCAATCCGTCCCAGTTTTTTAACTAAATGAGGAAGGTTTTGAGAGGATTGATTACCCTGTTCTTGAGTGAAAAAAGCTTTATAATCTGTATGGTTGAAAGTTAAACTATGAATGCTGGCTAAAATTGTGCCTATAGCAGAGGCTATTTCTGTGGGAAAAACATTTTCCTTGCTATAGAAAGCCATCACGTCACGATAGTTATCCAAGTAATTAAAAATGATAATGGAATCATCTGGATTAAAATGCACTCCCTCTGATATCCAGCCGCGCATTTGGCTTAACTCTGGAAATTTCTGGAAAAATTCTTGAATTTGCCATTCCCGAAAGAATTCACCAGATGTTTTCCCTTCTTGGTTAAGAGGTTCTTGTTTTATTAGAAGTTTACTTTGGTTTGTAAGAGTCAGTAATAAGTTAAAGTTTTTGGCGTATTTCGGTTCAATTTGGCTATATTCTTGGTCTTCTGGAGTACAAAGACCTAGCTTAATTAAATAATCAAAAATGTTTTGAGAACTCAAAGATAAAGTCATATTTCAACAATTAACATTTGATTATGTTATTTTATACCAACAAGACTACCAGGATCTCTACCTAATAATTTTATCGTTGATTATGGAGATGTATTGATGTTATTGCATGTATAAGCATTAAAGCCTTGCCCATTAATACTTGTTGCGTTTTGTTAAGTAGGGATTGCTAATTTGCTAAAAAGCTCGTTAATAAAAGCTATAAGCAATAATTCTATATCTATTAATTCTCCTTTTACAAGTTTAGCTCATCTTCTGTTAACTCATTAAAAAACGTTTCAGAATTGAAATAGAAAGATAGCCAAAAGTTAGACAGATTTTTAATCTTGATAGTGTTAATTTATTGCTCCTAACTTAAATACGCTTTATATATTATATAATAATTACTTTTTAAAATAAATGATCTAAAATTTATTAAATTTCAAATAATTACTTATACATTAATTTTACATTTAATTACATAAATGAAATGAGTTTTTTAGCGTTGACTTACTTAACTAGATGTATTGGTTAAGATAAGTAGCTTTTTTTAAAGCATTTATGCTCCATACAATTGATATGATATACGAAGCATTAAAACATTTATAAAAAGCCACTTTTTTAGCTTAAAGATGTATTTTAGCTAATCATCAACCGACTGCTGAATTTGCATTACCTATTGAATTTGCATTGATAGTGTTTGCAATAGCACTAAAGGCTGTATTTATATTAATATTAACAGAACCTACGTTGACAACCAGTCCTCCGCGTTTTCTACCTCCTGTGAGAGACTGTATCTCATCATTGGTCATATCATTGAGAAAACTTTCTGAATCTTGGAATAAATCGGAACCAAGGGGATATAGTTCTGAAATTTTGATATTGGGCATTTACTTTTCTCCTTGTGATATTGAGTCAATTACAATGCAGGGTAAACACATCTAAATTCAGTCTACAAGGATTAAACTTAGTTTTGTTTAATCCTTGATTTGATTATGATCTAGTACTCAGATTAAGTAACAACAGCTGAATTGAAGTTACTGTCCAACAACTGTGTTAACGTTACCTACGGTATTAGCATTGAAAGTATTGCCAATCACACTTCTAACAATTACACTGTTGTTGATTAGAGATACGGTTATTGCTGCTGTTGCACCTCCTGTGATCCCCATTTCTTGAGCGCCGAGTTCCTGAAGAAAGCTTTCAGAATCTTGGAACAATTCAGAACCAGCAGGACGTAATTCAGAAATTTTAATGGAAGCCATGATGTTTCTCCTTCAAAAAATTAAGTTGAGCTAATTTTGTTAGAAGATTAAACTTGGTTTTGTTTAACCCTTGATTTGATTATGAGCTAGTAGCCAGATTAAGTAACAACAACTTGAAGTTACTGTCCAATAACTGTGTTGACGTTACCGAATGTATTAGCATTGGCAGTATTGCCAACCACACTTCTAACAATTACACTGTTGTTGATTAGAGTTAGAGTTATTGCTGCTGTTGCACCTCCTGTGATTCCCATTTCTTGAGCGCCGAGTTCCTGAAGAAAGCTTTCAGAATCTTGGAACAATTCAGAACCAGCAGGACGTAATTCAGAAATTTTAATGGAAGCCATGATGTTTCTCCTTCAAAAAATTAAGTTGAGCTAATTTTGTTAGAAGATTAAACTTGGTTTTGTTTAACCCTTGATTTGATTATGAGCTAGTAGCCAGATTAAGTAACAACAACTTGAAGTTACTGTCCAACAACTGTGTTGACGTTACCGAATGTGTTAGCATTGGCAGTATTGCCAATAATAGTCCTAACAATTACACTGTTGTTGATTAGAGTTAGAGTTATCGCTGCTGTTGCACCTCCTGTGATTCCCATTTCTTGAGCACCGAGTTCCTGAAGAAAGCTTTCAGAATCTTGGAACAATTCAGAACCAGCAGGACGTAATTCAGAAATTTTAATGGAAGCCATGATGTTTCTCCTTCAAAAAATTAAGTTGAGCTAATTTTTCTAGAAGATTAAACTTTACTTTGTTTAACCCCTTGATTTCATTGTTATTGAATAAACTTTGAAAATCAAGCTTTTTAAGTTGCTTTTATAGACACAACTAAAGCTTTTATGTCTCTAAATTAAAATATAGCTTTGACAGTAGATTATATTGGGATAGAGCTTTACTAAGGCTTATACCTTTTTATAGTTCGGTATGGCTTTATTGCATAATTAATACTTTTTTATATACTCTGGAAAAAGAATAATTTAGGCGACTGGAAGTTGCTGCTACAGAGGCAAAGTCCACTTGCACGGACTAATCTCAAATTTTATCTGTTGAGAGTAATAAAAAAGGGTTAGTCCGATTTTCTTCCAAAGGTCTTGCTACACAAGGCTCTCTAAATAAGACTGTATAGGAGAAAAGGCAATACGGTTTGGTTAACGTTTTAATCTTTTGGAGATCCCCCCAATCTCCCCCTTAAAAAGGCTTACCTATAACCAGCTTTTACCCGCTTAAAAGATGGTTATCAGAGGTGAGGGGATCTGAACCGAACCGTATTAGGATAAAAGAGGTTGCTGTTGGTAACTGCTTTTATAAAAATTATTATTAAATACCTGCTATCTCTTGTTTTTTTTGGAATAATTTTTCTTTGAAAGTCCCTTGTATTGAAAAAGTCAATGGTTTGATGACTACTTTTACAGACATTAGTGTAAGAGTTTTGTCTTTTAATGTCGTGTCTGAGCGACTACATCTTTGAGAGGTTGTTTGAAAAGTGGTTGGCAGTAATTTTAGGTACTGATTGATTCCCCTAAGAAGCCTTAAAAAGAGAGAACTGCAATCGGAGTCTCTCTTTTCAAGGGAAATTTAGCATGGTTATTTTATCTTAAAAAAGAAAAATACATATTGTGGCATGGCTTTTAACCTCTCTCCAAACCCATTTGTAAGAGGTTAAAAGCCATGCTAATTTTGTCAAGAGGATACGGGAAAAGAAATATAATAAGTTCACCTGTTGCCAATAAATATCTCCAGAAATTAGGTTTTATCTAGACAGGATAAGGGTTTGAGATTCTTTTTCGGAAATGTCTAATAGAATAGGACTTAAGGTTAGGCTTCGGAATTAGAGCTTAAAAAATCAGAGTCTAACAGCTTAACAAAATCAACTTTAGCGATTTGTTTCTTTAGCCATTCAGAAAACAAATTTGAAGCAATTTTTTGGTATAGCTCATTATCTAATTCCGGTTGAATAATCTCCTCCACCAAAATCAGATGTACTCCCGAAGATGTCACTATAGGTTTGAGAAGTTGGGGGGGCTTGGCAGCAAAGACAGCAGCGGAGATTTCCGGCTTCAAATCCTGACGATACACTATCCCCCGGTATCCACCTTTGCGACGTAATTCCCTATCCTGGATGTATTTGTGAGCAATATCATAAAAACTTATCTCACCTTCTTTGATTGCATAAAAGAGTTCTATCGCCAAATCTTCATCATCCAGAAAAACCTCATACATGACCACACTGGCATAATCTAGCTGGTGTTCCAAGAAATAGGGTTCAACTTTATTTGCAAACAGATGAGCGGCTAACTTATTAGAAATGACGGTGCTATAGACAATTTCTTCATAATCATCTATGGAAAGACTATGTTTTTCCAACCACGCCCAGGTTTCATCAGCACTATTGAGTTTGTTCATTAACCGGATTTGGTCTGCTGCTATCTGAAGCTCCTCTGTCTCTACTTTGAGACTCGCCTCAAATGCGGCGTTTTCTACAACCTTGCGGGCAATAATTGCCTCAACAAACTCAGGAATTTTGCAACATAGTTTGACTTGAGAAACAATATCTTCGTTGGTAATAGTGATAGTTTGTAGCATGATGTTATTCCTAAGTAGATAGACGGCATTAAATGTTTTTATCTGAAGTGCAGCTTTGTGTTCTTCTTCTTTACTTGTAAAAAGGTTAGGTGGTTAGGTTTAGGAATACATAATATGAGATCGCTCTATAACTTTAAACCGCCCTGCTGCAACTGCTTAAATGGATCGAGCAGAAAATCAATAATCCGACGCTGGCGCACAATTACCTCAGCCGTCGCCGTATCCCCAGGATGCAAGGTAATACACTTATTAGCCGAAACAAGACAATTTTGTTTTAGGGCAATTTGTAAGTCATAAGCTGCTACTTTTCCATTAGGTGTATCCACCTCTATGGTAGTAGGAGAAATCTCTAACAATTCTCCTTCGATCACGCCATAATCTTGAAATGGATAAGCATCAAACTTTAACTTTACTGGCAACCCTTTTCGCAAAAAACCACTCTCTGTTGTCGCCATTTGCGCTCGAACCATTAAAGGCGAAGCTTGAGGCGCAATCTCTGCTACCATTGTTCCTGACTGCACCACAGACCCAGCCCGTTGTATCGGTAGCTGAAATACTCTACCATTGACGGTGGCTCTTAACTCTCGTTGTCCTAACTGGAATTTTAACGAGACAATCTGACTTCTATTTTGAGCAATTTCTGCCTGAAGCGTAGTAATTTCTGTTTGTAAATTCTTCTGTTGTTCGTCAATTTTTAGCAGGGCCAACTGACCAGAACGAGTCAAAGTTTGATAACTTCTTTCCTGTTCTTTAATTCGCAATTGTGCCTGTTCAATATCTGCATTGGCTTGGCGAATAGTCCGCTCATAACTACTTTGTTGTTCTACCAAACGTAGTTTAGCCTGCTGAATATCTGACTTATTTTGTTCGTATAACTGTTGCCTGTCTTTAGCTATATCTTGCTTCTGAACAACATTAGTTTCTGAAACAACCCCTGACTGCCAAAGACTGCGATAGCGTTCAACTTCTCGCTCGCCACTCGCCAAACTACTGCTGACTAACTTACTAGCAGTTTGACTATGCTCAAGAGTTTGCCGTGCCTGATTGACTTGAGCCAATTTTTCGTCTTTTTGTAAATCATAGGAATTCTTAAGAGCATTCAGATTCTGTTGCGCTTGATCGATTTGAGTCTGCTTTTCTAACTGTTGAGATTGGTTTTGTTGCTGTTGAGTTGTCAAAGATACAACTAACTGACTTTTTGATGATTTTAACTGAGAAAGTCGATTTAATTGTCCCTCTAGCTTCTCCTGTGCCTGTCGCAATTCTGCCTTAACTAATTCTGATTCTAACACCAATAAAGTCTGCCCAGTTCTAACATAATCACCTTCCTTTACCCGAATTTCGGCAACAGTACCTGCGACAGCAGAATCCAGCCTAACTGTCTTTCCCTTTGGCTCAAGTCGCCCTCTTGCCGTACCCGTTTCATCCACCTTAGATAGCATCGCCCAGGGTAAAATGATCGATACAAACACCACTAAAAAATATAGCAACCCTCTTGTCCAAACTTGGGGTAAGCTATCAAGTAAATCCTTGGTCACGTAAGCCCAATCATCAGTTGATCTAGCTGGTGTTTGCTCCGTTAAAACTTCCTCGCGCTGTTCTACCTCATAAATTTTAGTTTCAAGCTTTCCATTTAATGTGTTTGGCATGATTTTTCCTGATATCAATTTTGGATTTTGGGAGTGGGGACATTGGAGATCCCTCCAACCCCCTTTAAAAAGGGGGGCTTTTTCTGATCTTTACCCCTTTTTTAAGGGGGTCGCTGCGGGGGAATCAAGTCCTATCCGAACTGTCCTCTTCTTTCATCCCGCAACATCTAGCTGCTGATGATTGAGATAAAAATAATGTCCCCGCTTCGCCATCAACTCTTGGTGAGTCCCACTCTCAATCAACACGCCGCGATCCAGCACCAAAATCAAATCTGCATTCCGCACAGTTGAGAGGCGATGGGCGATTATTAAGGTGGTTCTCCCCTGAAGAATTGTGTTTAAATTCGTCTGAATAATCCTTTCTGACTCTGCATCCAGATGGGAAGTCGCTTCATCCAAAATCAACAGCTTGGGATTGCCTAACAACGCCTTAGCGATCGCAATTCTTTGTCGCTGTCCTCCAGACAACAGTCCCCCTCCTTCACCAATCTGGGTTTCATAACCCATAGGTAACTTTTTGATAAACTCATCAGCGCCCGCCAACCGCGCCGCCTCAATAATCTCTGCTAAAGTAGCTCCAGGATGCGCCAAGCTAATATTTTCCCGAATCGTTCCACCAAACAAAAAGGTATCTTGGTCAACTACCCCAACCTGTTCGCGTAGAGAACGCAATGAAAGACTGGTAATATCGTGACCATCAATCAACACTTTGCCATCTGTGGGGGGATATAACCCCAAAACCAGCTTAGAAATCGTGGTTTTCCCTGAACCACTCCGTCCCACCAGGGCAACCATTTGCCCACTGTGGACTTCAAAACTGAGATTTTCTAAAACATTGATATCGCTTTCAGGGTGATAGCGAAACGTCACGTTGTCAAAGCGAATGTTACCTTGAATCGGTGGTAAAGATTGCCGCATCTGATACTGCAAATCCTCTTCTGGTTCGGCATCCAAGACATCATTAATGCGTTCTACTGCAATCACCACTTCTTGCAATTGATTCCACAAAACTATTAATCGTTGGAAGGGCGTAATAATATTGACCAGTAACATATTAAATGCTACCAATTGCCCAATGGTTAGCTGGTTGTGAATCACTTGGTACGCCCCAAACCATAGCAAGATAGTTGTTACTACTGCTTCAATTGTGTTGCTGAATATTTGCAGGCGATTGCTGATAATTTGCCCAGAAAAGTTAGTTTTTATTTCCTTACTTAATAACTCTTCCCAATGCCAACGCACCGTCTGTTCCACCGCTGTGGATTTAACTGTTCGTATACCAGAAAGGGCTTCAATCAGATAGCTACTTTCCTGGGCAACAGCATTAAAGATTTCTCTAGAAATCTTTTGTAAAAAAGGTGTGGCAATCAATGCCAGCAGGACAAAAGGTGGTACAATCACCAACACCAGCAACGCCATTTTCCAGCTGTACCAAAACATCAATCCTAAATAGATAAAGACAGTGAGTAAATCTAGCAGGATGGATAATGCCTCACCGGAGAGGAAGCGTTGAATTTTGCGGTTTTCCTGTACACGAGAGATAATATCTCCAACATAACGAGACTCAAAGTAACTCAAGGGTAGCCGCAGGGTATGGCGAATAAATCCCACAATTAATGCTAAATCGAGCTTATTCGCCGTGTGGTCTAACAGATATTGCCGCAACCCTGTCATTGCCACACGGAATAAACTAAAAATTAGTAACCCTAAACCCACCGCTGTTAAGGTGAGTTCAGAACGCTGCACCACCACTCGGTCTAAAATTAACTGTGTGAATAGGGGGGTAACAAGTCCAAATATCTGAATAAATAAAGAAGCGACAAACACTTCCAGAATTACCAAAGAGTGAGGCTTCATCAACTCAAAGAATTGCCAAAAGGGGGTAGAAGTCTCTTTGGTGTCCTTGAGCATGGCTGTCGGTTGCAGCAGCAATGTGTAACCAGTCCAGTTGGCTTTAAATTCGGTATGGCTGAGGCTGCGTTGCCCAATGGCAGGGTCGGCTACAATGACGTGTTTGGGGGTAATTTGGTAGACAACAATGTAATGCTTGCCTTCCCAATGGGCGATCGCAGGCAATTTTTGCTTTGCCAATTGGTCAAGACTCGCCTTCACAGGTCGCGTGGAAAACCCAATACTTTCCGCCGCCGCCGATAACCCCCGCAGCGACGAACCATTGCGGTCAACATTGGCCATATCCCGCAGGCGATTTACACTAAAGTTTTTTCCCCAATAGCGAGATACCATTACTAAACAAGCTGCACCGCAATCCGATCCACTCTGTTGAGCAAAATACGGATAGCGCCGAATCACACGCTGTAATAAATGCCCCACTCGCTGTGTGGAGTTGGGAAAATAGGCTTTGCTGATCTTTTTCTCGTGTGGCTTTACTGCTGGCGTTGAAAATATATGTGTTTCATGTGAGTCCGATGGCAGTATTGGGGGGTTATCTGAGTCCATCTGTTGGGGATTACGAGATAGCGCCTTAGCCCACAAATGCTCCCGAATTTGGGGATATTTAGCCATCAATGGCCACAACACTTCACCCGAAACAAAGCACAGTTGCAAATTTACTGAAGCCCTGGCAGCGTAAGGTTTAAAGTCACCCTCCTTAAACAAGGTAAATTCTCCAAATGAGTCACCTGCCTCTAAAGTGGCGATTAACTCATCGGCGTTATCTAGCAACCTGACCTTACCAGCGATCGCAATATAAATTCCTGGTTGAGCATCAGTTCCTTGCCAGAATTTGCCGACTTTTGGGTTGATAAATTTACCTTGTTGAAGACAATGTTGATATTCCTCTGTCGAAAGAGAATAACCCAGAGTATTGTTGAAATCTTGCAGAGTTACTAATTGAGCAGATATATCTTGCGCCATGAATATTTACATCTTTTCCTAATTTTGCAAAGTTAATAGGTAAAAATTCGGAATTATCAGGAATAACTGCCGATTTCAGGTCACTAATCAAAATTTTGGAACCTTGGATCTGTTCAGTGCTGCTTTGTTCAGAATTGCTGGGTTTTGGTAGCGTGGATAACCCCATCTGTTTGAGCAGTCGGTTAATATGGCGATCGCTTACCTCAATACCAAATTCTTTTGCCAGATGTTTCCCCAGCCAGTTTGTTGTCCACCGTCGAAAAACATAGCCATGATCGCGGGGACTACTACTAACCAGTTCTTTCAAACGTTCTAAATACTGGTCATTTATTGCTTTAGGGCGACCGATAGGACAATCTTGCCATAGGTGCGCCATCCCAGTCCGGGCTATGTGTATCCAATATCTTGCTGTTGCTGGACAACACCCCAAAATTTGACAAATTTCCGTTTGAGTTTTTCCCTCATCTGCCAACAACATGATTTCAATGCGCTGTCGGTAAGATTCAGGTAAAGTTTTTTCCAAATTTTCTAACAGTAATTTTCGCTGAAATGATGTTAAATATTTACTGTTCGTTAAAATTGTATCCTTGCTTCCAATTCTCATTTGGTAGTCGTACATACACATACAATTCACTAGTTTTTTAGATATACGAATGCCTGATGTTTAATCATGATCTAGCACTTATTTCTACTCTACGTAGAAATAAGTAGAAATATGCAAAAGCTAATTTTTCCTTACATAGCGGTTCTCAGTTGAGTGAGGTACAAGAACTCCACCCCTCCCCGCAAGCGAGGAGGGGACTATGGTGTACCTCATCTGATTAGGAAACGCTGTAGCTGTAATAACTATCATGTTTTGTTTTTCATTCAATACAAGGACTTGAATGTTAACAAGTGATATTTTTTTACAGCCAGGTTTCGTGTATTGCTTTTGTAGATATAGATTAGATTACAATTCCTAATTTATAAATTACGGAAATACTCGCTAAATTTTAATAAAATTTTTGTAAAGATAATTTTTTGCAACGAGAGGAAAAATAGTCATCACAAAATCTCTGTTATTAAGGATGAAAATTACTTTTAAAGCAGTTTTTAAGTGAATATACAACGCGTAATGGCACTAGATTTTACAAGTATTCATTTTTACTTTAAAATTACAATGTAGATATAGATTAACTACAAATCAACTTTGTAAATTCTGAAGAACGAGCAATTAAGTTTTTTTACCTGCATTTGTCACAATTTCTGTAATGGCTATGCCCACCGCACGCATCGCATTTACCACAACCTTTGCCCAGACTACATTTCGGTTTGGATGCGTCAAAGTTTTGAACCAACATGAAACGCCTAAATTTAGGTTTTGTAAGGCTTTAAGAATAAGAGTGATAAATCGGCGTTACAATGCTTACTCAAAAACTATATTTTATGTAAAGTTATGTAAAATCACTATTTTATATGTCTTCAATAACTTTCATGAGAGAATAATTAGGAAATTTATCGGAACTCTTTGCTGAAGTATGTTTGAGGCAAAAGAAGCAGCCGAAATTATAAAATTTATTGAAAATTACTATGAATGGTATAAAAAAGAGATTAGGACTTGAGAAGTGTTGATACCAATAGTTTATGAAGTTCAACTTCATAAACCAGAAACAATATAATTCTATCCACAGATAGAAGCGCTAACTTCTGCTAATATGCAATCAATATTTTTTAACTTCCGTCTTAAACGAACTTATTTATTTGTTCTCAAATGGCAAATTAAATTCCGATCAAAGGGAGAGTGACAGTAAATGTAGTACCGACTCCAACCTGACTATTAACTACAATTTCTCCCCCGTGTGCATCGACACATTTTTTGGCGATCGCTAGCCCCAAGCCAGTACCAGGTATATTTCCCACGTTGTCCGCACGTCGGAAAGGCTGAAACAGTCGTTTTTGATTTTCTTGAGGAATGCCAATTCCCCAATCTTGAACTCGGAAAATTACCGCTTTTTCCTGACCAATTAGTTCAAAGCGCACCATGCCGCCCGGTAGTGAGTATTTAATTGCATTGCTAAGTAAATTGCCCAAAATGTGCCGCAGTAAGCTTTCATCCCATAAAGCGTCATTTAATTGCCCAAAACTGGCGAACACCAAAGTCAGTTGCTTATCATTTGCAATCAATCGAACTTCATCGACCATTTGGCGGCAAAAAGCTTCTAAATCTAAGCAGATGACTTCAAAACCCATGTTACCAGAATCAGCTTTACCGATGAATGTGACTTCATCCAATAGCTTTGCCATGTTTTTAATTGCCGACCGAATCATTTTCAAATGATTCTGTTTTTTCTCTTTGGTTAATCTTTCATCTTGGTTTTGTAGCAATCCAGCAGCCAAAAGAATAGTATTTAGCGGATTGCGGATGTCATGGGAGAGCATTGAGACAAATTCAGATTTGAACTGGTTGAGTTCATTAGCTTTCACCAGTTCCGCAGTTCGTTCTTCAACCCTAGTTTGTAACGTTTCATTGACTGTGCGTAATGATTCTAAAACTTGCTTGCGCTCGATCGCATAACGCAAAGAACGAACCAACACATCTACATTTACCTGGCGCTTGACTAGATAATCTTGTGCCCCCTGCCGCACTGCCTCAATTGCCAGTTCTTCGTCATTTGTATTGGTTAGGACAACAATCGGTATACTTGGCGCTCGATCGATCAGAGGAGGTAGAGATGACAATCCTTGACTGTCAGGTAGAGTTAAATCTAATAAAATAACGTCATAATTACATTGATTTAGTTCCTGAAGTGCTTCCCCCAATCGCATCACATGAACCAGAGTAAACTCTTGGGACTGGGCTTGTTTCAGAAACTCTTGTAACAACCTGGCAGAAGCGAGGTTATCCTCAATTAACAAGATTTTTACTGAGTAGCTTACAACCATAATCTTCAGGTTTCACCCCCTATTGCTGCTCTATCTTGTCATTACTCATTACTCATTACTCATTACTCATTACTCATTACTCATTACTCATTA
>NZ_JAVRCS010000015.1:0-152993 GCF_034530635.1 Nostoc sp. EspVER01
GGGGTTGGGGGTGGGGTTATTTTATTATGGGTAATTTGGCGGACATGATATGACAGCTATTATGCAATACAGTACAGTTTTTCTTTTTGCCCTTTTCTATCATAGCTTTCAGCTTTGAGGATGTACCTCATAGCTGCCGGAAGTGCTGTATGGGTTAGCCTGTTGACTAACATTGAGGCTACAAGTAACTTAAATATCTTCCGACTCCTCATCATCGTATCTACTTTCTTCATTCTCAGGTAGTTTTGGAATGTAGAGTTAAATTTTTCCAAAATGTCTTTAACTGAAGAAATTCTTTCCCAATTACCCGGCGATGTTTTAGGAGGATTGCGCCAAGGCGATCGCATCTTAACATCTGTGCGCGAAAACTCCGCACCAGTACCAACGTTAGTTAAAGAAAATCAACAGCTTTTAGGCGATACGGACTTCGATGTGCTAATCTGCGGTGGCACTTTGGGCATTTTAATTGGTTGCGCCTTGGCGGTGAAGGGATTGCGGGTAGCATTGCTGGAACGGGGTATTTTGCGGGGGAGGGAACAAGAGTGGAATATTTCTCGCAAAGAATTAGATGTGTTTGTGGAATTAAACTTGCTGACTGAGAAAGAATTGGAGAGTGCGATCGCAACTCAATATAACCCAGCGCGAGTTAGTTTTGCTGGCGGTACAGAAGTTTGGGTAGAGGATGTCTTGAATATCGGCGTAGATCCGGTTTATCTACTAGCTACTTTGAAAACCCGATTTCTCGCTGCTGGGGGAAAGTTGTTAGAAAACACACCCTTTACCGAAGCAGTAGTTCATCCCGATGGGGTGATGATAAATAACCAATTCAAAACTCGGTTATTAATCGACGCGATGGGGCATTTTTCACCAATCACCCAACAAGCACGCCAAGGCAAAAAACCAGATGCGCTGTGCTTGGTTGTAGGAAGTTGCGCTCAAGGTTTTCCAGAAAATAACTCAGGCGATTTATTATTATCATTCACTGAGTTGCAAAATCAATGCCAATACTTCTGGGAAGCTTTTCCAGCTAGGGATGGCAGAACAACTTACTTATTTACCTACATGGATGCACATCCTGAACGTTTGAGTTTAGAAGCTCTATTTGAGGAATATCTGCGTCTTTTACCAGAATATCAGGGAGTGGAGTTGAGCAACCTGAAATTTCAACGGGCATTATTTGGTTTCTTTCCCACCTATCGCCAAAGTCCGCTAAAAACCCCTTGGAATCGTATTCTACCAGCCGGAGATAGCAGTGGTAGTCAATCTCCCTTGAGTTTTGGTGGTTTTGGGGCGATGGTGCGTCACCTCAAGCGTTTAACTTATGGCATTGACGAAGCGCTAGAAACAGAACAATTATCTGCAAAAGCGTTAACACTGCTGCAACCCTACCAGCCGAGTTTGACTGTTACCTGGTTATTTCAAAGGGCAATGAGTGTTGGTGTAAATCAGAAAATTGCCCCAGATCAAATTAACCAATTACTCTCGGCAGTATTTCAAGAAATGCAACAGTTAGGTACACCAGTGCTAAAACCCTTTTTACAAGATATAGTGCAGTTTTCGGCACTAACGCAAACACTGTTAAAAACTGGTTTATATCATCCTGGAATAGTTGCCAAGATAATTCCGCAAGTAGGTTTGGCAAGTTTGCTAGATTGGATGTTACATTACAGTAATTTAGGTGTTTACACTGCCTTATTTTCGCTAAGTCCAATGCTAGAAACATGGATTAAGAATCAACCAAAAGAACAACAATATTATTGGCATCGTTTTATTGATGCTTGGAAGTATGGTTCTGGCGGTGATTACTCAGATGAAACTTAGAATAATATCGGTGTGAGGATAACATGATGGAACGGAAATCATCAGGAATCAAATACTTTGCAGTACTGATTGGATTCCTGCGCGATCGCCAAGGTTTTCTAGAGGAAATTCGCCAAGGTACGAGATTACCAAATAAAATCATTTCGCTGCTGGTTTGCAGTTCCTTATTCATCGCTGCTTATGGCGGAATTATTGGTGCATACCATAGCTGGATGCAAGCTTTATCTTCCGCCATTAAACTCCCAGCGCTTTATTTAATCACACTTTTGATTTGTATCCCGACGTTGTTTTTTGCGAACATCATTTTTGGTTCCAAACGGAGTTTTGCCCAGCATTTAGCATTAGTCTTAACTGCGGTTTCAGTCACCAGCGTACTTTTATTTAGCTTTGCTCCAATCACGCTGTTTTTCTTAATTACCACCAATAATTACCAATTTCTAATTTTGTTAAATGTCTTTATCTTTGCCATGACTGGATTTATTGGTATTTCGTCTTTATATCAAGCCACAAGTTTAGTTTTAGAACAAGATGATGAAAGTAGTAAAACCCGCCAGAAAATTTTACAATTTTGGCTATTTCTTTACGCTTTCGTAGGCAGTCAGTTAGGATGGACTCTCAGACCGTTTTTTGGCACACCTGGTTCTGTGTTTGAACTATTCCGCGAAAGAGAAGGTAATTTCTATTTAAGCGTCATTAAATCTCTTAGCTATCTCTTTGGATTCCGTTAATTAGTCATTAGTAATTCCACAAAATATACAAACTATAAAATCATGCTGAAAAAGCAAAATCGCGGAATTCAACAATTTGGTGTTTTAGTTAATTTACTGCGCGATCGCCAGTCATTTTTAGAAGAAATTCGTCAGGGAGTACGATTACAAAATAAAATCAGTTCTCTGTTCGTAACTAGTTCTATATTTTTTGCCCTTTATGGAGCAATTATCGGTGCATCCCATAGTTGGGGACAGGCATTATCGGGCGCTATTAAGCTTCCGGTTTTCTATTTAATCACACTGATTATTTGTTTCCCAACGTTGTTCTTTTTTAATGTTTTGTTTGGTTCTCGGAGCAGTATTTTACAGCATTTCGTTGTATTACTCACATCTGTATCAGTGATTAGCGTACTTTTATTTAGCTTGGCACCAGTTACGCTATTTTTTCTAATCACTACACCCGATTCTTATCAATTTTTTAAACTGCTGAATGTATTTATTTTTGGTATTACAGGCGTATTTGGCGTGAAGTTTCTATATGAAGGAATGCAATTACTTTCTCAACAAGATGAAGTTGGTAAAAAAACCCGCACCACTATTTTAAGATCCTGGTTATTGCTTTATGCCTTTGTTGGTATGCAGTTAGGATGGTTTCTCAGGCCGTTTTTTGGTGCGCCTGACTCTAAATTTGAGTTGTTTCGGGCAGTGAAAGGCAACTTTTATTTGGATATTGTAAGGGCGATTTCCGAAATTTTAGGTTTCCGTTAATCTCAGAAAAAGATAATTACTCTAGTTCCTAATGACAACTAGTAGTTAATAAAAACCTAGCTTTTCCTCGTTCCCAGGCTGCTGCCTGAGAATGCATTCATTGAGTCTCGGACTCAATAAACCTCTTGCACAAATGCAAACTTCAAATTCCCTCTCCCAAGCGTGGGAGAGGGATTTAGGGTGAGGGCTTTAGATTCATGCAACAAGTCTAATCTCTAAAAGCTTCTTATAGACTGACTTTCAGCTTCAGCTTCAGCTTAAGGGTCAGTTTTCAGATATTCTTGTAATTGTTGGGTACGCAGTTTTGTGGTATCTTCCAAACAACCAGAATAAATGCTAGAGGCAATACTTCCGCCCTCATATCTGCTTCTTTCAAACTCACAATTGGTATCTCGAAACTTGATCCATGCAAGTTGTGCAGCAATCAATTTCTGTTTTCTAGGTCTTTCTAGTGTAGATATCAATTGTTGATAAACTTGATTCAGTTTTCTATCTGCATTCTGATAAGATAACTTCGTACATTCATTAATTGCTGCTTGAGTTTGAGGATTATTGCAGTTTAACTTTTGAACTAAGCGCATCTCAGATAAATCAGGCGTTGTACCTGCTATTGTCATCGCAGGAGTATTTAAACTGCTGAGGGTTAGTATACTGGAAAAAACTAGTAATAATTGACGCATAGCAAAATCTTTGTTGTTAAGTATAGAAATTTGATATTTTTGGTAGCCTCGAACTCAGAATCAGAGTAGGAAGTGGTATGCTCCACAAAGAGGTGTCATGGTTCATTCTGGCTACCAGTACACTCCAGCGATGGAGTTTTGGTTAAAAGAAGAACACGGCAACTGCATGAAATCGAAAAGGGATAAGCGATCGCTAGTATATATACTTATTGCATCATCCCGAAAAGGGATGAGATTTTTATTTAAGCAAATAAAATATATATTTTTGTTTGAAGTATGATATCTGTGTCTAAAATATTTTTATTATACAGCCAAATTCCGATAAAACTCTTGCATTGATCGTTAAAATAACTGTATTCTTTATATTGTTGAAAATTGTTTTTCACACAATCAATAACAAAGCACAATTTCAGCACATCGCAAAAAACATTGACTAGGCAAATCGATAAATGTCGATATCAAACCAAAATCTATGTATGCTGTTGTCGCTGGCATTATGAGTAACAGGAGCAACTCCCGAAATGAAAAATCAAATCTTTTGTTTATGTGTGTAGTGTAACAAGGAATTAAAAATTTTTTCTATTCCCTATCTCTTACAGTCCATACCTAATTTGAATAGAGAAGAGTATTGGCTAAATTTTCAATCTTTTCATCTCTCTAATCGGGGCAAGAAATCTATTCTGTGCTGGCTGAGTTTGGGATTTCAAACCCATTTTATCAACGAATCAAGACCAGGAAAATTATGACCTCTTTAGATCCTAATTTTTTTGACATCCCGGACAAAAGCCTAATCATCATCGACCCAGCCGTTGATGACTATAAAAAGCTAAATGGCAACAACTTGGAAGTCATATTTAAAGACGTAGTAGATACAGAAGTAAGAACGGTAACTTCAAAAGCAGAAAAACTGCTGAAAGCTCCACCGAAGGAATTGTTAGCGCCTCCTGGTGATTTCAATCCTACATTACTACTGTTTTTTGCATCTGTGACAGTACTGGTGTCATCTCATTGTGGTTACTGGCTTTGGCAATGGCCAGACTGGCTGTGTTTTAGTTTTAATATTATTGCTTTGCATTGTGCTGGAACAGTAATTCATGATGCTTGTCACCAATCTGCCCACCGCAATCGAATCATTAATGCCATATTAGGGCATGGTAGCGCCCTGATGCTAGGGTTTGTTTTCCCAGTGTTTACACGAGTACATTTGCAGCATCATGCTCATGTCAACGATCCCAAAGATGACCCAGATCATTTTGTTTCTACAGGTGGCCCGCTGTGGATGATTGCATTTCGATTCTTGTCCCACGAGGTGTTTTTCTTTCGACGGCGACTGTGGCGCAAATATGAGCTATGGGAATGGTTAATTAGCCGCTCAATTGTTGTTGCAATTGTTTATATCTCAGTTCAGTATCATTTTTTAATGTACGTTCTCAATTTTTGGGTTGTACCTTCTGGTATCGTAGGATTAATACTGGGCTTGTTTTTTGATTATTTGCCCCATCGTCCCTTTGTTGAACGCGATCGCTGGAAAAATGCTCGTGTATACCCTAGCCCAATTCTTAATATCCTAATTTTAGGCCAGAACTACCATTTAATTCATCATTTATGGACTTGTATTCCCTGGTACAAGTATCAGTCTACATACTATCTGATGAAGCCTTTATTAGATGAAAAAGGCTGTTATCAAACTTCAGGGTTACTACAAAAGAAAGACTTTTTAGAGTTTATTTACGATATCTTTGTAGGAATTCGCTTTTCTCATCAAAAAACTAAAAATCAAGATGAACCACAAAGTCGTAAATAAGCATTCTATCTCGTTCCCAGTCTCCGACTGGGAACGAGAGAAAACGAGGAAAGTCTTATAAAGCTAGGTTTTTAGAACTTGTGTGTACACCGTAGGACAAAGCATCGGGGAAGGGCACAATAATTTTAGGAATTATAACTATTTTATTTTTTGTAAATCAAAAAAACTGAACCAATCGGCCCAAGGTTTTCTACATAAGTTTTCTGGTTGTAATACAATCCTGGAGACATACCTCCATCAAATAAAATCCCTTCTTGAATCTTACCTAAACAGTTATTGCTAGCAATACCTTCTAGGACATTATCAAACATATCTGGCAGTAACTCTTGATTAAGTTGAGATAATTCAATCTCGGAATTAGCTTTCAAGTCATTAACTAATAAGATTACATAGCCTTGATTAGTGATAGCTGCTAGAGAGCGATTAGTTGCATTTTTACAAGCAAATTCTCCCAAATCTTGACAAATATCTTTAAACTTCCCCTGACGATAGAATCTGCCATTCCCGCCCACTAAATTGTAATTGAGAATATCATTTGTTCTTCTGCCAGCTTGAATAGTAGCCTGTCGCTGCCGGGGTGTACCTCCTGATACCCCAAAGGAAGAACGTTTATTTTTAAATGCTCCTGAATACTCTACGCCACGAGAAATATTTAAGCCTTGGGGTTTATCTTCAGTATCTATATAGTCCGCATTAATTGCAGCAATGGGTAGCTGTCCGTTTAACTTGGCATTCTCATCAGCAATGAGTTCACGAAACTGTTTTGCTACATATTCTTTACGCAGTTTACCTCTACTATCTTTGGCATAAAGTTTATGAGATAGACCAACATTAACTTTGAAATCTAATTCAGCTGATTTGGGATTAAAAATAATTACATTATTAATACCTTTAGGATTTTTTTTACCTTGATTATTGGTTTTAAAAAAATCAATACTGAACTTGGCATCTTTGCCAGGGCAACTTTTAGACGCTTTTGGGACTAAATTTGCTTCAATTTTTTGACAACCTGATAATAAGCTTGCACTGATTATCAAGATAAATAACAAAAATAATTTTTTTGTAGACATAATAATACAAAAAAAACCGCTACAGAATTACTATAGCGGGGAATAATTTAAAATTTCAGTCTGGAGTCAATCTCAGAGCCAAAACTTAAGAGAACCATTCTAAAACAGCTTCTTCTTTGGTGTTAGTATTCCGAGATGGTGTCTCACGATTAAATTTCATCTGAATTGAGCGGGTTTGCTCACCATCAGCAGCTACAGCCATAATTGGGTAGTCAATTAAACCATCCTGGAAGGACATCTGGAAGCGGAATGTTCCATCTGGATTTAGCTTAATTGGACGGCCACCAATGGTTACAGTCGCATCGGGTTCGGTTGCACCGTAGACTATCAACTCAGCATCGGCAATTAACCAGAACTTGCGCGGACGCACTGGTACGGCAGAAGCTGAGAAGCCAACACCTGACATTCCTGCACCGGAAGCGGTTAAGCCAGATACGGTAGGAGTTGCCCACATACCCACACCAGATGGGAAAATGTAGGAGCTAATGGCTTGTTCAGGACGCGCTGCACCTTGTTGGGAGCCGAAGATAGAACCAGCAACCCGTAGTGCTTCGGCAGATTCTGCTAAACCAAATATTTCGTCGTAGATGGGGTTGCCATTCACAGCATTACCAACATTGCCGTTGGCGGTAGCTGCAATCTTCTTGGCAGGAGGAACTAGTTCGTACTGAGTTTTGCCACGTAAATCTTCTTCAAAATTTACAGTGATGAAGACATCCTCAATCCAGTCAGAAGGATAGACAGGAGGAATGTGTACTCTACTAGAACGAGCTAGTACTAACCAACGACCATCAGCAGCACGATAGCCAATATCGATTGTATAATCGCGATCGCTAACTGGAACTGGTATATACCATTCTCTAGCTAGTTCATCAGCGGGATATTCTTGAATACTATGTGGGCTTTGGTATTCGATATCGATGTCGGTGACATCATAAATCCGTAGTGCTAGTTGTTGTCCGCCTTGCCGACGCAGTTCCTCTTTGTGTTCATTGGGAACATCCCAGTAAGTGTAAGCCCACTGAGGATCGCGCGGTAAGAGTACAATCCGGCTTTCACCATAGCCAGAGGGCAAATCTGCCAGTCCTTCATCAACATCAGCTAAAGATCCGCCAGTACGATCTTCCTGACCTAATTCAAACTTTGCAGCTTCCACGGTTTCTTGTGCCTCCAATGAACGAGATGGACTGAGTAAGGTTCTGCTACGCTGGACTTCTTGTATTGATGCCAGTAGTTGTGATTTACGCATTCGGCTATAGCGAGAGATGCTATATTCGCTAGCAACTTTGCGTAGTTGGCGTAAAGTCATCTCCTCTAGTGGCGGGCGTTCTTTTGCCATTAATTTGGCCTCCAGTAGTTTAAGCGGTAAATGATTTCCCCTGGTTAAAGAATGCTATGTAAAATCTCATCCATTCCAGATGAATTTTTTATCCTGACTCCTGGTTTTGCCCAGTTTTTAAGTTTTTTAATCTGTTTTTAAATTGAGCTAACACCCTTTCAATTCCTTATTGTGCCAAAATTAGCATTTCTTTGGGATCGGAGGATTTTTATTTGTTAAGTCAATATTAACCACTAAGCATATCTAGGGATCAAGGGGTAAGAAGTAGGTTTTTTAGCTGTTTCACGAATTTATCAGCCCTTCTGGGATCTAATTGTCATGTTTTCATAACATTTTTGGTGGTTTACACGTTGAGCAATAGCAACAATATCAATCTTTCATGACATTGCGCTTTTGGTTAGCCAAAAATCACAATCCACAAAGAAAGGAGTAGGATTCAAAGGGATTAGGCATTGAACCCACCACTAAATTCCTAGTTGGCCAATATCGATCGCAAACCAAAACGTGGGGCAAACTTAGTTAATCGTTACTTTAGCGATGCCTTTCTTCCCACCGTTATGTGAAATTAAGTCCCAAGATAGTGTGTACCCGACCATCGAAGAACTTAAGCTTGGCGTATAGGTTTAGGGTTTAGGGAAATAATTATGAATAAGGAAACAGTTCCTAGTCAGGCTGAAAAGTCTAATCCAGAAGGTGATGCGCCACAATTAAGTCCAGAGGTACTGGACAAAATCAAACACCCTGCGAGAATAGACGATGTTATTCGGGAGCAATCACCAGAAGAACGTAAAAGTAACCCAGCTTTAGTACCAGAAATGATTGACGATCCAACTGATGATTAATTGGGTTTGCGAAAGAGGAATCGAAAAGCTCAGATTCCCGACTTCTCTAAAAAGTCGGGAATTTTGGTATTTAGTTTTTCTTGATATATTTCTGGCGTATTGATGTTTAATAGCACAGTCATAGTCTCAAATTTGACTTGATGAATTACCGAATAAAATTCTTTGAGAACTTGACGTAAGGCTAAGTTTTCTTCACAAATATTTTGTAAGTGCATTCAACTAGTGTGTCGTAGACATTCGCATCGCGTTATTCGAGGATCTAAATCCAGCTTCAAGAAGTGACTTTCTACTCTACATTACTTGCAAATCTAAGATTAATTACCATCGTCATCTATACTAAGTTAGATTTTATAAAGATGAAATTTTATAACCAGAGTCGTATATACAGGTGCGATCGCAAAGTAATTTAATCATAAAATGTTACCTAATTTCTGAAAGATAATATCCACACCAATTCTGTTGAAGACGCACATAAAATTATAAATAATCTTCCTAATACCAGCAAAGTTTCCAAGTTTAAAAACCAACAAAACTAATGTCTGGTAATAAATTATTAATCGAAATCAATTCAGGAATTACGCGAAATTATGAAATAACATAAACACACCGTAAATGCGTCTTATTGACACAGCCTCTCCTAAAAAATACCAGCAGCTTGCCACAAAGTTCTTGCGTAAGTCCTGATATTGTGAAACCATAAATTGTAACTTGCGGATACAACTAACTAATTTGTCTCTAGCCTCACTCCAGAAAAATTACTGGTAGTACTAACAATCATGACGCGATCGCCAAATTCAGAAAACAATCAGGAACCATCTAATCGTCGTCTGTGGCTCCTGCTTTTAGGACGTACCAGTTTGGCTCTGGGTGGGGTTTTACTAGTTGGAATTATAGTTGGTGCTTGGTGGGCTAGAAACTATGTATACAAAGATTTAGCACCGTTAGTACAGCAAAATCTTGAGCAATTACTGGGGCGTCCGGTAAAAGTTGGGAACGTTGAACGTTTTTCGCTTTCTAGTCTGAGATTTAGCTCTCTATCGATACCAGCAACTCCCAGCGATCAAGATCGGGTGGTAGCAAAAGCTTTGGAGGTGCAGTTCTCGCCGCTGCAACTTCTTCTTACCCGAAAACTGGCATTAAATGTCACCTTAATTCAACCCAACGTCTACGTTCAACAGGATAAAGATGGGCGTTGGGTGACAGCCCAAGTTAAGGCTGGGGAGGGACAAAGCTTTATTCAAACTGAGTTGCAGTCACTTCAAATTCAAGATGGCAATATAGAATTGATGCCATTCGCTGCACCAACTAAACCCAAAGGCTCAGTAATATTAGATCGAGTTGGTGGGATTGCCCGATTTTCCGATCAAAATCAAAGAATCGGTTATGACTTCAATACTCAACTCACTAGGGGAGGGGCTGTTAAAATTGTTGGCGAAACCCAACTCAAAGCTCAACAAACTAACCTCCAGCTTTCAACACAAAATTTACAAGCATCTGATATCACTCGATTAATTCAGTTACCCATCGCGCTGCAAGCAGGGTATTTAAATGCTGACTTAGGGGTGCAGATTCCACCCAAACTTTCAGACATCGCAATTACGGGAACAGCTACAGCCAATCAAGTCACCGCTAAAATTCAAAATCTTCCTCAGCCGGTTTCTAATTTTAATGGGAAATTTTTATTTCAGGGTCAGACAGTTACTTTAGATAATCTGAGTACAAACTTTGGCAAAGTTCCCATTCTGGCTAATGGAACAATTAATAGTCAAACAGGTTTTAATGTTTCTGCTCAGATAAAACCTGTTACTGCGAAAAATATCTTAGATACCCTGAAAGTGAATTCGTCAGTCCCGGCTAGTGGCGAAATTCAAGCAAATATTAAAATACTAGGCGCACTTCAGCAACCAGTCGTCAGTGGTACGGTAAGTAACACCAAACCGATTCAAGTCGATCGCGTTCAATTTAAAACCATCAACACTGATTTTCGCTTGAATGCATCTCAAACTGCATCTCAACTAACTGTCTCCAATCTAAAAATAGTCCCCGCAGCAGGTGGTCAAATTATCGGCGGTGGTCAAGCTAATCTAGGAACAAAAGATGGGGTAATATTTAATGCGCAAGCTGATGGGATATCAGGAGATATACTAGCACGCAGCTATGGCGTTACTCTCCCGATCGCAGTGGGAAATGTTTCCGCAAAAGCTCAAATTTCTGGCTCACTTCGTAAACAGCCTTTAAAACTTGATGTTTCCAATGTTCAGGTAACGCCGCCAGCCGGAGGACAAATCACCGCCAATGGTCAAATTCAACTTGCTCCTCAAGGACAGGTAGGCGTAGATATTCAAGCTCAAGGTATTCCAGGAAATGCGATCGCTCAAGGTTATGGAATTTCAACTCCCATTAATGTTGGTGGTATATCTGCGAACGCAAAAATTACTGGTTCTCTGGGTACACCGTTAAACGTCAACGTTTCTCGCGTTCAAGCCAATCCAGATGTGGGAGGGCAAGTCACAGCTAGCGGACGAGTTCAGCTTGCACCCCAAGGTAGGGTAGCGTTGAATGTGCAAGCAAAAAATATACCAGGGGATGCGATCGCCAAAGCCTACAATTCCTCACCCTCCATCACCATTGGGAATGTCTCGGCAAATGCCGATATTTCCGGCACTCTGAGCAATCTGCAAACAGTCGCGCGGGTGCAAGCGCCAAGTGCCACCTATCCTACTAGCGGACGAGTTGTTGTTACCAAACAAGGAGAGAATATCGTCTTTCCCGATGCGGTTGTGAACGTCGCTGGTGGGACAATCACAGCTCAAGGTCAACTTGCACAACAACGCTGGCAAGGATCTGTCAAAACTTCTCAAATTCAACTCAGCCGTTTTTCACCACAACTGCGAGGACGGCTGAATAGCAATATACAGGTAGCTGGCACAACCCAATCCTTCCAGCTTGCGGATATTCGCGCCGCCGGACAAATCAGCCTTCCCCAAGGAGTAGCGCAGCTGGCAAAACCGCTGACTGCAAGATTTCAGTGGAATGGACAGCAGATTATCGTTGAAAACGCAAGTACCGCAGGATTTAATGCTAATGGTGCGATCGCTATTCAGTCTCCCCCAACTGGCGCACCCCAAATTACCGGATTTGATTTAAATGTACTGGCGCAGAATTTCAACTTACAAAATACTGGTTTTAAAGTTCCTGGGGACGTAGCAATAGCAGGACGACTTGATTTTAATGGAAAAGTTACAGGTACTCCAGATGTCCCCCAAGCTAATGGGAATATCCGACTGCGGAATTTCAATGTCAGTAACTTGGCATTTGACCCACTTTTAACCGGAAATGTGAATTTTCAAGGGGGACAAGGGGGAAGTCTACGATTAGCTGGGAAACAAGATCGGATTGCGCTTAACTTAGGTGCAGATTATCGTCCCACCTCATTTTTAGTTAAACGCGATGAGGCAGTTACTACAGGTAGAACTGAGGGAGATAACTTGATAATCAACGCCCAACAGTTTCCCATCGCTCTGGTTGGCGGCTTTTTACCTAACAATCAATTGAAACCATTGGGCGGGCAACTATCGGGTAATTTAGTTGTCAATCTGAATAATTATGCCATTGCGGGAGATGTGGCGATCGCAGGGCCTCGTGTTGCCAGAGTTGCAGCCGATGAATTTCGCGGCAGCATCAATTATGCTGATGGTACGGCTAGCTTGGCTAATGGTCAATTGCGGATTGGCGATAGCAACATCGCTCTCAGTGGTAATGTGCAAGCAGGGAATGATCCGCAATTTCAATTCCAAGCTAATTTTGCCCAAGCCAAAATCCAGAGACTTTTACAAGCGTTTAATATCTTCGACTTTCAAGACCTGAGTACGGGGTTGCAGCCTCCGACGTTAGCTGGTGCAGAAGCACTTGAAACTGAATCTATCAGTTTGCCCGATGCAGATTTGAAAACACAGTTAGCATATTTCTCGAATATTACAGCAGGAATTGCAAAACAACAGCAAGTAGAAACAAAACAAACCCCATCTTTGCCTAGCCTTGCAGAATTAACAGGTGCTTTAAACGGAGCAATTACAGCCAATGGCTCGTTAAAATCTGGGTTGAATGTCGGCTTTAATTTTCAAGGTGCTAACTGGCAATGGGGTAATTATTCCATTAATCAAGTTGTTGCTCAAGGCACTTTTGCCGATGGTATCGTCACCCTTTCGCCCTTGAGTGTGGGGATTAATCAAGGACTAGTGGCCTTTTCAGGACAGTTAGGAACTGACCAAGTATCTGGAAAATTGAATGTAGCCAGTCTACCTCTATCACTTTTAGAGCCTTTTATCGAAAAATACCCCGTAGATATCACTGGTAATGTAAATGCTGATGCCACTTTAGCAGGTAGTTTGCAAGACCCCAGAGTTCAAGGGAAAGTGGCGCTAGCGAATGCGACTCTTAACAAACAACCTGTGCAAACAGGAGAGGTGAATTTTGATTACAACAAAGCTCGCTTGAATTTTGATAGTACCTTACTCGTGACAGGAACGCAGCCAGTCGCCATTACAGGTAGCGTACCTGCACCGTTACCTTTTGCCGAAGTGCAACCTGATAGCAATCAAATCAGCATCAACGCCAATGTGCAAAATGAAGGATTGGCACTGTTAAATCTGTTGACCAACAATCAAGTCGCTTGGGTAGACGGTCAAGGAAAAGTAGATTTAAACGTTAAAGGTACTTTAAACGAACCAATTATTAACGGCAACGCCACATTTAATAATGCTACTTTTAGCGCTCAAGCTTTATCCGATCCTCTCACGAATGTCACAGGAACAGCACTATTTAATGGTAGTACGGTAAGCGTTGAAAATATCCAAGGTAATTACAATCAAGGGCAAGTAACTGCATCAGGTATCTTGCCAATTTTTGATGCTCAACAAGCCGCAGCGAATCCCCTCACAGTATCAATCGCAGACAAACTCAATTTTAAGCTTGCAGGATTGTATGAAGGTGGTGTTGGTGGCGATGTCGTGATTCGCGGCACAGCCTTAAAACCTGTAATTGGCGGAGAGATTAAACTGAGTGATGGTAAGGTAATTATTGGCAATTCGACTACTACCGCTAAAAAATCAGCAGCTACAACTGAGGCTAATACTAAGGTCATAAATCTAGATAGACAAGAGGCTAACTCTAACGTCACACCGACAGCAGAGAATAACACTAAGCCAGTGGCTACAGTAGATGGAAGTACTAAGCTAGTGGCGACAGCAGACGCAAGCACTCTTCCTGCAACTCCACCCAATTTACCTGTAGAGTTTGCAGATTTAAAGTTGATTTTAGACAAAGATATTCGGGTTACAACTCAGTCCTTCTTAAGCTTTGTACCAGGAGGAGAGGCATTGAGTCAGCCTTTATTGAGCTTTGACGCTAAAGGCGGCTTGACCATTAATGGTACATTAGCCAAACCACTTCCTCAAGGAGTCATTCGTTTGACAGGAGGACGACTGAGCTTATTTTCCACTGAGTTTACCTTGGCGCGGGGCTATGAACAAACTGCGCGGTTTACTCCAAGTCAAGGACTTGACCCGACTTTGGATGTTCGATTGACGGCAATTGTACCGGAAGCATCAGCAAGGAACACTCAAACTTTGGAATCACCCTTGTCTTCTGAAGTCAGCGATGTTTCTGTCAATAACTTTGGGACTTTACGTAGCGTTCGCGTTCAAGCTAGGGTGAACGGGCCAGCTAGTAAATTGGGTGAGAATCTAGAACTGACGAGCGAACCTAGCCGTAGTAAGGGAGAAATAGTTGCTCTGCTGGGTGGCTCAATTCTGGGTTCTTTTGGTCAAGCAGATGCAGGCCAAGGGCTGACTAATTTCGCTAGTTCTACCATTTTAGGTAGTTTACAAGGAACTATCACTGCGATCGGACAGGCTGTTGGTTTTAGTGAATTTCGGATATTTCCGACTCCATCTACCAATGAAGCATCGAGAGCTTCAATTCTGAATTTATCAGCAGAAGGTGTGTTTGACATCAATAAAAATTTCTCTGCCTCTTTATCACGCGCTCTTTCTAGCAATGACTCTTTTCGTTACAATGTGCTTTATCGAGTCAATGACGAAATTCTGATGCGAGGCTCAACTGATTTGGGGGATGAAAATCAACTCCAAGTTGAGTATGAAACCCGATTTTAGATTAATACGCTTGGTTAAGGGTTATTGGTGTAGATAATTGGTCTTTCTAAGACGCGATAAATCGCGTCTCTACATGAGGGTTGTAGGCTTAACTATTTGCTATTTGCTTGCGATCGCTTCCAGCGGGCGGTTACGCCATCGCAGTTTTTGCTTGCTTATCCTTGTAGAGAGGCAGAAGGTGACAACCTTCTACCTCATATCCTCTTCAATCTTCGTCAAGGGCTGGGAAAGCTTCTTCAAGCTGCCACAACCGATCTTTATTTTCAACAAACCAAATACGAGTTTCTGGAGTTAATTTACTCCAAATGTCTTCAACAGGGATGTGAGGAGATGCATACTGGTATTGCTGACCAAGTGATTTGAGATTATCTGCAACATCACGGGGAATTCCGAATTGTTCCCAGTCAACTGTTATATGTCTTCCCGAAACTCCGGCTGTAGGGTCGAAAACCAGTTGTGCCGATCTGACTAAATCAGCAAAGTGTTTCGGTTTGAGTTTGGTGATTTCCTGAATTTGGAGTGATTCGTTATGCTCTTGAGACATGATCGCCGCAGTGGTAAAGATTAGTGGTCTATTGAACTTACTGCCAGAGATTTTTATCCCAATATTTTTACTTTAGCGCAGACCCACTAACTCGATCGTGACTTAACAAGACTTGGGGTTTGAGCAAATCGTTTGAGGTGAGCAAATTTACCACACATCTATCAGTACAATATCTAAGCTAGTAATGAAAAGTTTGTAGTAAGAACTTTAGTGCTTAGAAAATAAGGACTAAAGTCCTTACTACGAACTGTTCCCAGCACCTATTTTAGTGACGAGTGTAGGAATGCTCAAAGTGAGTTTTGAGTGTATGAGCCATAACAGAGATGACAATTGCTGCTATGGAAACCGATATTGCTGCGATTTTGATTCTAAAATCATCTGCAAGTATTGCTATAGCCGCTAGAGCGATCGCTACTCCTATACAACCTTGTTTAACCCTATTTGTAACTTGATAAGCTCGATTGCAAGAACTACAAATAAGTGTGTGTCGTGAAAATCTGTCTAGCAAAATTGGCTTTGAATTCAACTCGTCATTCTCAACATTTTTAAATGTAGAATAGCCATGATAAAAAGGCAAAGATGACCCAAATTTATCTAGCCACTTGCGGTACTCAATCACTAATGTGTCAGATGTTTTCAGCGGCAAATATAATTCTTTGAGACTTCTTCCTAAGCGCTCAATTTCTGCTTGTTGTCCCGCAATTAGAGGCAAATCCTGCTCCAATATTTTGTTCGTATTCAAGTGATCCAGCCAGCGCGGCCTCAGCTTAACTCCCCAAGTCATGAAATTACGATAACCTCTAGCTAAAAGACGGCATCGCCCTTTACCTAAAGGAATTGAATACAAAGCTAGTCCAAATGTCCAATCTTTTTTTTCAATATAAGCAGTGTTTAGCACAAGACTTGGAGCAACAAAATCAACATACTTCCAGGCTTCATTTGATTTGTTAGCTCCCCGCCACCTGCCTTTAATCCCCTGAGCCGAATTCTCTAGCACTTCCATTTCTAGCGGTTGAGCATTTTTACGATTACCACCCCCTCTAGTGCTATTATGGCTAATAGCAACATGAGCTGGATCGATAACATTTTCTACTAGATATGTTTGGTCATAAGGCAGATCCAATGTAAAGTCTGCACACACAAATCCTGACTTATCTAAATCTGGCAAAGTTGGAATAATTTCATCAACAGCAGTTTCTTTTTCGCCAGCCCATACCCAAATCATACCTTGGCGTTCCACAACTTTAAAGGATGGCACGCAAGCATTGACTGGAATTTTTGCATCTGTTGCTAATTGGGGAATGTGCAGACATTGGCCATCACTGCCAAACTGCCAACCGTGATATAAGCACTCAATTTTGCCGTCAATAATTTGTCCTTCAGAAAGTTTCGCTGTACGGTGAGGACAACGATCTGCTAAACAGATAAATTGTCCATCTTTGTTTTTGAACAAAACCAAAGGTTCATCGTACAAGGAAAAGCTATGAGGGCGGTTGGCAGGCAAGTCTTGTACAAAGGTGACGGGATACCAGCATTGCCTCCAGTTAAATTCTTGCTTTTCCTCTAGTTTCTCAAAAGTAGAAGTTGGTGGTGTCGCCTGTAGTGTTTCTGTTTCTAATGACATATTGTTCTCCAGGTTTATATAATTTTATCTCTTTTTATTATGCAGATATTACTTAATCCCAAAGATAGAATATTTCTAGGGTGAAGCTTGGAAATCCCTTAACTCACGTTTCTTCAAAATTAGCCTGGGGAAAAAGTAATGCTGTTTCGCGGTTTGAAGACTTATATCATGTCCGCATAATTAGTTATGCTAACCACAGTCATTGCACCCCACCCCTTAATCCCTTTCTGGGGCAGGTTTTTTTGATTAGACAAATTTTTGGGATTTTAAAATCAAAATCATTGTCTGAGAACTTAAAACTACGTTCAATAATTGAGAACATTCTCAACTATTTATCGAAAGCCTAAAAACCTGCCCTTGAAAGCCCCTTAATCCCCTCCCCGCTCTTCGGGAGGGGAGACAAAGCGTAGCTTTGGCGGGGGTGGGGTTCTTCGAGTTTAATAAGCAATCAAGCGGACATGATATTACCGTCAGAAGTTCAGATTCATTACCACGGGAAAAGAATTGTTGTACAGCGGTTCTCGTTCACGTGAGGTACACTCGTAGGGGCAATTCATGAATTGCCCCTACACCTTGCGATATAATTTTGTACCGCATTTGAGTGGGAACCGCTATAAGCAAAGCTAAAGAGCGACAATTACCTGCGATAATTTATATTGAATAGCCTAGTTTTTATTTTAGTAATTTTTTCCAATAAAGAAACTTTCCTATGGCAGGCTTTTGCTTGAGATGGTTGTTTTTCTAAAAAGCTTAAATAATCTAAATCAACAAGTTCTTCAGATGTCAATTGTTGCGGAGAGCGCCATAGCTTAGGATTCACTTGCTCATGGGTAAATCTTTTTCCTACACAACCTAAGCAATGAGAACAAGATTTTAAAGGTTCTTCCGACTTTAAGTAAGCTAATAATTTTCCAAAAAAATCTCCAGAGTCAGTAATTTTAATTCCGTCATTTTGGAGATTTTGTTTTTTAATAACTTTCGGAATAAACACCGCTTGGGGGCATTTATACAAATATCCTTCTGAAACAGTATGAGAGCGCCAAATATGAGCTACAGCGCAAGTTGAATAAATTTTTTGGACTAATTCTGTATTTTCCGTGCCTAATTCAGAATAAGATTCGCGGAAGTCATCCCAATAATAAGATTCTAAAATTGTTTTAGAGTCTTTAGCTTTTTGTTTGAATGTTTTTAAAGTTTCAGGATTTATGGTTTTACTTGGATAAAGTGAAATTTCTATAGCATCAATTTTTTCCCAAAACAGATCCGGTACTTTTGAAAGTAAATGACCGTTCGTTACCATTTTAACAAACTTAGTTATGCCTGATGCCCGAACTGCTTCAATTATTTGAATTATATTCGGATGTAGTAAAGGTTCTCCCCCAACTAATTTAACTCCTCGTGGAATATAGAATTTGGATAAAATAGAAAGATCACTGTATATCTTTTGTGGATCAGCAATATATTTGGCAACACCTGGGGATAAATGAGTACAAGCACGGCATGATAAATTACAATGATGCACTACATTAATTTCACAATATCTTCCTGTATCAATTTTATTGTTTGATATAGTGTACATTTTTCCTCCTACTTTAAAGTTCTGTTAGATATTGACTATTTTGGATATAAGCAAAATGTCATTCTTCTTAAAGTCGCTCTATTTGGGAAAACTTGGAAGATACAGAATATACTTAAAAAGTAGCTCAAAGCTTAACTTTGCACTATTTACAAGGGTAGGCCCCTACAACCGATTCATTTGTTACAAAGATTTTTGGAAATAGGATAAATTTTTGCGATCATACACAAAAAGGTGTGCATCATCTAGCTTTGCTCTATGTCAATTATCGTAAATTAGGGAAGACTATTGACTTTAGCTACTCAATTTTCAATTATAACTGTAACAGCAGCGATCGCAATTAACATTTCGTCATTTTTATCATTGAGTTCGGGAATCGCCCGCCCTTGAACGATCATCCCTCCAGATTCTACCGTGAGGGTTTTTCGCCCAAATGGTAATACAGCGAGTACTTCTTCTTCTCTAACTTGTTCTGGATATGGCACTGCCACCTGAACCTCTATAATCATTTCATTGGGATGACTTAAACCTGCGACTTCCCAAACACCAGGTAAAGCATTGTGAGCGATCGCATTACGTACTGCCCTAGATGCTGCTACTGTTGGTTCTTGTCCATGCTGATCTATTCCCATCCCCATCTCGATAATCAAGCGTTTACGCGCCATTGCTAACTCCGGTAAATCTTGCATTTTGACACTAAAAAAGGCAGAAGTTAGAGAAGCTACTTGGAAAAAAACCTTGCAACTTACTGCATCCTTCTGCCCTCTGCCTTACACCATACGTTGCAAGCGACTCAGACGCTCTGAGTAACTTTTCATCACCTGTAGAGCAAACACGGGTGTTTCCTGAACAGCAAAGAGAAACCCTTGCTCATCAAGAAAACCCAGCTTGGTATCCACCTTGGCAATAGCTGCGTAAGTTCTACTTTTGACTCCTACAAGTACCCCTGCACCAAAAATTTCGCCTGTTTCAATGGTTTCTACAACTTTGCCATTGACTAATATATCTACCTCTCCTTCGATAATTCCATACATTTCATCACCAGACTGTCCTTCTTCAAAGATGACTTGGCCTGCTGAAAATGCTTTAGGGTCGGGTTGTTTTTGAAATATACTGACTGTGATTACAGGACTTAGCATTAGAGCAACCCCAAAATTCTTGGTTTTTAGACGAAACTTTTTGATAGCTTTAGGCGAACCCAGAAAAGTATACTACTTTCTGTTCCCTTGATTTACACGTTGTCTCTAATATCGGCTCTGGCTTTAAATTTTCTCGCAACAGTGGTTTTTTAATGCAACTTAGACAAAAAGTAGCTAGAAAAAACCATCAAATCTATATACAGAAAGACTTTGACATCGTTTTGCTTAGTTTATTGATATATATGCGTTTCAAGCATTTTGGATCATTTGGTGCATTTTCTTTGCCCTACATGGGTTTGAGGCTTGTTTATGCCTCAAAATTAAATCTCGTTAGGGTTTTCCACCTTTGTCACCACATATTTGGGTCTGAATCATAAGGCTTCACGCAATGCTTTAAAGTAAGGAGTAATGAGTGGATGAAAAATGGGTATTTACTCATTACTTATTACTTATTACTCATTACTCCTTCTTAAGAGCGCCTTTAGGTCGGTGAGGATGTCACGTTTTGCCCCATACCTTCACAAGTTCCTCAAATTGTTTTCTTATAAATATAAGTAAAAGATAAGTGAAAGCGATCGCGAATTAGTAAACCTTCCGGTCATCAGTAGCTAAAAGCTTGAGGAAAATAGTTTGGAGATAAACTAATATGTTTCAAAAAATATTGGTTGCATTAGATACATCGACTAGCAATAGGAGTGTGTTTGAGAAAGCACTTGCCTTAGCGGAGGTTTTACAAGCTAACTTGACGTTGTTGCACGTACTATCACCAGAAGAAGAAGGAAGCCCAGATATTTCTTTACTGGCTAGCTCTGAATATTATGTGGGGCTAGGAATGAGTACCGAAATTTTGGAGATGCAGCAAAAGCAGTGGAAAAAGTTCCTTAATCAGGGACTAGAGATGTTGCGATCGCTTGCAGATGAAGCAATTAGTACTGGTATTAGTACTGAATTTTATCAAAAACCAGGTAGCCCTGGACGCATTATCTGTGAATTTGCCCGTAATGGCAAATTTGACTTAATTGTAATCGGGCGTAGGGGTCGCTCTGGTCTGTCTGAGTTGTTTTTAGGTAGTGTCAGCAATTATGTCCTTCACCATGCCTCTTGTTCAGTCTTGACTGTACAGCATCCTCTTAGTACAAGTAAAACTGAAACTGCACAGCTAGAGAAAGTAACACCATCCATCTAACTGCTAATTTTGCCGATTATTGCAGACATGGTACCTTTTAATATAAAAGGCTTACAGTTAATCGGCACTGGGAAAGTGTGCAGGTGTGTGTACCAAGATTAGGCTCAGTGGGCTTGTCTAATACGCAAAAATTAATTATTGAAAGCTCCATCCTCAGCCGTGAAGCCTGATAGAGTTCTTGACGCCATCTTCTATAATTAGTAAAACCTGCACACCTAATTCTAGGCATGAGACTGTGACCGAATCAGGAAGTTACAAAGATACTGTAAACCTACCCAAGACTAATTTTGATATGCGGGCAAACGCCATCAAGCGCGAGCCGGAAATCCAAAAATTTTGGGAAGAAAATAAAATTTACGATCGCCTCTTTGAAAATAACCCCGGCGAATTATTTATACTGCACGATGGGCCTCCCTACGCTAATGGCTCACTCCATATTGGTCATGCCTTAAATAAAATTCTCAAAGATATTATTAACCGCTACCAAATGTTACAAGGGCGTAAAGTTCGCTACGTCCCTGGTTGGGATTGTCACGGATTGCCAATTGAGTTAAAAGTTTTGCAGAACATGAAGTCAGCAGAACGGCAAAATTTAACGTCTTTACAACTGCGGCAGAAAGCGAAAGAATTTGGACTAGCGACGGTAGATAACCAGCGCCAAAATTTTAAACGCTACGGTATTTGGGGTGATTGGGAAAACCCTTATCTAACTTTGAAGCCGGAATATGAAGCGGCTCAAATTGGCGTGTTTGGTCAGATGTTCTTAAAAGGCTACATCTATCGCGGTTTGAAGCCGGTTCACTGGAGTCCCAGTTCTAAAACTGCTTTGGCTGAAGCTGAGTTGGAATATCCTGAAGGTCACGTTTCTCGTAGTATCTATGCAGCTTTTGCAATCACAAGTTTGGCAGAAGCCGTAAAACCACTGTTGGCGGAATATCAGTCAGATTTAGGCGTGGCTATCTGGACGACTACACCTTGGACAATTCCAGGGAATTTGGCTGTGGCGGTAAATGCAGATTTGAATTATGCAGTGGTGGAAGTAGAACCCCACCCCCCAACCCCCTCCCCGCAAGCAGGGAGGGGGAGTGAGGAAGTAGCTTCCGCCTCTCTCTTAACGGAGAGGGGGACTGAGGGGGTGAGGTTCCGCTATCTCATTGTTGCTGCTGATTTAGTGGAACGTTTATCTTCAACGTTGGGAGTTGAGTTAACTGTAAAAGCCACATTCAAAGGGAATGATTTAGAACATACTACTTATCGTCATCCTCTATATAACCGCGAAAGTCCGATTGTTGTCGGCGGTGATTACATCACTACTGAATCGGGTACTGGGTTGGTACATACTGCACCGGGTCATGGTCAAGAAGACTACATTGTTGGTCAACGCTACGGTTTACCCATCCTTGCACCAGTGGATGACAATGGCAATTTTACCGAAGAAGCGGGACAATTTGCGGGGTTGAATGTGCTGGGTGATGGGAATCAAGCGGTGATTGATGCACTGGCTGCGGCTGGTTCTTTGTTGAAGGAAGAACCATATCCCCACAAATATCCTTATGATTGGCGGACGAAGAAGCCAACAATTTTCCGCGCCACTGAACAATGGTTTGCTTCTGTGGAAGGATTTAGAGAAGAAGCATTGAAGGCGATCGCCACGGTAAAATGGATTCCAGCCCAAGGTGAAAATCGGATCACGCCAATGGTGGCGGAACGTTCCGATTGGTGTATCTCTCGTCAACGCGCTTGGGGTGTACCCATTCCCGTTTTCTACGACGAAGCCACGGGAGAACCACTGCTGAATGAAGAAATTATCAACCACGTCCAAGGAATCATCGCTGAAAAAGGTTCCGATGCTTGGTGGGAACTTTCAGTTGAGGAATTATTACCAGAATCTTATCGTAATAATGGCAAGTCGTACCGCCGGGGTACAGACACAATGGATGTATGGTTTGATTCTGGCTCATCTTGGGCAGCTGTAGTTCAACAGCGTCCAGAGTTACGCTACCCTGCTGATATATATTTGGAAGGTTCCGACCAACATCGCGGTTGGTTTCAGTCAAGTTTGCTCACCAGTGTAGCGGTAAATGACATTGCACCTTACAAAACTGTGCTAACTCACGGCTTCGCTTTGGACGAACAAGGGCGAAAAATGAGCAAGTCAGAAGGAAATGTGGTCGATCCAAATACAATCATTGAAGGCGGCAAAAATCAAAAAGTAGAACCGCCTTACGGTGCAGATGTATTGCGATTGTGGGTATCATCGGTTGACTACTCCGGCGATGTCCGCATTGGCAAAAACATCATTAAGCAGATGAATGATGTTAGGGGTAAGATTCGCAATACGGCGCGGTTCTTGTTGGGTAGCTTGGATGATTTTGACCCGGAAAAAGATGCAGTTCCCTTCGAGGAATTGCCCGAACTTGACCGTTATATGCTGCACCGCATCACCGAAGTATTTGAAGAAGTCACTCAAGCTTTTGAGAGTTTCCAATTCTTCCGCTTTTTCCAAACAGTGCAGAATTTCTGCGTGGTGGATTTATCCAACTTTTATTTAGATGTTGCCAAAGACAGGCTGTACATCAGTGCAAAAGATGCTTTCCGCCGTCGCAGTTGTCAAACGGTGCTGAAAATAGCTTTAGATAATTTAGCACGAGCGATCGCACCAGTGTTATCTCACACTGCTGAAGATATCTGGCAATATCTCCCTTACAAAACACCTTACAAATCAGTGTTTGAAGCTGGTTGGGTACAGGTTGAGGAAAAATGGCGTAATCCAGAATTAGCAGAATTTTGGACAGAGTTACGGAAAATTCGCGATCAGGTCAACAAAAATCTAGAAAAATATCGATTGCAAAAAACAATCGGATCTTCTTTAGAAGCAAAAGTTGTGGTGCATATCTTTGATGAGAGATTGCGTCAACGTTTACAAGCTCTCAATCCTAATACTCACGGTTCAGTTGAAAAAAGTAATGGTGTAGATGAGTTACGTTATCTATTTTTAGCTTCTCAAGTAGAAGTGCCATCTGAACCCATTTTTGAGGAAGGAGATGATGCTGGCATATATATTCAGGTTTACAAAGCAGATGGGCAAAAATGCGATCGCTGTTGGAACTACTCTACTCATGTGGGAGAATCAGCAGAACATCCCCTAATTTGCGAACGATGCGTTGCAGCCTTAGCTGGAGAGTTTTAAAAGCAAAAATCCCACGGTGCTAAGAAGATGTCTGAGAAGTATCAAATATTTCTTGATCCCCCCTAACCCCCCTTAAAAAAGGGGGGAATAAGAGTCTTAAAGTCCCCATTTTTAAGGGGAGCCACTGCGGTCTTGGGGGTCTCCCCCATGAGCAAGTGGCGTGGATTTAGGGGGATCTCCAAGGGTTAGATGTATACAAAAAAACTTTTCAGACATCCTCTAACAGACTAGAAATCACTAACCTAAAAATGGCTAAATGCACTTAGGGACTTCCAATAAATAAATTATCCAATCTTGTGGGGCGGGCATCTTGCCCGCCTCTGGCTATAGGCGGTTAATTACGAATTACACTTCGGTTGGTTGATATTCTTGTTGTCTTTCTACAAACGACTGAACACGGGTGCGGTAGTTTCTCACAGTCTCATCTACCCATTCGCGATCGTTGCTATTTGCATACAAATGCACCAGTGGTTCGCTGGCATCTGGTAAAACTAACAGCCAACTGTCATCGTAGGGTTGACAAATTTTTACTCCATCAATTAATTCTAGATTTTGGGCTGGGTGAGTTTCTACCAAGTAACGCATCAAAGCACCCTTAGCTGTCCACGGGCAACGGACTGTATAAGTTTTGTGAATTACACGGGGCAATTCTGACCGCGCCGCAGCAAGCGATCGCTCTTGGATAGTCAACATCTCAATGATCTTCGCAATGCAGAACATGGAATCAAATCCCGGATGCAGTTGCGGGAAAATAAAACCAGTTTCTCCACTACCTCCTAGCACCACATTCGGGTTTTTCTGGCAAGCTTCCATTAAAGCTGTCGGGTTGGCTTTAGTGCGAATCACTCTGCCATCATGGCGACGGGCGACTTGTTCAATCGCACTGGAAGCATGAACTGGTACAACTACTGTCCCTCTGGGGTTAGCGGTTAATATCATGTCTACCATCAGTGCTGTTAAAATTTCCCCACGAATTGGGTAGCCTGATTCATCAACTAAAATTAGCTGTTCTCCATTAGCGGATACTTGCACCCCAAAGTTAGCTTTCAATGCCTCCACTACATGACCTAACTGAGTCAGCAATCCTTCGCGATCGGTGATTGACATCGCACTTTTATTGACACTGGCATTCAATACCACGGCATCAGCGCCAAATTTATCCAACATTTGGGGTAAAACTGCCCCTGATACCGCATAAACATAATCAATCACCACTTTGGCGCGGCTATTGCGGAGTGTATGCACATGCAAAAGTTTTTCAAAAGCAGTGCAGTACCGCTCCATGACTTGGCTAGGATAAGACACATCGCCAATTTCATGAATTAGCGCCCGCCGCATATCCTCCTTAAAGTAAGCCCCTTCGATTTTCTTTTCCAGGGCTTTGGTGATATTAATGCCCTTTGCATCCATGAATTCAATCAGAATGTAATCAGGGCGATCGGGATGTACCCGGACGTGGATACCACCAGCTACCGACATTGTGGGTATAACTGTGCGGGCAATGGGGATAGCTGTAGCATCGAGATTTTGAATATCAATACCTACAGACATTAAACCAGCAATCAGCGATCGCGTCACCATCCGAGAAACATTACGCTGGTCGCGGGAAACCGTTACTTTAGAACCAGGTTTCAAAGTTGAACCGTAAGCAGATCCCAATTTCACAGCGAATTCTGGGGTGATGTCGATATTCGCTAATCCTTGGACACCACGTTGCCCAAATAAATTCCGTTGGGCGGTGTTTCCCCAAATCAAGTTAATGTTTAAAACTGCCCCTGATTCAATCTTTTTACTGGGCCAAACGCGCACACCAGGGCTAATTTGGGCTTCTTCTCCCACTGTGGAAAGCGAACCCACCACAGCAGCTTCTAATACATGGGCGCGGCGATCTACACGAGTGCCACGGGAAATTACACAGGCAGAAAGATGTGCTTCATCGCCAATGAATGCCCCATTCCACACGATGGGACGTTTGAGATTAGCATCAGCACCAATAGTGACATTATCCCCAATTACGGTTCCTGCCTCAATTTGGACTCTTGCCCCGATGCGGCAATTGTCACCAATCACTGCTGGGGTTTCAATCACAGCCGTCTGGTCAATATAAGTATTTTGGCCTACCCATAACTCATGAGAAACCTCTTTGTAGGCAAAATCGAGATTTACTTTCCGGTCTAAGGCGTCATACTGAGCCTCACGATAGGCATCTAAGTGACCGACATCACACCAGTAACCTTGAGCAATGTAACCATACATTGGCTCATCTTTTGCTAGTAGTAAGGGGAATAAGTCTTTGGAAAAGTCACATTCAACATTTGCTGGCAGATATTCCAAAACTTCTGGTTCGAGAATGTAAGTACCAGTGTTAACGGTATCAGAAAAAATTTCACTACTAGAGGGTTTTTCTAAAAATCGCCGAATCCGTCCTTCCTCATCGGTAATCACCACTCCAAATTCAATCGGGTTGGGAACCCTGGTTAAAATCAAAGTAGCTTTTGACTTATTTTGTTTGTGAAATGCGATCGCAGCCGTCAGGTCAAAATCTGTTATGCTATCACCGCTAATGACTAAAAAAGTTTCATCAAGAAGTTCGGCAATGTTTTTCACACAGCCAGCTGTACCTAAAGGCTGATCTTCTTCGACAGCATAAGTCATCTGCACGCCAAAATCGCTGCCATCTTGAAAATAGTCTCGCAAGACATCAGGTAAATAATGCAATGTTGCAATAACTTCTGTAATTTGATGTCGTTTGAGGAGATTAATAATATGTTCGGCAATTGGTCGATTTAGAATCGGCACCATCGGTTTCGGCAAATCGCAAGTTAACGGGCGAAGCCGCGTTCCCGAACCCCCTGCCATCAGTACTGCACGCATAAATCCTCCTTAACTAGTTACAGCCTTTGCTGCTTGAAAACGTATCAGATAGACTTTGTTATTCTTTCTCTAGTCTCCTATGGATATTGATATTTGAGGAACTTCCACAAGATGCATATAGATTGGGGATTGGGCATTGGGAATGGGCAAAGGGAAAGGGGTAAGGGGGAAAGGTTAAATTTATCCCTTTACCCTTTACCCTTTACCCTTTACCCTTTACCCTTTACCCTTTAACCTTTTCCCCAGTCCCCAGTCCCCACCTTATTGGCAATGATAAAGTTCATATTCGTAGCCGTCTACGGGTGGCAAAGATTGAGTATCAGACGTAACACATGTTTTCACGGTTTCTGCTACCGGTGCGTGAAAGTTTACCAGCCACAAGTCAAAAGGTCGTGGTAATTGTTTTAAAGTATTTTCCAGAGCAATGGTGGAAGCATTCGGATCTCGATCTTGATGAGCCAGGAGAAACAGAGGATTTTGGAGTGAATTTGCACGTTTAATTTCCCTCGCAACTCCCATCATTTCCCCAGTGTGTACATAAGTCTTGTGGGTGGTGGCAATCAGTACTGGTGTTGGGGATGTTTGTTGAATTAGTTGCACAAACAGGTCAGGACGATAATATTTTTGATAGCCGAGATTGCAGATTACTGTAACTGCACTGAAAAATCCCATTAACCAAATTAACATTACGGCTTTTTTTCCGTTTATTCCCCATTTACCTATGCTTGTTATCCGATTTTTCCCTGGCTCTGTTTCCATCCATTCCTGGGGAGGATGCCAACAAACTGCGAGACTTGCACCTAGTAAAACCACGATCGCGGGAAAGTAAACAAAGTTATATCTAGCACCCCTGGTAAGGTCAATACCCAAAAAGTACGTAAAGATAAAGAATATTGCGATCGCACTGATAACTACTCCAGCAATTACCTGAATCATCATCCGGTTTTCTGGGTGCTGTAGTTGAATTTTTATCCCACGCAGCAAAATTGGTACTGCCCAAATAAAGAAAGTCAGCATCACTACCCCAGAAGGAATCACAACCAAAGCTTGAGAAGATTCAACTGGTAATAGGGAAATCATGGCAATCAATGTTCCTAAAGCTTGAAAAATTGGGCTTAACCACTCTAGTCCAACGCGCGAACCTCGAATCCACTCGGTCAAAGCACCACGATTTTCATTCTCTAACAAGGTTGGTATCCAAATTAAACCTGCTACACAAGTACCTATTGCAACGGCATAGATGCGCCGCCAGGGAGGAGAAAAGAGCAGAGAAAATTTGCTGCTAGTAGTCTGCCAACCCAAAAATGCTGGGTGAGGGCTGGGGAAAGGGGAAAGGGTAAAGGGTAAAGGATTTAAAACCTTTCCCCCTTCCCCCTTACCCTTTACCCTGCCAAGTTCACTTGGCGAACTGCTAGTTTGCAATTGAAGCCAAGCCAGAAAAATCAAAACTACGACTTCTGTGCAAAGGGTAAGGGTGAAAAAATAATGAGTAGCAATACCTAAAGCATTAATTCCTATCCAGAAAAGTGCTACCCATATAGGTAAAGGTGTGCGGTTTTGAATATGACGTGTGGCAATTACTAAGCAGGTGAGGGAACCAATTACCCATAAGATTGCCAAAGTGTAATGACGCGCTTCTTGTGCTAAAAATACGCCATAAGGTGATATTGCCATCATGGCAGCAGTCAAGTGTCCTACCAATGACGAACGAAATGCTACTCTACCTAATACATAAACACACGGAATGGAGGCAGCGCCGAATATAGCTGGTAGCAATCGCGCCCCAAACAGCGATACTAATCCTCCGTCGCTGGGAAATAATTTCATCCACAGATAAGCCAGCACAAAATACAGTGGTGGATGACTATCTTGTGTGGCTAAGTTATGAATGACATCACCAATACTAGCCGCTGGGTTTGGTTGCAGTGGTTGTAATAGAATATCAGGTGCGATCGCTTGATCGAGGGGAACTGATAAAAAAGTATTCCCCAAGCTAAACACCAAGGTGGCAAACTCGTCAGTCCAAGGAGGCTTTGCAGTCAAGTTGGTGAGGCGCAAGCTGATGCCGACGATCAACCAGATTAAGATCAGCAAGAGATTAACCCAAAAAGGAGGAAGGCGATGCCAATTATGCCAATGCTTGCGTTGTGAGCCAGAGTTTTTATCTGCCAGAGGCAGGAAATGTATAGCAGATGCAGGTAGCAACGAGATAATTTTTTTGTAAAAATAAAATGCACCTTGGAAAAGAACTCTCATTGCTGGGCCTCACAGTCATGGATTTGTAGATTTGACGTTTGAGATTTAAGTTCGTTCTAAAATCTAAAAACAAAAATCTAAAGCTCAAATCCCTCGTTGTGATTATTTCACGTCTGTGACGCGCCAGCTAAGTTTCAAATTAACCCAGAAATTCCAGATGGTAGCAACTGCGATCGCGATCAACTTAGCTAAATACTGATTTATTTCCAAGATATTATAGAGAAAATTAATTATTAGAGCTTGTAATATAACTCCTGCCAAACAGACCGCGCTGAACTTCAAAAATCGCTTGAAACGTTGATGCAAAGCACGTTGCCTTTGAGAAATATCACTAAAAGTCCATACGTCATTCCATAGGAAATTATTTACGATTGCCACTCCGGCCGAAAGAATCGTACTGCGAGTTAAACCTAAATGAATTACAGTACGCAGTAAGTGAAACACCGTTAAATCCACAAACACACCACTAAAGCCAACAAACCCAAAACGGACAAATCGACCGACGGGGAAATTGACTTTTCTACTCAATCGTCCTACTTTCCCTGTGGAAAGCCGCAATCGCACTAAGTGGTGGATGTAATCTATATATTGCTTCCATGTCACCTTACTCTCGCCCTCTTTGCGTTCGCAAAATACATACCCAACCTCGGCAACTTGGTCTACTTTTCCCCGGCCAATTACTTCTAGAAGAATTTTATATCCAACTGGATTGAGTGTCGCACCTGCGATCGCACTCCGGCGCACCATAAAATAACCACTCATCGGGTCAGAAACTCTGCCCACTACCCCCGGTAAGATTACCAAGCCTAACAACTGAGCGCCACGAGACAAGAAACGCCTAACAACACTCCAACTACTAACACCGCCTCCTTCTACATGACGGCTAGCTACTGCCAAATCTGCTCCCTGATCAATATTATGCAACAGTTGTATTAATACCTCTGGTGGATGCTGTAAATCTCCATCAATCACCCCCAGTACACTCCCCGTAGCTGCTTGCCACCCACGAATCACCGCTGAGGACAGACCCCGTTCTTGTTGGCGTCGCATCACTCGCAACTGGAGGTATTCTGTCGTCAAAGATTGCGCTATCTCCCAGGTTCGGTCTGGGCTATCATCATCTACTACTATTAGTTCATAGTTTCCTGCAATAGATTCATCCAGTAATTGACTCAATATACTGACTACATTCTTGATGTTGTCACGCTCTTTATAAGTAGGAATCACTAGAGAAAGATGAATAGAATTATCATCATCTATACCCACGGGGTTGGGGGGCAACTCTGAAATCTTTAGTGGGCCAGTTGATACTGGTAACAGCGAGTTGGATGAGTTTGTTTTCATATTCCAAATTGCAAAACGAGGGTGTGTAAAGTCCGTGGAAAATAGAATCAAACATCTGCTGACTTTATTGACTAAACCTAGTTGCTCAAAAGTTGAGGAATCCTTTTGTTACAGTTAGTTGCCCTGAAAGTTTAGTAATTCCCGCACTTCGATCCCAGTATTTTCCTAAATTAATCTAAATTTTACATTTTACCCCTTGTTTTTATGATAATATATGAAAAATTACGTATTTTTTAGTAAAATATCGTGTAATTTTAAGTAAACTCGGTCAGCAAATATACATTTTATTCAGCATATCTTTATAATTTTTTAATGATACTACGGGGAATATTATTTTAGTATGGAGTATCGTAAATCTTGGTAATATGCTTATACATTATTGTTTTTACAGCAAGGTAAGAAGAAAGTGCAAATGCTGATTACATAAGCTTGTTACACCCGTAAAAACTTATTTGTTGATGCAATAAATATTCAATTAATTAAACACTACAAAACAAAGAAAAATCAAAATTTTTCTTTGATAAATAGTTATAGCTATTTGTTAACCATAAAAGCAGTTATAAATTCCTATTTGATTTTTGAAAAAACGAACTACTCCATCAAGGTAAAAGGCAGTTAATGTTTCGTTCTTACCAGTTTTTAGAAGTAATTTGATTAACCAAACGAGACTAGATATGTACAGTCTCGTTTTGGAAGATTTGTCAACGTTTCGCAATATCAAAAATAAGCTTAACAAAAATTAATATGTTACTAAATAAGTATACTGTTTAGTAGACACTAGATTGAAAATATGTCAAAAGTAACACTATAAAATCCCCCGATAGGGCATTGCAAAAAACAGAAAAATTTTGTTTGTTATTAAATTAGATGGCGTAGTTTTATTGCTTGTTCTGAGTAAATGAACCACTAAGAATACAGGGTAGATCATGCATATTCCTGATGGATTTGTTTCTATTCCGGTGGCAGGGGCTACTGGTTTAGCGAGTGCGGCAGCGTTGTTTGTTGCTTTCGGGCGATCGCAAGAGGCTTTTGGGATTCGTCGTGCCCCGATATTGGGACTCACCACCGCCTTCATTTTTGCTGCCCAGATGATCAATTTTCCAGTAGCAGGAGGTACTAGTGGTCACTTGTTAGGGGGAACCTTAGCTGCGATCGTTTTAGGCAGTCCTTGGGCAGGAACGTTGTGTATCGCCACAGTTTTAATTATTCAAGCTGTGTTATTTGCTGATGGTGGTATTACTGCCTTGGGAGCAAATATTTTGAATATGGGAGTGATTGGTGTTTGGGTAGGCTGGGTTTTAACCGAAACCTTGCAACGGTTGTTTGGCGGATCTAAAGGGCGCTTACCTTTGGCTGCTGGTATAGCAGGGGGTGTAAGTGTAGTGGTAGCTGCGATCGCTTGTGCCATTGAATTAGCCCTCTCTGGAACTGCACCGGTAGCGATAGTTTTACCAGCTATGACTGGTGTGCATATTTTGATCGGTATTGGCGAAGGGCTGATTACCGGGGGTGTGCTGACTTATCTGGCCACCGCTCGACCAGATTTATTGCCAGGGGAACAGCAGGAGTTTCGCGGCTGGTCAGTGCCTATTGTCACTATTTTCTTAATTGCGGGAGTACTCTCACTCTTTGCCTCAGCATGGCCTGATGGTTTGGAGAAAGTTGCCGAAAATACGGGCTTTATCGACTTAGCCCAGAAAGTACGGATAATTGTGCCGACTCCCTTGGCTGACTATGGAATTGAGGGCTTGGGGGCAATTGGCACTAGTATCGCTGGGCTGGTGGGAGCTGCGGTTTGCTTTGCTGTTGCCTTTGGAATTGCCAAGGTAGTGAAACCGAAGAATGCTTAAACTTTCCTTACCGCTACGCTTGCAACTGTCTCTAGTGATTGTGGTGGGGGCAGCTTTATTAAAGCATTCTGCCTGGTATGGACTAAGTGTATATGGCGCGATCGCAATTTTATGGGCTTGCTTCTTGCGCGTACCAATTCGCCAATTGGGAGGATTACTCGGCACAGAATTGATTTTTTTGTCATTGTTAGCATTGCCCCAGGGATGGGAACGAGCCACTTTTTTGCTAGTTCGTTCGCTAGTTTGTCTGGTGACGATGAATAGTTTTTTGTTAACCTTACCCCCCCACAGTTTCGGCATTGCCCTTAAAACGTTACCAGTACCAGCACCTTTAAAGGAAAACTTGTTGTTAGCTGGGCAATATATGGAAATTTTGCTTTCAGAAGTAACGCGAATGCGGCGCAGCGCTCAACTACGCGGTCTGAATGGAACTACGGGATGGTTGCGCTATGCCAGTGCTGCCATGATTGGAGCTTTATATCTCCGTAGTCTAGATCGAGCAGAGCGAGTCTATGCGGCAATGGTAGCTCGTGGTTACAACGGACAATTACCCATAGATTCTACCCTCAGACCAAAAGAACGTTTTGCCCTATTACTAGCTTGGGCGATCGCTGCTAGCGTAACCCTAACTTCTTACAAAATTTAACCCACTCCCCAGTAGAGACGCGATTAATTGCGTCTCCATTCCCTTACATATTAAGTTTGTAAATTTTGAAATCATTGACTTCTAATCCCCAATTATCAACCGATAATCCCCATGCAGCTGTAGTCGAGGTTGAGAACCTGGTGTATGCATATTCCCACCAGGAGCCAGTATTACAGGAAATATCTTTTACCTTGAACAAAGGCGATCGCGTCGCATTGATGGGAGCAACTGGTTCGGGAAAAAGTACCTTGTTGGAGAACCTAATCGGCTTAAAACAACCGCAATCTGGGAAAATAACGATTAATGGTATTCCCGTAGAACCACAAACTTTAGCCCAAGTACGTCGTCAAATTGGCTTTAGCTTCCAAGATGCCAACGACCAACTATTTATGCCGACTATCTTGGAAGATATTACCTTTGGGCCACGTAACTATGGGATATCACCAGCAGAAGCAAGCGATCGCGCCTACCAGTTATTAGCTGATTTTGGTCTAGAAGCTTACGCCAATCGTTCCGCCCACGAACTTTCTGGTGGACAAAGACGCCTAGCCGCCCTAGCCTCGATTTTAGCCCTAGAACCAACAATTCTAATTTTGGATGAGCCAACTAACGGTCTCGATCCAGCATGGCGGCGTCATTTGGCGCAAGTATTATTAAAGTTACCTGTGCAAGCGATCTTAATTGCCTCCCACGATCTCCATTGGCTAGGCAGAGTTACTCAACGCGCTTTAGTACTGTCTGGTGGTCGTATTCAAATAGACAGCGATATTCAACCACTGTTGCAAGATGGTGCTACTTTAGACCAGTTGGGTTTGCCGATAGATTGGTGATTTGGGCATTGGGCATTGGGCAAGGGAAAGGGGAAAAGGGTAAGGGGAAAAGGGGAAAGATTAAATTTATTCCTTTTCCCTTTAACCTTTAACCTTTTCCCCTGCTTCCCCTGCTCCCCCTGCCCCTCTGCCCAATCCCCTCATTTACCCGTAATATTGGATACTATATTGTGGGTTGAATTGCCTTTGGGGTGTTAATGTCTGTTTTACGTAAATATACTGTTCTTGCTCCTGTTAGCCTAAGCATTGCTTTATTAGTTACTAGTTGCAGTGACAATAAAGTTTCCCAGTGCCAGCGACTGATTCGAGTTGTCAATGCTGGAACTTCTCTAATTGATAAAAATAAAGGAACACAAGTGATAACTAGCATACAGTTATCTAAAGATTTAGACTTTGTGACTAAATCCATTGGAGAGCTGAAGCTAAAAGATCCGAAGCTGAAAGAATTTCAAAGCGGTTTTGTGAAGATTTTTCAAAATCTTAGTCAAGCGATCGCCAAAGCAGGTAAAGCGCTTGGTGCAACCAAGACAGCACAAGCCTCGGAATCTGGGAGAGCAAAAATCCAGAAGGCTAGAGCCGAAATTGATTCAGCACTGACGACAGCTACAACTCTTGGCAAACAGTCAGATACATTAGTGAATCAGATGAATAAGTATTGTAGCGAGCCAGAATAATCTATCTGGGGCATTGGGCAGAGGGGCAGCACTTCTCTACGAGACGCTGCGCGTAGCTTGCTTCCCCGAAGTGGTACGGCTACGCTCTGTTACCGAGGAGCAGAGGGGCAGAGGGGAAAACTTACTGCAACTTCTCCTCTGTCATTTCATTCTCTCACTGATACAGCGAGATATCTCAGAAAGACAGTAACTTTTATCACTTTTTTTTCAAAAAATTTCCTGATATACACCAACTTTATCTGTCAAAAGAAGTATTGGTGCAAGTCAAATGAAATACCAGGAGTGATATGAGTCTACTGATAGCGAGTGTGCTGGCAACAGCGCCAATATCTGCGCTAAATTTACCAGAACAGTCCGTAATTCTGTCAGAAAACCCGGTGCAGCAGTCAACACAGGATAATTTATCTCAAGTTGTCTCACCTGCTGAAATTACACCACCTGAATTCGTGCAACCAGATATAACTACCTCGTCAGCGATAAAAAATAAGTACGAGAATATACTTAGAAAAAGTAGAGAAAAAATTCAATTCATCAATTCCCCTAACTTACCTGAATTAAAAGATACTCAACCTGTAACAGAAGTTGTACAGAACCAGGAAAGTACAGAAGAATTTTCCCAATCTCCTCATCCTCCAGACTCAGACAACCCAATGTCTCAAGTCACCTCAGTATCGCAACTCCAAGACGTGCAACCCTCCGACTGGTCTTTTGGTGCTTTGCAGTCTTTAGTAGAACGCTATGGCTGCATTGAGGGATACGCTGATGGGACTTATCTGGGGAATCGTAGTATCAGCCGTGATGAATTTGCGGCTGGTTTAAATGCTTGCTTAGAGAAGATTAACGATGCGATGCCTGCGGTGGTCACTGAGCCTGTCCTGAGCGTAGCCGTTGGCGTGGTAACAGAGCGTAGTCGAAGTGCAGCCTCTCGTAGAGAAGAGCGCAGCCGAAGTGCGGGCTACGCCTACACTAACAATAAAATTAATAATGTTAATAAGGAAGATTTAATCTTGCTGCAAAGATTACAGGGCGAGTTCAAAGCAGAGTTGCAGCAATTACAGCAGCGTGTTGAAGCTGTGGAAAAGCAGACTAGTGAATTACAAGGAAATCGGTTTTCCACAACAACCAGATTATTTGGTCAAGCGATTTTTAGCGTGCAGGGAACCAATAGCCCCGACGTGGATTTGTTTCCGAGAGATGGAGTACCTGAACGCCAGGGAAAAACCAATGTGACTTTTACAAGTAGCGCCCAACTAACCTTAGCAACGTCATTTACAGGACGAGATTTGCTATTAACAGGGTTGTCTGCGGGTAATTTGGGTTCTAATGCATCGTTGTTATCTACCAATATGGGGCGGTTGGGTTTCGAGTCAAATACAAACAACAATCTAGTTATTAGTGACTTATCTTATCGATTTCTCGCCTCGAATAACTTAGGAATTGTCGTCGGTACGGCCGGAGTCAACCCGATTAACACCTTTCGCGGTATTAGCCCTTTAGAAGGTTCTAGCGATGGTGCAATTTCTCTATTTGGTCAGCGCAACCCGATTTTAAGTATTGGTAACGGCAGTGGTGGTATAGGCTTTGACTGGCAGATTAGCGATCGCATCAGTTTACAAGGCGTTTATAGTGCCGAAATACCCAGTTTTCCTGGCGACACCAAGCAGGGCGGACTATTTGGTGGTAGATATACTGCTGGCGCTCAGTTAAGTTTAGCACCCACAAATAACGTCGATGTCGGCGTACATTATCTCTATTCCCACTCCCCAGATGGCTTATTGGGAGGTGGTATTGGTGATTCTCAACTGATTTCACCTTTTGCAGATCCTACAGCTTTCGATACCCAAGCTATTGGCGCTACCGTTGCTTGGCGAATTAACCCTAACTTGCATTTGGGCGGTTGGGGTGGCTTTACTTCTTCCAAGCCATCTAACCTTTCTGGAAGTGTAGAAACTACTAACTGGATGGTGTTCGCGGCTTTTCCTAATTTGTTGCGTCCTGGGAATTTAGGGGGCGTTCTCGTTGGACAACCGCCCAAAATTACTTCCAGTACTTTACCCGACGGCTTCAATTTTCCCAACTTTTCTGATGGGGGGACAGCAGGTGGACGTAGTGACACATCAATTCACGTCGAAGTTTTTTACCGCGCCCAACTAAGCGACAATATCGCCTTGACTCCAGGCTTATTCGTTATTTTCAATCCCGATCACAATGCTGCTAACGATGCACTAATCGTTGGGACATTAAGAGCAAGTTTCCGGTTTTAATTTTGTACTGATGTAAACGTAATAAAATACGCTATTTAAATACTGACTAGTTCAGTATTAGATGCTTTCACGATCCATTAGGAGCAAGGAAAAGTCATGCGTAAACATACGCGTATTTTTTTTGTATGTGATTAAAGGAGCAAATTTTTCATGAAATTAAATTCATCAGTTCAGTTGGGTTGTGTTCTTGTTAGCAGCAGCAGTTTAGCCGCAGTCTTCATCGGTTTAAGTGGAACAAGTGCTTCTGCTCAAATCACAATTCAAAGCACTGGTACATTATCGGGTACTATCCAACTCCCCAGAAATAATCCCAATTTCAATCAAAGCACTACTCGCATTGATACAGATGACACGGGGACTTACTCGCGGAACTTAGGTACTAAGAACAATCCTAATTATGTTCCTATATACAAGTCAGACTATGTGCAGGTACAAACACGCTCTGATGGTAGTCTGCATTATTTTGTTGACTTTAAAGGCATTCCGATTGTCTCCTTTAATGGCGTTCTCACTTCGCCGATTCTCTCTGGCGGTGAGTTAACACCCTATAAATACCAGGGACAATTGGCAGGAACCACATTTCAAGGAGTAGTTCAGGATGAATTTAATCTCACAAAAGCCTTATACACTGGTACTGTCACTGATCCAAACACTGGAAACCAGTATCAAGGCACTTTTGAAGTGAGTGGATATGGAGTGCGATATAGCGATCGCAATGGTAGCGCCACCCCCACAGTCTTTGATTTCAAATCCGATCTCCCAGGTTCGCCAAAGGTGACATCTTTGGAAATGACTAACTCACCCCTAGCAAGAATACAAATCAAAGTACCTGCAACTGCAACTCTCATAACTCCCCCACCAACTACTGGTAGTGGTAGTACAACCACTCCCCCACCAGTAAGTAGCGGTGGTAGTACACCGACTCCCCCGCCAGTAATTAGCGGTGGTAGTACACCCATTCCTCCATCAGTAATTGATGGTAGTGCGATCGCTCCTACACCTGTAGTTGGTGGTGGTAGTGCGATCGCTCCTGCACCTGTAGTTGGTGGTGGTAGTGCGATCGCTCCTGCACCTGTAGTTGGTGATGGTAGTGCGATCGCTCCTACACCTGTAGTTGGTGATAGTAGTGCGATCGCTTCCTCGACACCTACAACCTATACATCTGAATCTAATTCTCCATCGCTCTCTACTACACCTAATATGGAATTCAGTAGCGGTAATTCTCTGGAGATAAACCCTGCAACCCTTGCTCAAGCTGCTTGTTCACAGGATTCTGCTAAGAGTTGTGCAATAACTTCACGCAAACAAGCGATCGGTCCTCGTAGTCGAGTGCTACTACGTTAGTTAGGGACTTTTAAATAAAAAATATCCAACTACTTCTTGTAGGGTGGGCGTCTTGCCATAGGTGTCAACTTAAGCCGAAAACTATATCAGACAGGCGGTTTGCAAATTCCTCCCGCCCTCATCCCTTAACCCCCTTCTCCCAAGGGAGAAGGGGAATTGAATGTCTAACTCCACTCTCGCCAAGGGAGAGGGGCTGGGGGTGAGGGCAAAGCGTTGTCACCAAGTGGGTTTCACGTTAGCTTGACACCAATGGCGTCTCGCCCGCCCTTAAGCAAAGGCTGACTTGACAAAAACTTTAGGTGCTTCTGGAAGCATAGCAGGGCAAAATGAAATCAATATAATAGTTAGCACAGGGGCATACATTGCAATTAAAAAAGTCTACCATCACTTATTAGCAGCGTTTTTGTTGCTCAGACTACCTTTCGGTGGTATCTTTTACCCTAATGATTTTATGGCTATACTAGTGACTTAAGCCGATTGATTGAGAAATTTCATCCTCCAGCATAAAATACACAAAAACTCTAAATTTTGGACATATATCAGTATGCATTTACTTCTAATTGACACAAAAATATTGTCTGATGTTGGAGTAAATTAATTTTCTTGGAGGCTACAAAAACTCGATCAATCACTAAGGTTAATACTAACACTACAAAGTGAGTCTATATCAATCAAACATCTTCCAAGTAAGCACCTATGAAAGAAGAATTGATAGCCAGAGTTGTGCAGGTCTTGCAAATTAATATGAAGTGGATGACTTGGAATTTATTTCTGGCTTTTATACCTTTGGCTTTGAGTGTCTGGCTATTTCGCATGAGGCGTGGCGGCACTTGGCTTTGGTGGCTAGGATTCTTAGTTTTCTATGCTTTTTTACCAAATGCACCATATTTGTTGACCGATGTAATTCACTTAATAGATGATATCCGCACCATTCAATCGGTATGGATGATTACTTTGGTACTTATTCCTGTATATTTGCTAGTAATTTTAGGTGGATTTGAAGCTTATGTAATATCGTTAATTAATTGGGGTCATTATTTACATCGCATCGGCAAGAGCCAATGGATTTGGCGCGTTGAGACGATTACACATTTTCTTTGTGCTGTTGGTGTTTATTGGGGGCGATTTTTGCGTTTCAACAGTTGGGATTTTATTACTCAACCCGATGCCTTACTAACTAAAGGGGTAGAAGAAATTTTGGGAAAACAGCCCTTGGTGATTATTGCTATCACCTTTGTGGTACTTGCAGGTTTGTACTGGATTATGAAACGAGTAACTTTAGGTCTTAGCCAACGAGATAGTAGAATCGGCGTCAATTCAGAACGCGCAAACTCTAACACGCCGAACATTTGATGAACGTGGCGATTTAGGCTTTTAAATTTGGGCTTTTAATTAGTAATTCCCTTGATGAATATTGCCTATCAAAAGAAAGATGCAACTCAACCCTCCTTGAGGTGAAATAAACTCATAAGCAAGGGGTAGTTATTACTTCTAACTACTGAAGTTTTCGTCGTGCTGCTGCTAAAATCAGACGTTGTTCAGCACGAGCGATCGCTTGATATGTTCGTTCGACTGCTTCCGGTTCAACAGAAATGGAAGTAATACCCCATTCCACTAATTTATCAATAATTTCTGGATAGAGGGCTGGTGCTTGACCGCAGATTGAACAAGGTATATCGGCACTTTTAGCCATTTGGATCAGTTGAGCGATCGCACTCATAACGGCTGGATGACGTTCATTAAATACTTTGGCTAGCTGCCCTTGTTCTCGATCCACTCCTAGCAATAATTGGGTCAGGTCATTTGTACCAATAGAAATTCCGGCTACACCTGCTTTCACATATTCTGGTAATAAAAACAAGACACTTGGTACTTCTGCCATCATCCACAATTGAAACTGTGCCACTTCGGTTAAAAAAGCTTGCTCAACTTTGCGACGGCAAAAAATAAATTCTTCTACAGTCCGCACAAAAGGCAACAGTAGGTTGACATTGGTGTAACCAGCTCGCTGTACGCTTGCCAAAGCTTTCAGTTCCAACTCAAATACTGCGGGATTTCGTAAATAGCTAAAAGTGCCGCGTTCACCTAACATCGATTGGGGGGAAGATTCTAAACTATCACGCAATGATGGTAAATCTTGCGATCGCCAATCTAAAGAACGATAAAAAACTGGTCTTGGTGCAAAGGCACGAGCAAATTGCATAATCTGCTCAGACCATAGCTCTAACAATTCTGCCTGACGCCCGCTTAAAATCCAACTATTGGGATGTTGCCCGTTCAATATATTTAGTACCATCAATTCGGAACGCAACAATCCCACTCCATCCACAGGCAGGTTTTGCACTTGTTCTATTAAAGTGAATTGACTCAAGTTAACCAGCAGTTGGGTAGCAATCATAGGTAGATGAGACGTAACAGCAGGATGAGGCACTTTCGGATTGGGGTGATGGGAGGAAAGAAGATTTTCTTCTCTCCCTCTCTCCATCTCCTCCTTTGAGTCTCCTTTGATGCGATAAACTTCTCCTCTGTCGCCATCAAGCAGCAATCGTTCACCAGTTTGGATTAAAGTTGTGGCAGATGTTGCATTTACTACTGCTGTAATACTTAATTCTCTAGCTAGAATTGCCGCGTGACTGGTTAATCCCCCTTGTTCTGTGATAATACCACCAACTTGTTGTAATAATGGCAACCAATCAGGTGTAATGGTTGGTATTACTAAAATGACTCCCTTCGGTAGTTGTTCGGGTTTCTGTTGCGGATTAATAATTACCAGGGCAGTGGCTGCAACCCGTCCCCCGGCTGCTCCTAGTCCCCGAATGAAGTGTAAGTGGGGAATTACAGATTGTGAAGGACTAACTTGTGTGATGTAGAGCTTTCCAGATGTAGTTTGCTCGGCGATAGTCCATTTAATGGTAAAGGTTTTACCTAGTTCACTTACCAGTTGAGTTCCCAGAGCAATTATTTGTTGTAAGTATTCTTCTTGTAAAGAGTACTGTTTTTGTTGCGCTTCTGGAAGTAGATAGGTAATCAGACAGGTGCGATCTGTTGTTAACGCTGAGTTCGGCACGGGTTGCGAAAAAACTTTAGGCGCTGCATCATCAACGCCATAAGCCAGCATTTTATTGCCCAGTTGTTGCTCAAGCACAACCCCAGTTTCCGGTTGAATGTAGTAAACATCTGGCTGGACTTCGCCAAGAGCGATCGCAATTCCTAATCCCAAAGTAGCTTCAATTTCCCACCCAGAGGCATTGGTTGTGAGCGAGCCACTGGCGATCGCATTTTCAACAGGTTGCACCAAAACTGCGAGATTAATTTGTTGCAGATTAATTCCTAAGTGCTGCCAATATAATAGACTCCGGGCCCGAAATATTTGACTCCAGGTACGTTTTAGAGCCAAAGCGATCGCTTCCGGTTCGCACTGGCAAAATACCGATTCCAGTAAACCCGATATATTGTTGTTTATACCTGGAGTAGCAGTTGATACTGTTAAAGAAGGTCGAAGAATCAAACAGCTAGTTTGCCATTCTCTAGCGGCTTGAAAAATTGTACTCACCCACTCCTGAGTTACAGTCGCAGTCAGAATTTCTTGGCGCAAGCGGCTAGCCACCTGCTGAAGTTGACGCCAATTAGTGACATCAAGGTGTAGCGAAGAATGGGGTAAGTCAGCTACTAATGATTCTGAACTATTGAGATTTTCGAGAAATTGCCGCAAAATTTCTGCCGAAACTACAAAACCAGGCATCACCGGATAGCCACGCTGGATAATTTTGCTCAAGTAAAAGGCTTTATCACCTACTTTGGCGCGGTCTTGTAGTTTAATTTGATCTAGCCAGTAGAGTTTATTCACTCAATTTGTTAGTTGTCTATTTGTAGCCACAGCCATTTCTTTTTGGTATGTTATCAGGTTAATCCACTGACTTCTGAATAAAAAGTACTCAGGACTTACAGCAGTTTTCTTTTGGATGAATTATAAAGTTACGGGTTTTGAAGCAGGATAGAGGAAAATTCCGAATGGGCTACGCCCCGCTGCGCTAACAGGAGTCAAAAATCAGAAGTAAAACAGGCTTGATAGCTGGCTTTGAGACGAATCGTTGTGTACTTCAGTAACTTGAAATACGCTGTATAGCTGATTTGCTCTACTTATACATGGTCGGATCATATTTCATTGTTGAGTATATAGGTTAAATCTAACAATTTAAGGTATAATTTTGTAGCTCATTCATTTTAAATAGTCAAACAACTATTTAGCAAACTTAAAATTCATGTAGTTTGCCCAAATGGCGATCGTTGCCACAATTTAACAATGCAAATCTCCATTTATTTACCAGAATAATATTATCTTGTTGAAAAATAATCCTAATAATGGAAAATATTAATTCTCCGTTTCAAAAGCATTCCTGAATTGATAGATTCCAAATATTGAGATAGGCTACTGCACTACACCCATTAATAAAACATTAGAATAGTTTTGTACTTTTTTCATAAAAATATTACGATTTAACCTAGTATATAGAATTCTCCATATCAGACTAAACATTGTCAAACACTTACTACCTTGCAACTAATGATTGGCTGAATATCAGCTTCCGGCTATGTATTGCATTGCTGATTGGAGCAATCATCGGCTTAGAACGTCAAATTAGGCGCAAACCAGCCGGTTTAAGAACTCACATGCTGGTGAGTTTAGGTTCAGCCTTATTTACCTTGATAATCATGCAAACAGAGGGACTACAAGCTAGTCCTGATGCACTTAGCCGAGTGATTCAGGGGATTGCAGCTGGTGTAGGATTTCTCGGCGCTGGAGAAATTGTGCGCCAATCTTCCCAAGAGTCACAGCAACTTGAAATTCACGGACTCACCTCAGCAGCAGCTATTTGGGTTTCGTCTGCATTGGGAATTGCTGCTGGCTGTGGTTTATGGCAGTTAGGATTAATCAGTGCTATGCTGACTTTCTTGGTTCTCAACGTTTTTAAAAGGTTAGAAAAACATCACAAAAAATCAGAGTAGAGGCATACAGATGGACGCTATAAATCCCCGGATGAAAATGTCTTTAAATAAATTTTTAATTTTTAATTGTTAACTCTCCTGCTTTCACCAAAATAATTTGGGATGACTTCAACCATTGGGAATCAAAGGAACCCAAGTGAGTGGTAGTAATCAGGGTTTGAAAGCGGTCTTGAATGGCATCAAGCAATTGATTTTGGCGGGATAAATCTAGTTCAGCAAGAACATCATCAAGTAATAGTAATGGTGGCTCTTTGACGACTTCTTCAATTAATTGTAATTCGGCTAATTTTAAAGCTAGAACCAGCGTTCGTTGTTGACCTTGAGAACCATATTGGCGAGCGGGTGTCTGGTTAATAGTTAATTCTATTTCGTCTCGATGCGGGCCGACAAGAGTCGTGCCTTGGTGCATTTCAGCAACCGCTCGCTGCTGAATTTTTGCTAAAAAAGCTTGCTGTACTTCTTCTGGATGGTTATCTTCTAAAGGAATATTCGGCATGTACTTGATTTGCAGAACTTCTGTACTGCCGCTGATACTGCCGTGCCAGGTGGTAGCAATGGGAGCTAATCTTTGAATGGCGCGATCGCGTCGTCTAATTACTCTAGTTCCTGTGGTCGCTAACTGTGCGTCCCACACCGCTAGTTCTGATTGCTCTGTATCCAGTGCTGAGTCTTGAGTTTTTTTTAAAAAGGCATTGCGCTGGCGTAACACATGGTTATACTGCTGCAAAATGTGAGCATAAACTGGTTCCAGTTGAATTAATAGTGTATCTAACCAGTTGCGGCGACCTTCCGGGCCGCCGCGTACTAGTTCTAAATCTAAGCTGGAAAATTGGACTGCATTGAGAACGCCGAGAAAATCCATTTGACGGCGGATAGATTCGCCATTGAGAGCAACACTACGGCGACCATTGCGGCGTAGGGTTAAGGTCAGGTCACTAACACCTGTTTGTCGTTCAAGGGTGGCATCAATTTGGGCTATGGCTTCCCCTTCTTGAACTAAATCGCGATCGCGGGCCATGCGGTGCGATCGCAATGTCGCCAGCAACTCCACCGCCTCCAACAAATTTGACTTTCCCTGAGCATTATTACCTACCAAAATTGTTTTGGCAGCAGTAAACTCAACCTTTTGGTCTTGATAATTGCGAAATTGTCGGAGGTTTAGAGTTCTTAGGTACATAACGAAAAGTTAGGAGTGAGGAGTTAAGAGTTAGAAATTATGAGTGAGGAGTGAGGAATTTTAAGTTTTGAGTTGTGAATGCAAAACGTTCTTCAACTCATAACTCATAACTCCTAACTCCTAACTCCCAACTCCTCACTTTTTCAAACAGCCTTCTTGCCCATAATCCGCAAAAATATCTTCTCCCCTTCAATCCAGATGAACATTAAGGCACTGAAACCAATACAAACTCCCAATTCCTCTAGAGTCAGGTAATGAGTACCAAAGAAATCTCGCAGGGGTGGGACGTAAACTAGCATCAGCTGCAAAATCGTGGTGACGACAACAGCCGCTAGTACAAAGATATTCGAGAAGGGATTCATCTCGATGGTCAGTCTGTTGTTGGAGCGAATAGCGATCGCATGACCCATTTGGGCGATACACAAGGTAGTAAATACCATTGTTTTCCAAGTATCGGGATTTCCCTGATACCCGGCAGCATGGGTATGTTGATAAGCCCACCACATTAAGGCAATGGTGATAATGGCAAAGATTATCCCAATGCGAATCATATAAGAACCCAATCCCCTAGCGAAGATACTTTCGCGGGGACTAAAAGGCGGACGTTGCATCACATCCGGTTCTGGAGGTTCCACAGCTAATGCTAAGGCTGGTAAACCGTCTGTAACCAAGTTCATCCACAAAATTTGTAAAGGAGTCAGGGGAACGCCTCCCAAACCAATTAAGGGTGCGGCGGCAATTGTCAGAACTTCACCAATGTTACTGCCGAGGATGTATTTAATAAAGCGGCGGATGTTGGTATAAACAACCCTACCTTCCTTGGTGGCGCTGACAATGGTGGCGAAGTTGTCATCAAGTAACACCATGTCGCTGGCTTCTTTACTGACATCAGTGCCAGTAATGCCCATCGCAATACCGATGTCCGCTTGTTTGAGGGCTGGGGCATCGTTGACGCCATCGCCTGTCATCGCCACAAATCGACCCCGGCGTTGCAGTGCTTGGACAATTCGCAGTTTGTGTTCTGGGGAAACTCTGGCATAGATGCTCACCAGGTCAACGTTTTGCTCTAATTCTTGGTCAGTCATCCGTTGCAATTCTTGACCTGTGAGAACACGGTCGCCTTCTTGAGCAATTCCCAAATCTGTAGCGATCGCTCGTGCTGTTAATTGGTGGTCGCCAGTAATCATCACTGGGCGAATACCTGCTTCTCGGCATTCTTGCACAGCTGCTCTTACTTCTGGGCGTGGTGCATCTAGCATTCCCACCAATCCCAGCCAGACTAAATCTTGCTCAGATGTTTCATCTGAACTTTCCGGGGGAATTTCTGCGAGGGGTTTGTAGGCAAAACCTAGCACCCGTAGACCTTTACTCGCCATCAGGTCATTTTCTGCCAAAACTTTCTGGCGTTGTGCGTCGGTCAATGGGTCTGAGTGATTGCCCAAATGAATCTGAGTGCAACGTGCCAAGGTTAACTCTGGAGAACCTTTGGTAAACATTAAGTAAGGTTCTGATTGGAGAAAACCGGCGATCGCCGGGTCAACGCCTCTCGAAGATGCTTCACCTGTGGCGACTCCCTCCACCTGAGAAATCACGCTCATCCGCTTCCGTTCCGAAGAAAAAGGGAACTCCGCAACGCGAGGTAACTTACTGTTCCACTGGTCTTTTTCGATTCCGGCTTTTCCCGCCAGTGTTAACAATGCTCCCTCTGTGGGATCTCCTAAAATTGCCCATTCACCTTGTTCTTTTTGCAATACTGAATCATTACAAACTGCACAGGCTACTGATAAGGCGGAAATTTCTGGAGACTCCTCTAGGGAAATTTTTTGACCATTTAACTGAAAGTCTCCTGTGGGAGCATAACCTTCGCCGATGACGCGAAAAGTTTTGTTATTGGTGAAAACCGATTGCACCACCATTTTATTTTGAGTCAGGGTGCCGGTTTTGTCAGAACAGATAGTCGTTACAGAACCCAACGTTTCCACTGCTGGCAATTTGCGAATCAAGGCATTTTGGCGCACCATTCGCTGGGTTCCCAGTGCCAAGGTGACGGTAATTACAGCAGGTAAACCTTCTGGCACTACAGCAACCGCCATACTTAAGGAAACTTCCAAGAGTTCTTGGATGTTGCTAAAGCCTCTTGCCTGGATCACACCGCCGACGACAACGATCGCCACGAGAATCAAAGAACCCGTAACTAGGACATTACCCAGTTGAGTCATCCGTTGTTGTAAAGGCGTAGGTTCACTTTCCACCGCCTGCAACATGGTGGCGATTTTGCCTAGTTCTGTAGTCATACCGGTGTTTGTCACCAGAACCTTGGCGCGTCCTTGGACTACTTCAGTCCCTTGATACACCACATTGAGGCGATCGCCTAATGATGTGTCCTCCGGTAATTTTAGTGATGCCTGTTTATTCACCGCTTCGGCTTCACCAGTTAATGCCGACTCACGCACTTGTAAATTAGACTGTTCGAGCAAGCGTCCATCTGCGGCTATCTGCATCCCCGCTTCTAGCAGCATGACATCCCCTGGAACTAGTTCTTTGGCTGCTATCTCCACCAGTCTGGCGTCGCGGATGACGCGCACTAAGGGAGAAGTCATTTTTTTCAAGGCTGCCAAGGCTTTTTCGGCGCGGCTTTCTTGGACGTAGCCGAGTATGCCATTGAGGATGACAATTGCTAAAATCGCGATTGTATCTTTAAATGGCACTTCACCGGGCTTCAAGCTGCCCGATTGCAAAGCCATCAGGTCTAAAAACCCAGAAATCAGAGCCACACCAATCAGCATCAACAACATAATGTTCTTGAACTGATCCAACAGAATTTCCCAAGCACTACGGCCAGCAATTTCTTCAAGTTCGTTGGGGCCGTATTTTTGTAATCTCTGTTGAATTTCTTGGGGTGTTAAGCCACTGTCTGCATTACTATCAAGCAGGTCTAGCGCTTTATCAACTTCTAAACTATGCCAAACGGCGGCACCTTCAGGCAGAGAATTAGCAGACATCGTGTAGGTCACAGCAAATGGTTACAAAATTCGATCATAATTTAGTGATGGCAGGAATTCCATCTCCTAAAGTTACATTAAGGCGATCGCCTAGTTGTATGAGTGTATATGTAATTCTTAACATTTGTAAATTCCTCCCGTTTTGACATAGTATTATTTCTCACGAAAGAGTTTATCGGAACACATTGTACCGATAATTATTAGTACCCCGCTGTAAACGTGGCGATCGAGAACCACTAGATGTACTTGGTAAGAGCAACGCCCATTGTGGGCAGTCTTTTAACTCACCACTCTTCATCTACCCCAATCACGGGAGCCATTGCTCGACTAGGATTTTCCATATCCAGCAATTGGTGTGACGGCGGTAAAACCGCTTGAGTCATGTTTCCTCCCCTACCTAAAGGTGAGGGTTTTTTACACTTACCACAAGGTTTTATGAGTTTTGCACTCCCCACTTTGACCGTTAGCCAGATGTTTGGGCAAAAAACAATTCGACCGCTTACTGCTGCTGCCCTGTGTGGCATTACTTTCATCAAAGATAGACTGATTGCTATTGATAGTATCAAAGGGCATCTACTGGAGATCGATCCCACCTCTGACAACAGCAAAATTCTCAATTCCCATCAAGTTGAAGAATTTACCGATGTCACTGGTTTAGCGGCGTGGGATGATACCCTGTGGGTGAGCCGAGAAAATAGTGTTTATTTGTGCAAGCTCAATGCTTTAGGTCTGGAACATTTTGTAACATTGCCTTATGCCGCTGATGGCGTTGCTGTTTGGGAAACAACAGTTTATGTTAGTTGCCAAAGGCTGGGCTACATTCTGGTTTTTGACCGCGAAACGCGAAAAGAAATTACCAGATTTTATGCGCCTGGAGTTGGCATAGAGAATTTAGCTGTAACCCAGGAAATGCTATGGATTTGCGATCGCACCGAACAATCAGTTTACGCGATGGACAGAGCCACAGGAGAACTGCAATTTAGTGTCCTAACACCATTTGAATGTCCTACAGGCATAGCAATCAATAAAAATGCCGAAACAGGCAAAGAAAATATTTACGTCGCCTACGCCTCCGAGGAGCCTTATATCCGGGATAACCCGAATGCCGATCCTAGTCATGAACTAACATTCCGCGATCGCACTTTTATTCATCCTCTGTATTATCATTACCAGCCAGATAAGCGTTACGCCCTCTCTAATGGCTATCTGATTGAAATGTCTTATGCTGAGGAAATTGCACCCCTAGACGAGGTTTATTTACCCGATGTCGAATGGCGCATCGCCCTACCATCGGAAACTGAGCGTCAAAAAGTGAAACACGTTGAACCCATTGGTATACCCTTCACCGAAGAAGTGATAGAGGGGCAACGTGTAGCAGTCTTTAAATTTGATTCTCTTGCCCCAGGCGAACGGCATATATTTGGCTGGAAAGCACTTTTGGAAGTTCGAGGAATAAAATATCGGATCACACCCAGAGATGTAGAAGACGTTCCTGAACTTTCCCCAGAATTACAAACACGTTACTTAGTAGATGACGACGATTTAGCAATGGATACCACCATTGTTCGCCGTGCCGCCAGAGAAGCGATTGGTTCTGAAACGAATGTGCTGCGGAAAATGCACAGCATCCGCAACTACGTTTATGATGAGTTATCCTACGGTATTAAACCTTACATTGACACCCCAGATACGGTTTTAGAACGGGGTGTTGGTTCCTGTGGCGAATATGTCGGCGTTTTACTTGCTTTATCCCGTTTAAATGGCATCCCCTGCCGCACGGTAGGCAGGTACAAATGTCCTCCCCATAGTGACTTCATAGGAGTACCGCTACAACCCGACTTTAATCATGTTTGGCTGGAATTTTACGTCCCGAATTTTGGCTGGTTGCCAATGGAATCAAATCCTGATGATATCGGTGAAGGTGGCCCTTATCCAACGCGCTTTTTTATGGGCTTATGCTGGTATCACATTGAAATTGGTAAAGGCATTACCTTTGAAACCGTAACAAGTCAAGGTGCGCGGCTAACCAAAGAAGATATTCCTATCGGTGATTTGGCGATTAATCATATTCGGTTCACAATTATTAAAGAATTACCGGACTTTTGAATTAGGGTATTGGCATTCTGTAAAGGCGCTGAGAAAGCCAGTAGTGACGTGGCAAGGCTAAAATGTTGCAAAAAAATGTAGGTTGGGTTGCGCTCTGCTCCACCCAACCTACATCTACGTTTAATTGCACTATTTTAAGCTTGCCACGGCTATTTTTTTAGCTGCTTGCAAGAAAATTACTTAACTAATTTTCTTAACTGTCTTAACTGTCTTAACTGTCCTTGCATTTTTATTTTGATGGTGAGAATATCTATCTAAAGGCATCTATAAAAATAGTAAAATATCAACAATTTTATCAAGGAATTTAATTGGTAAACACTAATTAAATTCCTTGATAATAATTCTTAAATTTTATAGATAGCATTTGCCAAATAGTAAATTTTCAAAACAATCAAAGAGGTAATTCATGAGCAATCTTAAAGAAGCAATACCTGCTTCAGAATTTATGAAAAAGAATTTAGGTATTTCAGAAGCTCCTACTGAAGCGTACCTTAACTACGGATATGCACTGCTTGCTATTGCTGGAGCTGATGGAGAGGTTTCAGAAGCCGAACTTAATTGGTTACTAAATCATCAGCGTCTAGTTGGTGCTCCTGAAGAATTAATAGAAAAATACAAAACTTTTGAATACAAAAATGCTGACTTAGAAAACCTGCTGAGGAAGATTACAGTTGATGTTTCTACTTGGTCGAAATCAAGGTCATTGTTGTATCATGCAATTCAAATGTCCCGTGCCGATAATGATTACTCAATTGAAGAACAAAAAGCTGTAAAAAAAGCAGCTAAACTGCTGAAGGTTGAAGATGATGTTGCGCTTGCTCTCAATAGGTTGATAGAAACAGAAGAAGCTGTAACTGCATTACGTAAAGCGCTACTACAAACAGAGGTTTTAGCTTAGAGGTATTCTAGGGAGTAGGGTGTGTTATGCCGTAGGCTAACGCACCTTAATACTCTCTGCTTAACCACTATTTTCGTCTACTTCTAAACTCTTGTTCCTATTTAAGTATTCTTCAAACAATTCAAAAAATTTCTGTAGTGCTTCAGGCTCATCTACAGAATAGAAAAGAATTATCTTAGACCATGACTGACCTGAGTTAATTCCGTATTTTTCTTCAACCCATGATTGAAAACCTGCAAATTCCCTTTCTGGCTCAGTTGGGGGTACACCAACTTCTCTTCGAGCCAGACTATATCCTCGCAGAAGCATATCAAGTCTAGTAATTGAATTAGCTCCTAAAAACATTCCTGGTCTTTTCTTTATATTACTTGGAATCTCTTTGTAAATATCAAACCGAGGAAAACTCATATTCTCACTAAGCTTTGAAATATCTTCACTCTTTTGAGTTTTTGAATCATCTTTCTGCTTTAAGAACTGTTCAAATTCTTCAAAAAACTTATTAAAAGCAGCTCGTTCGCTTCCAGAGTAAGAGAGAATTATCCCAGCCCAAGATTGAGTCGTATTAGTTTTTGCTCTTTCTTGTATCCACTCTTGAAACCCTTCCATTCCACAAGAGTTTATTGTAGTAAATCCGAGTGTGATTAGACCATCTATATACCCAATTAAGAATGAATGAAGACAAGTAATTGATGGCTTGTCTATGTACATAACTGGATTTTCTTTAATCTTTTGGAGAAGTGTAGTAAGATTATTCATGCCAGTAACCTCTAATTTGATAAAATTTATTAATTGAACAGCCACATCACGCTTTTATTGAAATCAATCTTTCCTATTATAACGAGATGAATTATTTGGCGGTATATCAGCACGAACCACATCGCTAATCCATTCTCCCTCAATATTATTGTTAGAATAATTTGCATAATCATCCCATGTCATGGTGTCGCCAGTTGAGTATTCATAAACGACTCCACGAGTTTGATTATTACCATCTCCATCATTTAAACGAATCCACGTTACATAATCACCAGATGGAGGATAACCACCACCAAATTCAATACCTGGAGGTTGAGCTAAACTTCTAATTGCCCCTGGCGCAGGTCGCCAACTCCGAAAGTGATGAGTTACAAATTTGTCAGGAGAACCAGACCTCCTGTAATGTACCGTTTGGTGAAATTTGTAATTATAAAGAACTGAAGATTGACCTTGTGGCCCACAAACTAAATTAAGTGGATAGAAAGAACAATATCTCTCCTTAGCTTTATTTGGAACCTGCTCATTTTGAGCTTTGCTAATTGCTGTCATTCCGGCAGCTTCGGCAGTAGGAGTCAATTCTAAGCCTATAGCAGTGGCACATTTAGGCTGAACAGCACAAGCGTCTGTAGACAACAGCAATGCATCAGCAGGTTGAGGTAAAATTCCCTGGAATATTAGAAGTAAAAGGAACGTCGAAATTTCTAGTAATCTACATACAGATTTATTTGTGGTTAATCGCACTAGTATTAACTCCTTACAACCAAAGATAAAAATCGATGTATCTGACATCTAGGTTGTCTGATAGGAGAAGAAAATCAGGTCAGTAAAAATACGAGTATTTAGTAGATTGTTTTGAAAATTGAACCAAGATAAATAAATAAACTAATTAGCTATTAACTCTTAAACTGGGTAGTGGATATGATTGATGCTGCTTAAAATCGGCAAACTCACAGATGGAGTTAAATGGGCAAAAGCGGCAGTGAGAGCCAGGATTAGGAGGAAATATTTTACTAAAATTAGTAGTTTCTTCCTGATATTTTTGCAAATCGTGCTGATGTTTATGAGCAATATTCGCTAATTCAAATTTTAATGATTCTAATTCACTACTATTAATACTAATTAAATCTGACTTTTTACATATTTCTAAATTATAAAATGATGCAACAGCTTCGCGTCCTGGATAAAGATAACGAGCAGCTAATAAGTAAACTAATGCCTGTCGTTTATCAAAAGCGGACTTACCAGTTTTGAAATCCAAAATATGTAAAGTGCTATCAGACTCAATAAAAACGCAGTCCATAGCCGCGTATAAGCGAAAGCAATAATCTTCTTGCTCAACTACTATCGGTTTGGGAAAGCCTTCATCACCCGGTGTTAATTGGATAATATCTTTATCCAAAAGCAAGGGCGAATCGTGATATTTTTGCAAAATTTGCAGCACGCGTTGCTGGACTTGAACGCTTGAGTTGCCTAATTTTAATAGCTGTGCAACTCTTTCTACACCATCTGCTTGCTTCAACAGATGCCTGTGATGATGAAATTCATAAACGCCTTTTTGAGCAAGTATGCCAATCCGCTGGGGCGCGGTGGCTTGCGTTAAAAGCGCTTTGACTTGTGGTTCGTGTTGCCGTGCTTTGATAAACCCCCGTCTCATCTGGCAATGCCAGCGTTCTTGCCCAGTCGCTGGGGCAACTAGAGACCAAAGGTGATAACTGGCAAAAGGTCGATCGGGGGTTGACATCGCTCAGAAACAGTGAGAGAAAATACGGTGGGGCGAAGTTTAAACTAAGGCTTACTTAGAAAAGAACTTCGGAGGATAGTTGCTGCTACACACGCTTTGCAGGAAGCTTTTATAGTACTGATAATGTACGGGAGCAAGTGGCAAAAATGAGCGCTAGTAGCAATTCCAGCAAGATAAAATTTGGTACCGATGGATGGCGAGGGATTATTGCCGATGACTTTACTTTTCCAAATGTGCGGAAAGTAACAAGGGCAATCGCCACTTACTTAGAAAGAGCCTACACAAAAGATAGACCAGTACTTATTGCCTACGATACTCGTTTTTTAGCTGACCAGTTTGCCCAAACAGCGTCCCAAATCCTAGCAGACTTAGGTTGGACTGTGAAAATTACTGATCGGGATTGCCCCACACCAGTAATTGCCTACAACGCCCGTCACCTAAATTCCGCAGGGGCGTTAATGTTTACTGCTAGTCATAATCCAGCACCTTACTGTGGAATTAAATATATACCCGATTATGCTGGGCCTGCCACTCCAGAGATTACTGATACTATTGTGGCAAATATAGAAAGTGCATCGGATGAGTTACCTGGAAGTAACCCATCAGGTTCAATTTCAATTTTCGATCCGAAACCTGATTACCTGCAATTTATCTACACTCTACTTGATATAGAAAAGATCAAAAGGGCTAATTTAAAGGTAAAGTACGATGCTTTGTATTCTACCTCCCGTGGCTATTTAGATGAAGTTTTGCAGCATAGTGGTGTTCAGTTAGAAAGTTTCCACGATTGGAGGGATGTTCTATTTGGCGGTGGAATGCCAGAACCCAAAGGAGAACAATTAGTTGAGTTAGTGGAAGCTGTAGTCCGTGATCAAGCTGATTTGGGCTTGGCGACAGATGGAGATAGCGATCGCTTTGGTATCGTTGATGAACAAGGAAACGTCCTCACTCCGAATACTGTACTGCTACTTTTAGCCCGTCATTTAATCAAAAACAAAGGTAAAACTGGCGCGATAGTCCGCACTGTCGCTACAACCCACCTGCTGGATAATTTCGCTGCTAAAAATGGGCTGCAAATTTACGAAACAGCAGTTGGTTTTAAATACATCGGTGAAAAAATGCGGGAAACTGCTGTATTAATTGGTGGAGAAGAATCAGGTGGTTTGAGTATTATTGGGCATATTCCCGAAAAAGACGGGGTGTTAGCCGATATGCTGGTGGCAGAAGCGATCGCTTATGAAGGCAAACCCCTAAGTCAACTTGTCAAAGAGGCGATCGCTGAAGCCGATGGCCCACTTTACAACAACCGCCTAGACTTGCACCTCACAGAGGCGCACAAAACCGCCGTCATCGACTCCTTTACTAAAAATCCACCTACAGAGGTAGCAGGAATTAAAGTCAAGGAAGTGGGGCGTAAAGACGGCATTAAGCTGTATTTAGAAGAAGGTAGCTGGGTTTTACTGCGTCCTTCCGGCACAGAACCACTGGTGCGCGTCTACCTCGAAACCAACACTCCCGAAAAACTCACCCAAATCGCCCAAGAGTTAGAGAGTGCCATTGCTAAACTAGAGGCATAAGAATCAAGAATTAGGAGTTAGGAGTTAGGAGTTAAGAGTTGTAAATTAACAATTCTTAACCTCTAACTCCTTTTAAACAGTTATGAGTTCTAAATTAATAACTCCTAACTTCTCAATCGCGTCTCTCCTCACTTCGATCAAAGTATGAAAACTCTCGCGCCTTTTTTGACATCTCTAGTTGTAGCGGTTTGGGTAATTGCGATCGCAATTATTTCAGTCCAAAATGCCACACCCGTATCGTTAAAATTCTTAACATTCCAATCGATTCAGATACCAATGGGTTTGGTGTTAGCTTTTAGTGCCGTTATCGGGTTAATTGGCATGGCACTGCTGCAACCTCTGTGGGGACTTGCTGGTTTTGGGCAGGGTAATTCTCGACTGGAAGACGATGCCGAATTTTTTGTTGATGATGAAGATTTTTGAGGTTTGAAAAAACACACAGAAGTAAGCCAGTTAAGTACTCTTCATCTGCTAATATGCACGAATGTGCATACAATAGATTTAGATGGCGTATCAGTGGGATAGGGATAAGGCAGCAGCCAATCTTCGCAAACATGGCGTTGATTTTGCTGATGCAGTAACCGTGTTTTCTGACGATTTAGCAATTACCATCACAGATGAACGTTTTGATGAAGAGAGATTTATCACTATTGGGATAGATGCTTTCAGTCGAGTTTTAGTAGTTGTGTATACATGGCGCAATGATGAGATTCGATTGATTTCTGCCCGCAAAGCTACGCGCTATGAACTAAAGCAGTATGAAGAGGGATAAGTGATGGAAGCTGAGTATGATTTTAGCCAAGGCAAGCGGGGAGCTATTGAATCAACACCAACAGGCAAAACTCGAATTACAATTCGCCTAGATGATGAAGTACTAGCATGGTTTCGTGACCAAGTTCACGCAGCAGGTGGAGGAAATTACCAAACTTTGATTAACGATGCCTTGCGTGAGTACATTCAGCAGCGCCGTGAACCGTTAGAAGATACATTACGACGAGTGTTGCGAGAAGAACTTGAGCGTATTGGAAAATAAGGATATTTTGGCTTCCGTAAGATCGAGAACGGCTATGAGCGCAACTTATAAAGCAGATTTTAATTTGTGGATTGAGCAGACAGCCCAACTATTGCGATCGCATCAAGTGCAGCTTTGCGATCGCTATCTATCCGAAACGTAATATTGTCTTTGTTCATCATCCCGTCAAATCAAGCTGTAATAGGAATTTAATATTTAAAAGTATATATTAATGCCAAACCTTAAGTATAATTACCATATAGTTTTGGAATAGTGCTGGATATGATGGTGCTAGATCGTAAAACTACAGATTAATGGATAGCTAAACAGTATGATTCAACCTGAATTCAAGCCTTTAATTGAAATATTAACAAACAAACTTTTCAGAATTCCTGAATACCAACGTCATTATAGCTGGCAAACAAAGCAAAGAAATGAATTGTTTGAAGATATAAAAAAGCTTAAAGAATCAAGGGAAAAGTATGAAGAAAGAATCCATTTTATGGCAACCGTTGTTTGCCTAAAAACAAAAGATAGGCAGCAAGTTGGTTCCAATACTTTCTATATTTATGATGTTGTCGATGGACAACAACGTTTAACAACTTTAGTAATTTTGTTAAAAGCTATTAGTTTAAAACTGAGTGATGACAAGCAGCATGGTGAAGCAAATGATTTAGATAAAATATTAGTTAAAGATGATGGAAGACTTATTATTCTTCAAAACAATCATGATAATCGTTTTATTTTAAGAAATTATTTAAAGGATGGTCAAAAGCCAGAAGATATTGATATAAAAACTGTCGCTGATAACAATTTATTACAAGCAATTAAAGATTGCGAAAAAACTGTAAATTCTTATACAAGTACAGTAAATCTACTTGCTCTAGTAAAGAATTATCTTTATTTCATTTTTCACTCATTGGAAGATAAAGGTGCAGTGTATACAATTTTTGAAGTTCTAAACAGTCGTGGTCTTGATGTAGACTGGCTGGACAAATGTAAAAGTTTACTAATGGGATTACTGTATGAATACGCAAGTACTCCTGGAGATGATACTCTTTTTAGTCAACATTTAAATGAGCTTCACAGTTATTGGTCTGAAATATATAGAGAAATCGGGCTTCAAAATATTCCAGGACACGAAATAATAAGATTTGCAGCAACTTTAAAAACGGAAAGTGACGCAGGAAGACCTCTTAGTGCAGAAGATGCAATTGAGTTTTTTAAATCTGATTGTATAAAAGCATCAAGCAATGATCTAATAATAAACAAGATTATTGAAAATACAGTTTGGTTTAAGGAAATTACATCTTGTTTGTCTAAATTATATGCTGATAAGAGAAGAAATGCTGTTACTGATATTACACAAGCAAGGTTGTTAGCAGTGGCAATTATGCTAAGAAAAGATTTAAGGGAGGAAGATAGAAATAAACTTCTGGAACAATGGGAACGTACTTCCTTTAAAATTTATGGTCTTTTTAGAAAGGATTCACGTACAAAAGTTGGTGATTATATACGTGTAGCAAAGAAAATCAGAAGAGATTCTGGTGCAAGTGTTGCCGATTTACTGTGTTCCATAGCAGAAATAGGTAGCGATTTCACTATTGAGACAGCTGTTGAAGAATTGAAAAAGCACGACTTTTATAGTGACTGGCAAAAAGAATTACGATATTTCTTTTTTAGGTATGAAGAATATTTAGCACAAACAAATGGGACTCAACTTGATCAAGTTATTTGGAATGAGATATGGAAGTCAAATCTCAATGACACAATAGAACATGTTTTGCCACAAGATAAGAGTAAGCCTGGTTGGGAAAATTTTACAGAAGATGAACATAAGCAGTTTTTACATGCAATTGGTAATCTTTGTCTACTTTCACCAAGCTTAAACTCAGAAGCAAGCAATAAATGCTTTACTGATAAAAAAGAAATATATAAGAAAGCTAAACTAATATCAATAGACAAAATTATTTATGAAGATAGTGTAGAGCGTAGTGTCTGGGACACAGATGCAATAAAGCATAGAAGTGAGGAGTTAATTAAGTTTGCCATAGAGCAATGGAAAGACTTATAGAAATACAAGCCAAAGTGCTAATGTAGGAGGCAACTGAGCATCAATCCAAATTTTCATGCTGTCAATCGAGGAAAGTCAGTTCGCCGTGCTGCAAACAATAGACAGGCTTGGATATCTTCGAGTTCGAGATCGGGAAAATCCTCTAAAATCTCAGAAACACTGACATTCTCAGCCAACATTTCTAAAATGTCACTCACACGAATTCTCATGCCTCGAATACAAGGACGACCACCACACTGACCAGGAGTTTGAGTAATGCGAGTCAACAAATCAAGCCTTGAGTTCATGCAAGTATTTTAATATCAGGTACTTTTATTTAACTCTAATTTTGCGATCGCAATTATTCCAGCCTAGCATCTGGGTGTAGCAAAAGGGCAATCGCAATTATCCCAAATTCACATAACAGCACCTAAGTTGAGCAGTTTTGGGTTAGTTGTAGCTTCAAGTAATCAATAAAGTCCAGAATTTCTGTATCAGTGAGTTGTAGACGCGATCGCTTGCCATATCTCTGCTGCAAATACTCCCTTCCCTGCTCTGGAGTCCAATTTAATTGGGCTAAATATGTGTCACTTTGAGATATCAAAACTGCATGAATTTCTGATGTCGTTGTATTAGCAGATATTTGTATTATCTCTTGATTTGAATATTGAGTTTTATTAATTTTTAAACTTACTTTTTGTCCTAGAGTTTGCCAGTTAACTTCCTTATGTCCATCCCACAAAAAGTCTACAGATCGATAAGTTATTGGATCGTAAATTTTACAGAAAACGACATTACTCTCTCCTGGGCTAACGGTGATAGTAAGTGGATTACACAGTTGTTCAGAAGTAAGAACATCTAAAGATAACAACAAACTTTGAGAAAAGTAAGATTCACTTCCTGAACGGATAATATAAGGTTTGTCTGCCAAAATATATAAATCGTTCTTTTCAACTGGCCCGAATTTAGTTTCAACCTTTTTATTAACTTCTATCTCTGTAATTACCCCAGTCAAGGCTCTTTCATAAATTGGGATGCGTTTTTCATCTTCAGCAAGCATATACCAACAGTGATCGGGTTCTTTGCTGACAAAGACATATTGAGGTTTTGGGACTGCTCCAAATCCTAATTTAACTTCCATATTTTTGATGAAGGTTTTGGTAAATATATTTATTGAGCAACCAGCCATGACGATTTTTACCGTCAAGCTATTAGTTGCTTTACAGATATAATTCCCTAGCCAGGAAGCTAATTAACATTAAGGCAGCAAAAATCACGAAATTTGGTGCTATGACAGAGTTTCTGGATCAACACCTAGCGCATTCAACCTTTCAATTAACATTTTTACTTTTTGTTCTGCTTCCACCCGCCGCTGTTCTTCAAAAGCTGTGCGTTCTTCCGCTTCTCTAATGCGTTCTTCTGGTGTCAGCAATCTTTGCCCTTCTTCGTCATACCAGTAAAGCCATTCCCGCACTATACCTTGATAAATTCCCCGTTCTCGCCCAATTCCTAAACCAATTTCTGGTAGCCAAATGGGATTTCCTGACATTAAGATATATTCCCCATCGACTAGGCGATACACTTCCAAGGGTGTCTTTTTACGCCGAAGGGGACTATATACAACGTAGTACAAAATTCCTAATTCTTTAGCATAGAATTCTTTCTTGATGTTATATTCTTCCCGATATATTTGGGAAACAACTTCTAGTGCTAAAATTGGCAATTGCTTTTCTTCCCACAGCACATAACTTAGGCGTAAATCCTCATCAACGAAGCGTTTAACTCCTAAGCTGAGAAACCCATCAGGGACAATAGCTGATTTTTCTGGGTGATAATAAATACCCATATCAACACCAAAGAACCAATCCCAGCGATCGCACCAAACCAAAGCTAGTATCGTTTTTAGCAAGCCGGGAATTAAATTTTGGACTTCATTATCCACAGGGGTGTCATTAGAGTCCGGTAGTTCTTCGGAAGATGGCAAACAATGGAGCGGATTGTAGTTTAACATGAGCGGTTTTGCCAAATCTGATTCTAGATAGATTGTAGGTAATCTATTGATGTGCGATCGCAGATCAAAAATCAAAAACCATTTTTAGCGTAGGCGTAGCCCGTCATAGACATCGCCTGATGTCGGGAGCATCTCAGTATTTAAATACTTACGAGTGTAAAGTTTTTACATCAAATTCGTGGTTTTTCGGTACTGACTATCAGAGTATCTAACTGACAATAGCAAAAAAGGGCGGAACATTGTTCACATAGAACATTCCAGAAGTCGCAGAGTATTCAATTTCATGGTTAATTTGGTAGCTGGGCTGAATACCTATACCTACCAAGAGAAAAAATCTTCTCTCAACCTGGACTCCGAAAATGTAGCGCATCTGGAACTTAGCTAATTTTTAGCCCGATATTTGAGTTGTACTTAAGTAACAGATATGTCACTACAGATACATTCACGAATTTTAATCAAAAACTTCCTAACGGTTTTTTTGCCCTTGTCAGCATTAGTTGGGGGTGTTATCGCAACTATCTACTACCAACAGGTACAAACTGAAAAAGTTGTATTAAAAACTAATGAAATCGGCAAGGTAGATTTACAAACCAAAGTAATCAGCGGAGATTTTCATTCTGTTATCTCAGATTTGATGGTTATCTCTAAACAAAATGAGCTACAAAGAATTTTAGAGGGAGTGAATGGACAACAACAGGCACTTTCCCAAGAATTCTTATTATTTTCTCGATATAAAAAACTTTACGACCAAATCCGCTTTTTAGATCAATCAGGTAAAGAAGTTGTCAGAGTCAACTTTAACCAGGGTGAACCAGCGATTGTCCCCGAAGAAAAACTGCAAGTTCAAGCCAAGCGCTACTGGTTTAATGACACTTTGCGGTTAAACCAAGGACAAGTATTTGTCTCTCCCCTTGACCTCAACATCGAACGTGGTCAGGTTGAACAACCCCTTAAGCCAATGATCCGCTTTGGTACTCCTGTTTTTGATAGCCGTGGACAGAAACGAGGCGTTGTAATCTTAAACTATTTCGGCGCAAAACTGCTGGACAATTTTAATCAAACTTTTGCTAACGCCTCTAGCCAGGGAATGCTACTGAATGCCGATGGTTACTGGTTAAAAGGGGTGAAGCCTGAAGATGAGTGGGGATTTATGTTTCCCGAACGCAAAAACCGCACTTTTGGCAAAGCTTTTCCCCAAGCATGGCAGGAAATTTCTCAAAAAGAATCGGGACAATTCCAAACTGCTGAGGGAATGTTCACTTTTACCACAGTCTATCCACTTGTGGAAGGGCAAAAATCTAGTACGGGAGCCGGACAAGCTTTTGCACCAAGCCAACATCAAATTGGTACTAAAAAATCCTATTACTGGAAGATTGTCTCATGGGTATCGCCAGAGGCGTTGACGACCAAATCAAACCGATTTTTGAGTCAATTGCTACTGCTATATGCTGGATTAATAGGACTAATTGGCATTGGTTCTTGGCTACTAGCAAGAGCTAGTGTCAATCGTCAGATGGCCAAGCTAGAGTTAAAACAGTCTGAAGTCCAATTGCGAGAGCTAGTTGAGCGGGAGAAAATTCTTAAAACTCGTCTATCTAGTCAAATTCGTAACTCGCTGGATCTAAATACGATTTTGAGTACAGTAGTGGTTGAAGTTCGGGAACTGCTACAGATCGATCGATGCCAGTTTTTTTGGTGTCATCAAGAAGATGAATCTACTAGCTTTGAACTGAGTCAGCAAGCTTGCGCTCCCGATTTAACAGAACCCTTGGGCTGTTCTCCTATCCAGAACGTGGAAGCCCTGAGTGAAGCTGTCATGCAAGGGAATTTGCTTTGCTTTGATGACATTGCGACAGATTCGTGGCTTGATTTCAAGAGTCGGAATTTACTAGTGACATTGGGCTTTAAGTCTCTACTAATAGTTTCAATTCAAACCCAGTCGGGTTGTTTGGGTGTGATTGTCTGCGAACATAGTAGAGAGCTTCACCCTTGGAGTGATGATGAAGTGGAAATTATTCGAGGCGTGGCTGACCAGTTAGCGATCGCTATTGACCAAGCCCAATTGTATAATCAAAGCCGCGCTGCTACTGCTGCTGCTACCGCTCAAGCAGAACAACTCAACCAAGTTTTACACAATCTCAAAGAAACCCAAGCCCAACTAATTCAGACTGAAAAAATGTCGAGTTTAGGTCAATTAGTGGCTGGGGTAGCTCATGAAATCAATAACCCAGTTAACTTTATCTATGGCAATCTGACCCATGTAAATGAATATACGCTGGGCTTATTGGAACTGGTAGAACTCTATCAAAAAACCAATGTTAATCCAACATCTGAAGTAAAAGCTCATATAGAAGCGATCGACCTTGACTTTATGACTGAGGATCTGCCTAAAATCCTAACTTCAATGAAAATGGGAGCTAATCGCATTCGTGAAATAGTTCTATCCTTGCGGAATTTTTCTCGACTTGACGAAGCGGATATGAAACCTGTCAATATTCATGAAGGTATTGATAGCACACTACTGATTTTACAAAATCGCCTCAAACAAACCTCTGGAAATGCCGGAATTGAAATAATCAAAGAATATGGTGATATTCCCTTAGTAGAGTGCTATGCCGGACAACTGAATCAGGTATTTATGAATCTGATCAGTAATGCCATTGATGCTCTGGATAGTTATAACAGTAAGCGAACTATTGAGGATATAGAAGCTAAACCCAGCCAAATTGTAATTCATACTCAGTTACGCGACTTGGATCGCATAACTGTACAAATTGCGGATAATGGCCCTGGTATGACCGAAGTAGTTAAGCAAAGATTATTTGACCCTTTCTTTACCACAAAAGCCGCAGGTAAAGGCACCGGGTTAGGATTAGCAATTAGCGCTCAGATTATCACAGAAAAACACAACGGAGCTATTTGGTGTATTTCGGAACCCGGACAAGGAGCAGAGTTTTGGGTAGAAATTCCGATTAATCAAAGTTCTAAACTAGCTACTGCAAGTACCGCGACTCTATCCAGAATTTGATGCTATTCTGGACAAATGAAAAATGACATGACTAGTGATAGCGAACGCGCTGATTTTGATAGCCCTTGGAAAGAAATTCTAGAAGCTTATTTTCCCCAAGCCATGCATTTCTTTTTTCCAGAAACTTCTGCATTAATTGATTGGGAGCGTCCATATCAATTTCTAGATAAAGAATTTCAACAAATAGCTCGTGAAGCCGAACAGGGTAAGCGATATGCTGATCAATTAGTCAAAGTTTGGCAAATCCAAGGGGAAGAACTTTGGTTATTAATCCATGTTGAAATTCAGGCGCAAAAAGAAGATAATTTTTCTAAGCGGATGTTTACCTACAATTTCCGCATATTTGACCGCTTTGATAAACCAGCAATTAGCCTTGCAATTCTCTGTGATTCAAACCGCGAATGGCGACCAAACAATTACAGTTACAATTATCCCAATACTCGCTTAAATTTTGAATTTGGTAGTATTAAACTTTTGGATTACGAAAATCGCTTTCACGAGTTAGAAAATAGCGATAATCCATTTGCGACTGTCGTCATGGCGCATTTGAAAACGCAGCAGACGCGCTCATCACCAGAACAACGCAAAATATGGAAATTTAGTTTAATTCGCAGACTATATGATTTGGGCTTAGAAGAGCAGGATATTCGTAATTTGTATCGATTTATCGATTGGGTTATGATATTACCAAAGATATTGGAAAATCAGTTTTGGGAAGAGTTTAAACAATTTGAGCAGGAGCGGACTATGAGATATGTAACTACAGGTGAGCGCATCGGCTACGAGCGCGGAAAAGAAGAAGGGAAACAAGAAGGGAAACAAGAAGGGAAAAAAGAAGGTGAACAACAACTTATTTTAAGGTTACTAAAAAGACGCGTGGGAGAATTATCACCAGAATTGCAAAAGCGCATTCAATCTCTTTCTTTAAATCAATTAGAAAACCTTGGCGAAGCTTTGTTAGATTTTACTGCTATGGAAGATTTACTTAACTGGCTGCAAACAAATCAATCGGCTTAAAATCTCTTTTTATGAAAATTAAAAAACAATACGGTTCAGTTAAGGGCTATTGGCAAAAATTTTGGGTTTTCGAGACGCGATAAATCGCCGTCTCTACAAGTGTTTTGGTCTTATCTGAACTGTATTGAATTATAAAAAACACCTCTACTCGCTTACCCCATACACTATTTTTTTAACTTAGTTCAGTGAGTAACAAAAAGGGCAGGTTTTGTACCCGCCCTCGAAGCAATAAATATTTAAACTAAACTAGCGATCGCAACTTAATTACCAATTTGGGGCGCACTCAAAGAAACCTTTAGTGTTTCGTCTTTTTGTTGTGCTAATGTCGGCACGGAATCACGCAATCTTGCCGTCAATTGTACAGTTGTAGCGTCATACATTTGAGTCAGCAATTTGGGATAGAAACCAATACCAATAATTGGAATTAACAAACAGGCAATGATAAATACTTCACGGGGTTCGGCATCTATCAAAGCTTGGTGAGAAACTAATTCCTCGTTCTCTTTACCGTAGAAAATTTCTCGCAACATCGACAGCAGATAAATCGGAGTTAAAATCACTCCCACTGCCATCAAGAACACCACGATCACTTTGAAGGTAGAGCTATAAGCATCGCTAGTAGCAAAGCCCACAAATACCATCAATTCTGCCACGAAACCGCTCATCCCTGGCAATGCCAAAGAAGCCATCGAACAGGTGGTGAACATGGCGAAAATCTTCGGCATTCTCTTCGCAACACCGCCCATTTCATCCAACATCAGGGTGTGGGTGCGATCGTAAGTTGCGCCAACCAGGAAGAACAAACTCGCCCCAATTAACCCGTGGGAAACCATTTGCAATACTGCCCCACTCAATCCCAAATCGGTGAAGGAGGCAATACCAATCATCACAAAGCCCATGTGGGAAATTGAGGAGTAGGCAATTTTTCGCTTCAGGTTTCGCTGGGCAAAGGATGTCAAGGCAGCGTAGATGATATTAACTACCCCCAAAACTACCAACACTGGTGCAAAATAAGCGTGGGCATCGGGGAGCATTTGAGCATTCATCCGAATTAAGGCGTAACCGCCCATTTTCAGGAGAATACCTGCTAATAACATGTGTACGGGGGCTGTAGCTTCACCGTGGGCATCAGGTAGCCAGGTGTGCAAGGGAATAATCGGCAATTTGACGGCGTAGGCAATCAGGAAGCCAGCATAGAGGGCTAGTTGAAAATTCAGGGCGAAATCTTTTAAGGCGATCGCTCTCATGTCAAACGTCACCGTATCGCCGTAAAATCCCATTGTCAGGGCAGACAGCAAAATAAACAGCGAACCGCCGGCGGTGTATAAAATAAATTTAGTCGCTGCATACTGCCGCCTTTTACCTCCCCAAATCGACAGCAGGAAGTATATCGGTACCAGTTCCAGTTCCCACACCAGGAAAAACAACAGCATATCCTGGACGGCGAACACGGCAATCTGGCCGCCATACATTGCCAAAATCAAGAAGTAGAATAGCTTGGGCTTGAAGGTGACAGGCCAAGCTGCTAAAATCGCCAGCGTGGTAATGAATCCAGTCAAAATAATTAGGGGCATGGATAAGCCATCAGCCCCTACTGACCAATTCAAACCCAATTGTGGTACCCAGGGGTAACTTTCCACCAACTGCAAATCTGGATTGGAGAAATCATACCCAGTATAAAAAGCGTAAACAATTAGTGCAAAATCTATCAGCCCTACGACGAGGGAGTACCAGCGCACTGTTTTGCCTTCTTTGTCAGGGATGATGGGAAGAAGTAGCGATGCGGCTATCGGAAACAGAATAATCGTCGTCAGCCACGGAAAATTAGCTATATTCATCACAATTAGTCTGCTATCAAAATCATGTTTGGCAAAAAGTCACTAGTTATTAAGTAACAGCTTTTTGGGGATTTCGTCTTCCTCGTTAGGTTGATTTAATTAAATTGGCAATCCCCCGTCTCTGCTGTTGGGAGTCTCTTTTGACCTTTGGGCGTGCGGAATGTGGGTTGTGATACTCCCAGTTAAGTCAAAAATTTACCCTAGAACAGCCGATAAAATTATAGTTTAGTGGTGCGATGTCTACGACAAGCTGCTCCGCGTCTACGCGTAGGTCAACCTATCGCTAAAAATACACGATGCTGTTTTGTAGTTGTTGAAAAAAGCGATTCGGTACAAAAAAGCATGACAGGAGAAATAACCATAATGATAATGGCACAAATTAAAAGTCAAATTCGTTATCTCACTAACGTAGATGGAGAAACAACAGATGTACTCGTCCCTATAGAACTTTGGCAACAGCTTATAAGTTCCATAAATTCTGATAACGCCAGTGGTTTAGCTTGGATTGATGAACAAGAGCCAAAAGCACAAATATTAGCCGATTTGCAAGAGTCTGTGCGACAAGCAGCAGTAGGACAAACTTTCCCAGTTTCAGAGCTTTGGGACGATATCGAAGCCTAGATTTATGTCAGAAGTTCGCTTTACACCTCCCTTCAAGCGCCGTATCAAAACTCTGACTAAACGCTATCGGCAAATTCAAATTGACATTCAACCCATTATTGATCAGCTACAGGCTGGGAATTTTATCGGCGATCAAATTTCTGGGATAAACTTGACTAAAGTTAGAGCAAAAAACAGTGATATCCCTACGGGTAAAAGTGGTGGATATCGGGTGATTTATCAGGTTGTCTCACCTGAATGTGTTTTACTTCTACTCATTTATGCAAAATCGGATCAGGCAGATGTGAGCTTAGAAGAGATTGAAGATGCAATTAAAAAGACATAAAAAATCATATTCTGGGAACATTTTGTTTATGTTAAAACAGTGTGATCACCAGATACTCAGCATCTCAAAGACATGGCACTCAAAAAAGTTAGTCATTCTCACACCTCTGCCGAAACCCCTGAAGCACTTTTCCGAGATATTAAAAATAAAAAATCCCAAGGTTTGATTTCTCACCAAGCTGACATGCTTAGAAAATACTGTCAGCCAGAAACTCTTAATCTACCAGATGTTGCCTTACAACTTCCAACAGGTAGTGGTAAGACAGGAGTCGGGCTTTTGATTGCAGAATGGCGGCGTTGCCGTTTTAATGAAAAAGTAGTGTATCTATGCCCTACTGTTCAGCTTGTGAATCAGGTAGTTGAGCAATCATCAACTATTTTTGGAATAAAAGCAAATGCTTTTACAGGTAAACAGACTGAATATGCGCCTACTATCAAGGCTGAGTATACTAATGCAGAAACTATTGCTGTCACTACTTATAGTGGTTTATTTAACACAAATCCTTTCTTTAAGAACGCCGACATAATAATTCTGGATGATGCCCATGCTGCCGAAAATTATATAGCAAAATATTGGTCTCTTTCAATTGAGCGCAATAATCACGAACACAGCACTCTTTTTAAAGTTTTAGTTGCGGTTATGCGTGAGATTGTTCTCGATCCAAACTACTCTAGGTTGATGTTTAACTCTTCTCCTGATTTAGGAGATCTTCAATGGGTTCAAAAGATACCTACTCCGTCCATGTATGAAAGACTTGAAGAAATAACTACAATACTGGATACACATATCAATGATATAAAGGACTTAAAGTATTCTTGGTCTGTTATAAAGGATCACTTATTTTCATGCCATATATACAGCAGCTATAACTCTATATTAATTCGTCCAATTCTACCACCTACTCGTACTCATCAACCATTTTCTACTCCGAAACAACGCATATATATGTCTGCTACATTAGGAGAAGGAGGAGAACTAGAAAGGCTTGCAGGTACAGAAAAAATAGTTCGTTTACCAGTTCCAGATGGATGGGATCAACAAGGCATTGGTCGTCGCTTTTTCTTTTTTCCAGAAAGATCACTTAATGAAGAAGCTGCACTCAAGCTTGCTATAGATATGATCAAAGAAACACCAAGAACACTCGTCCTTGTCCCAGATGATCCTACTGAAAATAAACTTGCAAAACAGATATCTACAGCAACTAGTTATAAAATATTCAATGCTAGGGAAATTGAGAAGTCAAAGCAGACTTTTATATCTGAATCAAAAGCAGTAGCTATAGTTGCAAACCGATACGATGGGATTGATTTTGGAGGTGATCAATGTCGTTTATTAATAGTAAAAGGAATGCAAAAAGCTACAAATCTTCAAGAAAAGTTCCTTGTGACGCGAATGCCAGCAAATATTCTTTTTAATGACCGTGTATTAACTAGAATTGTTCAGGCAATTGGTCGTTGTACAAGAGCAGATAACGACTATTCCGCAGTAGTAGTGCTTGGAGAAGAATTGAATAATTTTTTACTAGATAAGAATAAAATAAAATTTTTACATCCAGAAATTCAAGCTGAGATAGAGTATGGAAATAAACAGTCTAAGGATATTCAATTATCAGAATTCATTGAGAATTTACAAATTTTTCTAACACATCAAGAAGACTGGAATGGAGCAGAGAAAGATATTATAGATTTGAGAGATAAATTAGAACAATCTCAACTTCCAGGCATAGAAAAATTGCAGGCATCTGTTGCTCATGAAGTTAGATATCAGAATGCACTTTGGAGCGGCAATTTTGAACAGGCAGTTGAAGAATGTCGTTCTGTATTAAGTTCGCTTAGTGGAGATGATGTTAAAGGATATAGAGCCTTTTGGTACTACCTTGCTGGAAGTGCAGCCTGGATAGCAGCAAAACGTGGTGTAGCTTCTATGGAAGGAGTAGCACGCAATTTCTTTAAGCCTGCTGCTTCTACTACTGAAGGAGTTAGTTGGCTCTATCAACTCTCTAAGTTGAGTACAAAAGAATATGAAGAAAATCAAGCCGATAAATTCAGGCTGACTTCTGTAATTGAAACCCTAGAATCACAATTGTCATTATATGACAATTCCAACGATAGAAAGTTTGAAGCAGAGGTAAAAGCAATTCTTCAGAATCTCACGAGAGTTAAGGATACTCAGGAAGACTCCAAAGCTTTTGAAAATGGGCATGAAAAATTAGGGCGTTTATTGGGTTATCAAGCTGGAAATTCAAACGGAGATGCTGACCCAGATCCTTGGTGGATTGCTTATGATGACTTTTGTATTGTATTTGAAGACCATTCAACTAATAATCATGAAAATTCACTAGGAGCAGGCAAAGTTAGACAAGCAACTTCACACCCTAACTGGATTAAACAGAATATTTCATCACTTCGCCAAGATTCAGAAATCATACCTGTTGTGGTTACACCTTGTAAAAGTATTACGAATGGTGCAAAGCCTCATATACAAGATTTGTGTTATTGGAATCAGCAAGATTTTCAAACCTGGGCTGAAAAAGCAATTACTGTAGTACGTGAGCTAAAACGTAGTTTTCCTGGTGAAGCTAACCTGGAATGGAGAAAACTTGCTATGCAAGCTTATCAAGATAATGGTCTTGACCCAGCATCCTTAGCAAAAAATTTACGCGCTCATAAATTAGCTAATCTCCCAATCAGTGGATAGTTAAGAGGTAGGGGTGGACGATCGCCCACCCCGATTAAAATCAGGTAACACCAAATACAATCACTAAGCCCAAAACCGCCCCAAACACAATCAAGGCATAGAATTGAGCGCGACCGTTTTCTAGGTACTTCAGACCTTCACCGCTGACAAGGGTGAAAAAACCTGTGAGGTTAACAGCACCATCGACAACGCGGAAGTCAACTTCCATAACTTGTCTAGCTAGGCGACGCAAGCCGAGGACAAAAACCCGATGGTAAATGTCATCAAAGTACCACTTGTTGAGGGATAGTTCGTAAAGTGGTTTGATTTGAGCAGCGATCGCAGCTGGGTCAATTTTACGGCGCAAATACATCAGCGAAGCCAGGGTAATCGCAATCAAAGAAATTCCGACTGAGGCACCCGCCATGATGTAAAATTCCGTCGGATTGAACTCGGAAGCCTTTTCTATAACTTCGGAGAGGGTTTCGCTAGGAGGAAAGATAAACTCTTCAAAATAATTGGCGTAGGGAGTTCCCACCAAACCAATCAAAATAGAAGGCACAGCCAACAGTGCCAACGGCAGTGTCATTGTCCACGGCGATTCGTGGGGGGAGTCGCTGTGATGCCCGTGGGAATCATGGGAATCATGCTGCTGACTAGTTGCTGCCAATTCTCCTTTCTTCATCGCCCCAGGCCCAAAATTCGGGGCTAGTTCTTCTGACTCTAATTCCAGGACAATTGTCGCCGCAGCACTCTTGAGTTTTTGCTTGATTTTCTCGTCAGTACCCCGGAATTTGCCTTCAAATGTCATGAAATACATTCTAAACATATAGAAAGCAGTAATCCCGGCAGTTAGCCAGCCGATGAACCAGAGGAGTGGATTAGCTTCAAAAGCCTTCCCCAGAATTTCATCTTTTGACCAGAAGCCAGCAAAAGGCGGAATACCAGAAATTGCCAAGCAACCAATCAAAAAGGTAATTGAGGTGACGGGCATATACTTTCGCAGTCCACCCATCAGCCGCATATCTTGAGCTAAGGCGGGGTCGTGTCCAACGACACCTTCCATACCATGAATTACTGAACCTGAACCCAAGAACAGCATCGCTTTGAAATAGGCGTGGGTCATCAGATGGAATAGTCCAGCACTGTAGGAACCTATGCCCATTGCCATCACCATGTAACCAAGTTGGGAAATGGTGGAGTAAGCCAAGCCCTTTTTGATGTCGTTTTGGGTAATGGCAATGCTAGCCCCCAAAAACGCCGTAAACGCCCCAGTAAAGGCAATGACATTCATTGCAACTGGAACGCCTTCAAATACTGGGTACATCCGGGCAATGAGGAAAACACCCGCCGCCACCATTGTTGCTGCGTGAATCAAGGCAGAAATGGGGGTGGGGCCTTCCATTGCGTCTGGTAGCCAGACATGGAGGGGGAATTGGGCTGATTTAGCAACTGGCCCTAAGAAAACTAAAATCGCAAACAGGACAGCGAGAAAATTGCTGATAGAACCTGATTCGACGAGTTGGGCGAGGCGATCGCCCATGATATTAAAATCAAAGCTTCCTGTTGCCCAGAACAGCCCTAAAATGCCGAGTAACAAACCAAAGTCGCCGACGCGGTTGGTTACAAAGGCTTTTTGTGCCGCATCGGCTGCTGACTTGCGATCATACCAAAAACCGACCAGCAAGTAGGAACACATTCCCACCAGTTCCCAGAATATATAAATCTGTACTAGGTTGGGGCTGACCACCAGACCTAACATTGAGGAGCCAAACAAACTGAGATAGGCGTAAAACCTCACGTAGCCGGGATCGTGAGCCATGTAGCCATCGGTGTAAAGCATGACTAAGCAGGCTACCGTTGTGACAATCACCAGCATTAGGGCTGTTAGGTGGTCAATAGTGTAGCCCATGCTCAGGTGGAAACTACCTGCCGCCGCCCACTCAAAGGTGCGAATATAAGACGGGTGTCCTTGAATTTGACTCCACAACAAGGCAAAGGACAGCCCCATAGCTGCTGCCATCATGGAGATAATCACCACAGCGTTAAGCTGCCGTAGGCGATTTGTCACCTGATTCAACGAGATTAACCCTAGACCGACCAGCATTGCCCCAAAAAGAGGGAACACCGGAATCAGCCAGGCATACTGATAGATTACTTCCATCACTGACGCCTACTTTTAGAATTCTTGAATAGCGTGTCGAAACTGTTAATAATTGTGACACACACCCTTTAGGATAAAATAACCCACCCAAGGCTGATTGGGTGGGGTATTAAGCATGGTTTTAGATTTGGTCATTAGTTATTAGTCATTAGTCATTAGTCCAATGCCCCATGCCCCATACCCAATATCCAATATCCATCAAGCAGATCGACATTCTAAGTCCACTGTTTTTGAACTTTTTTGGATTTTGGGGTAATTGCTGTAGCTGGCTTTAATCTCTTCTAAAGCTAGACGTAAGTCTTCTCTGCCGCGAAAGCATTCCAAGCGATGGCGAATAGTGCCATTTTCAATCAATAGTAAAGTGGGTAGTGATTTTAGCCTATAGGTAGTAGACAATTTAAAATTTTGATCGGCGTTAACCCCGACTAATTTAATTTCATCCCCGCACTGGGCTTGAAATTGTAACAATAGTGGGTGGATAACTCGACATAAGCCACACCAAGGCGCTTCAAAATTAACTAAAACAGGAATAGGAGATTCTAAAACTTCTTGAGTAAATGTCCGCTCACTAACCGACAACACCATGACGCCTCTTGGATTATAAGGTTTTTATATCAAACTAGCTATCAGTACTGAATTTAGTAGGGCTGAGTTCCGAGTTCTGGTTGCTGAGTAGAAGTCCATGACTAAAAATTAGCGGATTGCATGAGGAACTCGTTTATTTTTTTTTTAGAGTTAAAGCGGGGATCGGGACTAATTGCCAAGCAATGAATACTAAGTTTCTTGCTTTGACTCAGGACTCAGGTACTAGCTTCAGTGGAGGATTGGCAAGTCAGTAACTGCCGATAGATGCTTTCAGAACATAAATATTCAGGACACAGAATAATTGGCAAAAATTGAGCGCGTTAATGTGTCTCTGATAGAAAAGCCACTTTAGAAGTAGCGTTGGCTTTTTTGGATGTTTAACTCCTGATTGCCGCGGCTGCCTGGGGATTTGACTAAATCTGCCACTTTCTTTCAAGGAAAAGCAACCAACCAACGACTACCAATATAAAATCTCAAGCTGACTGAACGCACCCTCCACTGAATAGATGTTTGAATTTATCCTACATTGATTTGGGGCAATTGATAAGCTGAAATTTCCATCTATTTCGGATTTTCTGCTGACACTGGGGATCGTCTAAAGTTACCATCCTATCCTACTAGTTGCTTCCAGTAACAGAGGGTGCGACCACCAAAGCAAAGCTATAAAAATGGCAACTCCCAAATAGGCAGGGCGGAGAAATTCCTGCCATTTGAGAGATTGACGCCCGTCAATAATTGCTTTAAAGGGAATAATTGAAGTCCGCTGTTTGGCAATTTCAAAAGCTTCGCCATAACGATGCATGAGGCGGCGATCCCCGTGCCAAACCCCAAATAAGTGATGCAATATCAATCCAATCGAAGTCACAAGGGTAAAGCTAGTACCCAGCCAGAGAGTATGAGCAACACACCAAATTATTTGTCCCACCATCTGGGGATGACGGGTAATCCGAATAATTCCTGTTTCATAGAGATGAACTTGGGGCTTTTGAATGGCAGCAATTTCTAGTAGATTGAAGGTAGCAGGATATAAAAACAAAAACGAGATTGCTGACAGCAGCCAAACAAATTCTCGCACTCCTGGCACCCCTTGTACCTGCCAAATTTGCAAACCATCATAACGGTGCCCAAAAAAGTAAATAATTAATATCACAGCCAACGGTAGGCTGACTAATGCAAAGAGAATGCGATAAAACCTTGGGCCAATATATTTTTCTGCCCAAGGGCGTAAAGCAGCGCCTCCACTGTGAGCGATCGCAAAAACTATTTGTAACCCCAGTATGACAAAATGACTGGGTGTCAACCAAGAAATCAGCAGCATATACACAGGTGAAGTAATTTAAAGAAAACCGAATTCAGTACAACCAATACCACAAAGTATTCAAAAGGGGACTTTAGTCAAGATGTTGTGCTACTGTCTTTTTCGAGTCAAGCCTTCAAGTTTAATATGCAACAAATCATGTCCGGCTGATTGCTGCCAAACCGGATTTATTACGTGCATCTGCTCCTTTAAAAGTTTGTGGGTTGAGCCTTATGTCTGACCTTCCTTTCACTTTAGATCAGTTACGTATCCTGAAAGCGATCGCTCAAGAAGGAAGCTTCAAGCGTGCCGCTGATAGTCTTTACGTTTCCCAGCCCGCTGTTAGTTTGCAAGTCCAAAATCTCGAACGGCAGCTCGATGTCCCCTTATTCGATCGCGGAGGACGACGCGCCCAATTAACTGAAGCCGGGCATCTACTCTTAAACTATGGTGAAAAAATCCTCAGTCTCTGTCAGGAAACTTGCCGCGCGATCGAGGATTTACAAAACCTCCAAGGTGGTACTTTAATTGTCGGTGCTTCTCAAACCACCGGCACTTATCTTTTGCCGAGAATGATCGGTATGTTCCGACAAAAATATCCAGATGTGGCAGTGCAATTACACGTCCACTCTACCCGGCGGACTGCTTGGAGTGTTGCTAACGGACAAGTCGATCTGGCAATTATCGGCGGTGAAATTCCCGGCGAACTGTCAGAATCTTTAGAAGTGATTCCTTACGCTGAGGACGAGCTAGCGCTGATTTTACCTGTCTTTCATCCTTTTACCAAACTTGAAAAAATCCAGAAAGAAGACCTATATAAATTACAATTCATTGCCCTAGATTCCCAATCGACTATCCGCAAAGTAATAGACCAAGTGCTAGGACGCTGCGAGATTGATACCAGACGTTTTAAAGTTGAAATGGAGTTGAATTCCATTGAAGCGATTAAAAATGCTGTGCAATCTGGTTTAGGGGCTGCTTTTGTCTCAACTAGTGCGATCGCTAAAGAGTTACAAATGGGCGTTCTGCACCGTACCCCCATTGAAGGCGTTGTTGTCAAACGCAACCTGTGGCTGATTTGTAATCCCAATCGCTATAGATCCAAGGCCGCAGAAGCCTTTAGCCAAGAAATTTTGCCCCAGTTTGCTAACCCAGGATGGAATCAAGATGTGTTAAAATTAACACAAAAAAGTCTAGTGTTAACTACATTGGAGGTAGCAACACCCACCTCATCTGGCGAAGACTAAAATCAGGTTATTAGTCCCTTGTAATTTGTCCTTCGTTTTTTGTAAATGACCAAATAATTCGTAATCACGCTCCTCTGTCGCTAACTTAATTCGTAATTATGAACCCATTGTGTTCGTGCAGGGTGCTGTAGGCAAACCAAAGGTTTGACATCAGGAAAAAAGTTTCGTGTTCCCCATTAACAAATTTAGTTTATCTGTAACCTGAACTAATTACGAATTACGTAGCTTGCTTCTTGCCATTCGCGTAGCATCTCGTAGAGAAGGCGAGTATTATCAATTACGAATTATTTTGACTAATCACGAAAATGGAAGTTTACTGCACTCGTCCGCGTTGTCCACGCCCACAAAACTATTTTGTCGATTTAGATGATGTTACGACACTGAAAACAACCCAGCAAAAGTATTGCACTACCTGTGGTATGCCATTGATGCTAGATGGTCGATATGTGCCAAGTAAACTGCTGGGAAGGGGCGGGTTTGGAGCAGCATTTTTGGCACGCGATCGCCGAATACCAGGAATGCGTCAATGCGTAGTTAAGCAGTTTCAACCATCGGGAAATTTAACCTTAACTCAACTGCAACAAGCGCAGTTAATGTTTGAAAGAGAAGCAGAAGTTTTAGCACAGCTTGGTAACGATCACGAGCAAATTCCTGACTTGTTTGCTTTCTTTCCAGTGATAGTTAATAGCTTGCAACCAGGAGAGCAAGACCAATTTTTTTACTTGGTGCAAGAATACATCGATGGGCAAACCCTAGAAGAAGAATTAGCTCAACAAGGCAAATTTTCTGAACAACAAGTATTAGAAGTATTACAAGGAATTTTGAGGGTACTAGAGTTTGTTCATCACAGAGGCATTATCCACAGAGATATCAAACCTTCAAACATTATGCGTCGTCGTGATGGTAAACTTTTTTTACTAGATTTTGGCGCGGTCAAGCAAGTAACCAATGCTGCACTTGGTTCTGCTGCTTCTTCCACAGGAATTTATTCTATGGGATTTGCACCGCCTGAACAAATGGCTGGGGGGCAAGTATTTCCATCTACGGATTTATACGCTTTAGCTGTAACTCTAATTACTTTGTTAACCAATAAGGAAGCAATTCAACTATTTGATGCTTATAGTAACCAGTGGAAATGGCGAACCCAAGTGAGTGTCAACCCTCACCTTGCTGACATTTTAGACAAGATGCTGCTACCTGCGGCTAATCAGCGCTTCCAGTCAGCCCAGGAGATTCTACGCGCACTTAACTCACAGGCGGCTCAATCTCCCACACAACTGAATTCGCCCTCTGTAACCCTGCCGCCACAACCACCCCAAGGTTCTAACCCTGTTGTTCCCCGTCGTCCATCAACTCAACCAGCGTTTTCGACATTGGAATTATTGGGAGGGGCGGGATTTAGTGGATTTCAGGGTGCATTGATCGCGATCGCCCTTTTCAGTCTAGTAAAATCACCAATAGTTACTTTGACTACTTCTGCCTTGATTTTAGGTATACTAATTTTTGCCCAAACTAAGCGGTGGATTGAAAAGTTCGATTTATTAATTATTCCCACAATTACTTTTGCGATTATTTTTTTTGTCCCCTTTTTACGGGGAGGACTTGACCTTCCGTCAGTGGTGATTTTAGCAGTTGGAGCAGGCTTAGTAGCTATTTCATTGACAGCGGTATTTCGACTTATTTATAAATTATTATCTCTCTTACTTTAAAAAACTTCTGGTGCTAACAGCTACATAAATGTCTCAGAAAAACGAAACACTTAGTCTTTTTTTAGCCGTTGTCATCACTATTGGTTTAATCTTTGGTGGTCTATGGTTTCTTATGGAACGGTGGGCGCAATTAACTGGAACTGTTCCTAAAACTTCCGGGAATGGTAACACAGGTAATCCCATAAACCAGTTTGTCAACAACAGATGTAACGTCCCAAATCTCCCAGAAGGGACATTCAACTATGGTGGTAGTACAACCTGGGCACCTATCCGTAAAGATGTAGACTCAGTACTAGAAAGCCTGTGTCCTCAATTTACTTTACGCTATACTCAACCTGCTTCAGGTCAAGCAGGATCTGGAACTGGTATTAAGATGTTGATAGATAATCAACTAGCTTTTTCTCAATCTTCTCGCTCAGTTAAAGTTGAAGAAAATACCGAAGCTAAACAAAAAGAATTTAGTTTGAAAGAAATTCCTGTGGCGATTGATGGTGTTGCGATCGCGGTTAACTACAATCTCAATATACCTGGTTTAACCGTCGCCCAACTTAAAGACATCTACACTGGCAAGATTACTAATTGGCAACAAGTGGGTGGGCCAAATTTACCAATCAAAATCTATTCTCGCAACAAAGAAGCTGGCGGTACAGTGGAATTCTTTATCGAAAATGTTTTAAATAAAGAAAATTTTGGTACTAACGTTAGTTATGTTGGCACAACCACAGAAGCAGTACGAAAAGTAGCCGCGAATAGTGGCGCAATTTATTATGCTTCTGCCCCAGAGGTTGTACCACAATGTACTATTAAGTCGCTACCATTAGGGCGAATCAGCGGTCAATTTGTGCCTCCTTATCAACAACCTGTTGTCTCTCCATCTGAATGTCCCAGTAAACGCAACCAGTTGAATAGTCAAGCATTTCGTAGTGGAGACTATGCAATTACCCGCAATTTATTTGTAATCGTTAAACAGAATGGTCAAACAGATCAGCAAGCTGGCGAAGCTTATGCAAATTGGCTGCTGACATCTCAAGGTCAAGAACTAATCGAAAAAGCTGGATTTGTCAGAATTAAATGATTAAAGTGCTTAGATTTAGCCAAATAATCAAATATTAAATATTTTTACTTTATTTAAACTTGTTCATGTCACAAAAGAATGAAACCACAATTTTAGCTTTGGCTCTGCTGCTGACAGCTGGCATAATTGGCGGTGGTTTTTGGTGGTTTAGTAACAATGGGGCCAAAATTGGTAATAACATTATTCCAAATCAGGAACCAGGCAACAATCCATCCTTGCAAGACCGTATTAGTTTTGGGGAAAAATCTTTTACTCCAGGTGACATTTCTCCAGTGAAAAAAGAAGGAGTACAGGCGATCGCTGCTAAAAGTTATGATAAAGCGATCGCCAATTTCACAGCTGCTCTAAAACTCAACCGAAACGATCCAGAAACGTTAATTTTTATTAACAATGCCCGCATTGGTTCTTCCAAGAGCTATACCATCGTGGCTTCTGTACCATTTGGCACTGACCCCAATGTTTCTTTAGAAATTTTACGTGGTATCGCCCAAGCCCAAAATCAAGTTAATAGCTCTGGAGGAATCAAGGGAGTACCCTTAAGGGTAGGGATAGCCAACGATGACGACAATCCAGAAATAGCCAAGCAAATCGCTTCCAACCTAGTCAGTAATTCCGAAGTATTAGGTGTAGTTGGGCCGAATACTAGCGATTCCACCTTAGCCGCTGGTGCTATCTATACTTCTGGACAACTTGTAGCCATATCTCCGACTAGTACATCTGTCAAAATTTCTAACTTTAGCCGCTACGTTTTTCGGACAGTTCCCAGTGATTTTATGGCTGCGAGAAGTTTAGCTAACTATATGGTGAAAACCTTGCAGAAAAAAAATGCAGTGGTTTTCTTTAATTCTCAGAGTAACTATAGCCAGTCTTTGAAATCGGAGTTTGTTTCATCCGTTTCCCTAGAGGGTGGACAGGTATCCAGCGAATTTGACTTATCCAAAGCGGATTTTAGTGCGGCTAAAAGTCTAGAACAAGCAACTAAGCAAGGTGCAGAAGTGATGATGCTAGCTGCTAACGCTGGAACTCTCGATAAAGCCCTACAAGTAGTTCAAATTAACCAGAAACGCTTAACTCTGCTAGGAGGAGATGATGTTTACACCGTTAAAACTTTAGAAATTGGCAGAGAGCAAGCTGCGGGAATGATAGTGGCAGTTCCCTGGCATATTGAGGGCGATCCTAAGTCAGATTTTCCCCAGAAATCGCGGCAGTTATGGGGCGGTGATGTGAGTTGGCGAAGTGCCCTCAGCTATGATGCCACTGTAGCTCTAATTGCGGCATTAGAACGTAATCCCACGCGATCTGGAGTCCAACAAGCACTCTTGTCATCTGACTTTTCTGCCACTGGCGCTTCTGGTACAATTCGGTTTTTAGCATCAGGCGATCGCAATGCACCAGTTCAACTTGTAAAAATTGTTCCTGGTTCTCGCTCTCGGACTGGTTATGACTTTGAACCAGTGCGTTAATCAGCAATAAAAAATTAAAAATTAACCAATAGTTAACCTGGAAAAACCCTCAAGATGAGAAATTAAGCTTTATGGGGAAAAATCTTAGTATCAACTAACAACTTATCCTCACCAACATTTAAGCCTTGAGAAAAAGACGAATAATCCAGGGGAAATTTATTATACCTTGATTTCTAAAGTAGTCAGAAGTGAGGATTTGTCAGCATTTTTAATAAAACACCCGTCCTCCAAATACAATCTCAAGTAGCAAGCACTTGTCAAGTCAAGCACTTATATTGAATGGACGCGCGGGTAATTATACTATGTCCCAAAAAAATGAAACAACTATTCTTGTATTATCCATCCTAATCACCGTCGGGCTAATAGCTGGTGGTTTTTGGTGGTTTACTAGAAAATCTGGTGTCGATCTAAATACAATTAATTCTGGTAGCACCAAAACGCCCCAAAATGGTTCAGAACAACCTAGTGGTAATACTTTCACTTCAGTAAAGGATGTTCCTACAGGATTATTTAATTACGGAGGCAGTACATCTTGGGCACCGATTCGACTAGTAGTCGATCCAGTAATTCAAGCTGCGAGGCCAGAGTTACGGCTGCGATATGTAGAACCCAGCAATGCATCACCTGGTTCTGGTACTGGCATTCAGTCCTTGATAGACGGTCAACTAGCTTTTGCCCAGTCCTCCCGACCAGTTCTAGATCCGGAATTAAGCCGTGCCCAGCAGCGTGGGTTCAGTTTGAAACAAATTCCTGTGGCAATTGATGGTTTAGCGGTTGCAGTTAACCCCAACCTGAATATTTCAGGATTAACAGTAGAACAGTTAAAGTCAATTTACATAGGCAAAATCAATAATTGGAGCCAAGTGGGCGGCCCCAATATCCCGATCAAGCCCTATTCCCGCCGCATTGCTGATGGCGGTACTGTCGAACTTTTTGTCCAAGACATCTTGGGTGGTCAAGCTTTCAGCTCCAATGTAGAATTTCTCTCCACAACCACCCAAGCCTTGCAAAAATTGGCTGATAGTCCTGGTAGCATCTACTACGCTTCTGCCCCAGAGGTGATTCCTCAATGCTCAATCAAGTCCTTGCCGTTGGGGCGCACACAAGGACAATACATTGCTCCATACCAAGAACCTTCTGTCCTCCCGTCTGAATGTCCTGGTAAACGGAACAAGTTGAACATTGAGGCCTTCCAATCAGGAAAATACCCGATTACCCGCAATCTGTTTGTGGTGGTCAAACAGAATGGTCAGACTGAGCAGCAAGCAGGTGTCGCTTACGCCAACTTACTGCTGACTGAGCAGGGACAGCAACTGATTACCCAAGCGGGATTTGTCAAAATTCGCTGACAAGAGCGAATCGCACTCAAGACAGAGTGGCGGAAATCGCCGCTCTGAACCGATGCTTTAACCAGCTCTATTAATCGACTCTGCTGGCAAGCAAATGAGATTATCCCCTTGAGTCAAGATTAAACCACGTTGACGCAGCTTACCCATCAAGCGGGTGACGGTGACACGAGTGGAACCAATCGCGCTACCAATTTGGGCATGAGTGAGGGGAAAAGGCAGACAATAACCGCGAATCACATCAGGATCGGTGTCGCTCATTGCTGGCTCTCCATATTCCTCAATTAACAATGTGAGAAATCCTAAGAGTCGGTCAATTGTGCGGCGTTGTCCCAAGGCACTCAGCCACAGCAGCTTACGCTGGTGCTGATACCTAAAGGCATCCATAACTTCGCGACGGAAGTGAGGCCAATTGTCTAAATCGTGCCAGTACATCCACAGCACCGCTGTTTGATCGACATGGGCGTAAGCCTGGAGTGTGAATGGTGACTGAGCAACAATTTCAAATGGCTGTCCCGCTCCCACAAAACCCAAGAACGCTTCTTCTGGAGTTCTGTTGATTCGTCGAGACGTTAGCTGACTAGCAGTCGCACTAACTTGGGCGGTTCCTACCATGCGGATCGCACCCCTTTGCACCAAATACAGCAATCCAGGCCGGGCTGGAATGCGCTCATCTTTGCTAAAGGTGCGGCAGCGATAGTGTTCTTGAGCCCAGTCAAGAATGCGTTGCCAAGTCAAAAAAGGCCGTGATGCCTCAGAAAAGGAGGATGGAGATTGCATAGGTAACAAAGAGCGTTCGGCTGAAGACAAAGACGTAAATAAAAGGGTGCAAGGAGTGTCTTTGTGTTGACGAGGCAGGCTTAACGCCTAACAGCGCCAGCCAATCCAAAGAATAGAAAGCAAATTACTCTCTACTCTTTTGTTATACTTCCTACTGTACAATGATGGTAGTAAAGTTTACTTACTATTCATCGATTATTCATCAAATTTTATCCTCTTCTCATTTTTCTTCATCTAAATTAAATTTATACCGCAAGACAGATGACAGAAATGTAACAAATATATCTTACATGACTATTTAAATAATATTACGTGCATTATAAATTACCAGTTAGCAAATATACGTCAATCAAACAGCTACTATATAGTTATCTAATAAAATCACTAAGCATTGATACTTATAATTCAGAAAATATATGCATAAAAGGGGAAAAAATTCCTCTACATAAAGGTAGAGATGATGATAGAGTTTTCTATACCTCAAGTGTATCTCTGCGACTATCAAAATCTCAGAATCGAAAAGCGATGGAGCTTGCTAGTGCGATCGCTTCAGATTTATCAGGGATTTGTGACGACGTTTTTAGCATCCAAATAGTTCCCCCTGGTTTGATAAGTTTTGAATTAACTCACTCAACCTTAGCGACTTGGTTACAAAGTCTCGTAGTCGGAAGTTCAAAGAGAGCAGGGGAGCAGGGGAGCAGGGGAGCAGAGGACACAATTGATGCCCCATGCCCAATGCCCAATGCCCCATGCCCAATGCCCAATTTATTGTTTGTTGTTGAATATGCTCATGCACGCTGCTGTTCGCTAGTGCTTCTGGCTCATCGAGAGGGATTGATTAAACTTAGAGAACCAGTTCCAAAGACTAGTCCAGCTTTTTGGGATGTTATCTCTCCTAACCCCCTACCTTGGCTTAATTGCGACGGAACACTACAACTCAATCACCCAGATGAGCGTCGTCTAATTGGCGAATTAATACAAGTGGTAGACAACATAGAGTGTCCTGATGTTAGCGGTTCTGTGAAATGGGAAAAAATAGCGCTGAATTTGAGCCAGGCTTTTGAAAAGTTTTGGTCTAATTGTCGGATTTGGGGTGAGATCAAAATTACATCACCAGAACTAGCCCAAGCTAGACTCGGATTGCTCATGGCTACTCAGTCAGTATTAAAATTTGTCCTAGAGGAAAATCTGGGGGTTTTTGCGCCTTTGGAGTTATAAATCGGTAATGTCGCTTAGGCAAAAATAAAAACTTTTTATATAGCTATTGACTCGATGCACCACCTCGGATACATTAGCAGGTGTGTGAGGAGCGAACCAGCTAGGGCACCGAGACGAAACACGGCCAGTCGTCGGTGTCCTTTCTGATTTGTATGGGTTAGATTTTAAAAAGTGCCCTAACTACAGCAAAAACTTTTCAATTGCTACTGCTGCCCCATCTTCCTCTACGCTAGGAGCTACCCACTTAGCGATCGCTTGCACTCCTGTTGGTGCGTTGCCCATAGCTACACCAAGTCCGGCATACTCCAGCATTTCCACATCATTGAAGTTATCGCCAATCGCCATCACGTTGGCTAACTGTAATCCCAGCAATTCTTCGGCTAGGTAACGTACAGCAGTCCCCTTATTTACAGAGGCGTTAGTTGCTTCAAAAAAGGTAGCAACAGATGTCGTCATATAAAGTTCACCGGGTGTGTATTGGCGGCGCAAATTTCCTAATAGTTTATCGATTAAGTCAGTGTCATCAGATAAAGCAAGAATTTTTGTCGGTTCATTCGTTAAGGCTTGACGCAAATCACCCACAGGAATCGCGATAATACCAGAACGTTCTGCATAAGTTTTGGTTTCTCTGGTTAACTCACGAACATATAGCTGATCGTTGATGTAAAAGTGAACAGATAGAAGCGATCGCAACTCAGGCTGTTCAAAATAGTCGAGTAACTGGTGGGCGATTTCTCTGGAAACAACCCAATGGCGATGAATTTTTTGGCTGATTGGGTCTTGAATCCAGGCTCCTTGATAGGCCATTAATGGTAGGGTAGAGCCGATGTCTTGGTGGAAGCGCAAAGCTGAACGATACATTCTACCTGTGGCGATCGCCACTTGAATTCCTCGTGCTTGCGCCGCAAAGATTGCTTGCTTTACAGGTTCGCTAATGGTATTAGAGTGTCCAGCGATCGTGCCATCTATATCCAAAACTAATAGCTTAATTTCTTTTGCAGCAGCCTGATTGTCAGTAGATGCTTTCTGCATAATTTCCTAGATTTTAAGTTCCAGTAAGAGGTTAACAGGCTCTAGCGACCAGTGGGGAGTAGTTGAAAAAATTGGCATCTTTAGTCAATCCAATTCCCTTACCATGAGGATGTTGACTTACACAACTTTAGATTTTAGATTTATCCCAAAGAGCAATACACTTGCTTTGAGGATTTTGGATTTATTTAAAAAGGTTTAAAAATTATGGCTAATAGGCGCAATAAAAAACCCGATTCTCGAACAAATCGGGTTTTTTTATTTAAATTTAGATCGCCTGATCGATAGATAGGATCGAAAAACCTACCTATTCAAGAAAGTCTATGAATTGGAGACCTTGATCCAGCTTTTTTTGCGTTGTGACAATAGACAAAGCCCAGCAATTAAACCAATTCCAAGTGTGGCAGAGGATTCAGGTACTGCTTTCACTTCATCGTAGTCATAAGTTACTTTGATACCTGCTTTGGCATAAGTATCAATATAGGATCTCATGTTGCCCGAACCCGTAACTACTGAATTGGCTAAAGCTGAGAACAAAAAGTCTATGTCGCCATTACCAGTGAAAGACTGCAAGAATTGGGTATTGGTGAAAGACTGAGTTGCAGATTGTGTGGCAGTTAAGTTAGAAACAGTCTTTCCAGAGGTGCCACTATAATCAGTAGTACCATCATATTTAGCAGCTTGATAACTCGATATATCTTGTGGATTGAGCGCAAACAGAGACTGATTATTTAGTTTTAAGCTGAGTTGACTAGCAAGATTTACTGTCACCTGAGTCGGGGTTGGACTCCTATTTTCAAAACCTGCATTTCCAAGTATGTCGCCAGTAAAACTTATTGTTACACCCTTGAGTGTACCCAAAGATGAGTCAAATTTTTGGACGCTCAGAGGTGCATCAATGATATTTGTGAAATCGTAATTAGTGGAACTAGTGTATGAGAGAGAAGCTGCATTAGCTGCGCCAGATGTTGCAACAATTCCTGCCAAAGTTGTAGCAGCAGCTAGAGTGTTGAATAGTTTTGTTGTCATGGATAGAAGATGCTTTTCTGAAACGAATCATTACGGGATTACTAACCTATTTCTAACTCTGAAACTTTGCTTGTAGTCTTGATAAATACACGTAACTTTATGTAAAGTTATTATGTTCAAATTCCTTCGATAAATAGACTTTTTGATTGGTACATATAAAGTTTTATTAAGGCAAGAGGTTTTGATAGTGGTAATATTATGTCGAAATATTAAGCTAGTTTTTATTGGTTCCTGAGAAGTAAGCTAGGTCAACCTAATTAAACATAAAACGCTCAGGAGATAGATCCCCGACTTTTGGTGATAAGTTGGGGATCTATTTACTATCCGGTTACTATGCTTATACTCACGTACTTAATTGAGCTGGTATCTCTGCCAAAAGTTGGTTCTACTTCCCTTCCGTACTAAAGTTGCAAATGCGTAAATATAAATTTGTCTAAAATCATACTCAAGAGCAATTGGTACGCAAAAACTGGGCTATTATCGCCAAAGTCAAGCAGAACCAGCATCTGAAATTGCTAACTATGTGACAAGGCTTCTGGCTAAAATAGGGCTATGTCTGAAACTTTGACTTCTGCAACTGCAACACGCCCCACGTTCATCCTCGTAGATGGGCACTCGCTGGCTTATCGTTCATACTTTGCTTTCGCCAAAGGGCGAGATGGAGGACTGCGTACTAAAGCAGGGATTCCTACGAGTATATGTTTTGGTTTTGTGAAGTGCCTGCTGGAGGTAATGGCAACACAACAGCCACAAGCAATGGCGATCGCTTTTGATTTGGCTGAGGCAACTTTTCGCCACGAAGCGGACGAGACTTATAAAGCCGATCGCCCGGAAACGCCAGAAGACTTCATTCCCGACTTAGAAAACCTGCATGAGTTGCTGAATGGCTTCAATCTACCCTTTTTCACTGCCCCTGGTTTTGAGGCTGATGATGTTTTGGGAACCTTAGCACAGCGAGTAACTGCGGCTGGGTATAGGGTGAAGATTCTCACTGGCGATCGCGATTTATTTCAACTAATCGACTCTGACAAAGAAATCACTGTTCTAAATTTTAGTCCAGATGCCTTAAAACGCTCCACAAATAGCATCACAGAATTTGAAGCAGAACAAGTCAAAGAGAAAATGGGCGTTTTACCTTCACAAATTGTTGATTTCAAAGCTCTTTGTGGTGATAAATCAGATAATATTCCTGGTGTCAAGGGAATTGGGGAAAAAACAGCAGTGCAACTGCTGAATACCTATGGTTCACTTGAAAATGTTTATGCTGCGTTAGATGAAATTAAAGGTGCAACTCAGAAAAAACTGGCAGCAGGTAAAGAAGATGCCGAGAAGTCTCGCTATTTGGCAACTATAGTTTTAGATGTTCCGATAGAATTTGATTTAGAAGATTGCAAATTAAAAGGGTTTGATACAAGCGTCTTATCACCAATTTTAGAAAAATTAGAATTCAAGTCTTTTTTAGGCAGGATAAACGACCTTCAGCAGCGTTTTGGTGGCAAAGTTGAAGAAAAGCAAGAAACTAAAACAGACGCAAATAATCCCAAGTCTACTAACTCAGAATTCAGTGGTGATGAAGATAATGATTTGTGGTTTTTCAGTGCTAGTGATACAGCAGCAGTTCCACAACAATCGACTTCTCCAATTACACCACGTATCATCAATACCGAAGCTAAATTAACTGAGTTAGTGAAAATTTTGCAAAAATTCACTAATCTAGAAACACCCGTTGCTTGGGACACTGAAACTACCGCTTTAGAACCAAGAGATGCTGAGTTAGTAGGAATTGGTTGCTGTTGGGGAACGGAACCAGATGAGGTGGCCTATATTCCTGTGGGGCATAAAACTGGAGAAAATTTGCATAAAGATTTGGTGTTAGAAGTATTACGCCCAATTCTCGAAAGTGCGGATTATCCAAAAGCTTTACAAAATGCCAAATTTGACCGCTTAGTTTTCAGGTGTCAAGGAATTAACTTGGCGGGAGTGGTGTTTGATCCCATGCTGGCAAGTTACATTCTAAATCCAGATTCAAGTCATAATTTGATGGATTTGTCGCAGCGATATTTGGGATTGATAGCTAAAAGTTATTTAGATTTAGTTCCTAAAGGCAAAACTATCGCTGATATAGATATTCCCGCCGTAGCTGACTACTGTGGGATGGATGCTTATTCTACCTTTGGTTTAGTGGCAAAATTGCGTGAGGAACTGGATAAATTTCCAGCTTTGTCTAAGCTATTAGTGGAAGTTGAGCAGCCATTAGAAGCGGTTTTAGCCCAAATGGAATATACAGGCGTTCGGATTAATTCAGCTTATTTGCAAGAACTTTCGCAGCATTTAGAAACAGAGTTAGCTAGGTTAAAAGAGCAAGCAACTGAAATAGCTGGGGAAAATTTTAACTTAGGTTCTCCTAAACAATTGAGCCAAATTTTGTTTGAAAAGCTGGGGTTAAGCACCAAACATTCTCGGAAAATACAAACGGGCTTCTCTACAGACGCAGCAACACTGGAAAGACTTCAAGAAGATGATAACACTGGGTTTGTTGAGGCGATTATTGAGTATCGCACTTTATCCAAATTAAAGTCTACTTATGTTGATGCATTACCTGCATTGGTGCGTCCAGATACCCAGCGAGTGCATACTGATTTTAATCAAGCAGCAACATCAACGGGTAGGTTATCTTCTTCTAACCCGAATTTGCAAAATATTCCCATTCGTACAGCTTTTAGTCGCCAAATTCGGAAGGCATTTTTGCCTGAACCTGGTTGGTTAATGGTGGCTGCTGATTACTCACAAATTGAATTACGAATTTTGGCTCATTTGAGTCAAGAGCCGATATTAGTGCAAGCATATCAGCAAAATGAAGATGTTCATACTGTGACGGCGCGGTTAGTATTTGAAAAAGAAAATATCACCTCAGAAGAACGAGGGATGGCAAAAACTATCAATTTTGGCGTGATTTATGGAATGGGTTCTCTCAGATTTTCGCGCTCAACTGGGATAGATAAAAACATTGCCAACGAGTTCATTAAGCGGTTTAATGAACGATATCCTAAAGTTTTTGGATATTTAGAGCGAGTCAAAAAAGAAGCGATCGCTCTTGGTTATGTAGAAACCATTTTCGGTCGCCGTCGTTATTTTGACTTTACTAATAACAGTTTACGTAAATTAAAAGGCAGTAATCCAGAAGATATTGATCTGAGTAAATTGAAAAATTTGGGTGCTTATGATGCGGGTTTATTACGCTCCGCGGCTAATGCACCAATTCAAGGTTCTAACGCGGATATTATCAAAATTGCAATGGTGAGATTGCATGAGGTTTTGAAGAACTATCAGGCGCGTTTGTTGTTGCAAGTTCATGATGAATTAGTGTTTGAAATCCCTCCTAATGAGTGGGAAGAATTACAACTACAAATTAAATCGGTGATGGAAAATGCAGTGCAGTTGAGTGTGCCTTTGCTTGTAGAGGCGCGTGTTGGTGACAATTGGATGGAGACGAAGTAAGTTTAACTGGGGATTGGAAAAATTACATTAATAATTCGTAATTCGTAATTCAACTGATAGCATCATTAGTAATTACGAATTACGAATGCTAATGTTATACCATTCCTACTCATATATGGAATTTTAATATGCATCGTCGCTGGCTCGTATCTACTTTAGCAATTTTGTTGAGTATAGTTTTAGTTGCTTGCACCACTGCAAATACTCAGCAACCACAAACCAAAGTGGAAAATACCACTGAGGCGACTAACACGAACTCTCAACAATTACCAAAAGGATCAGCAAAAAGAGTTGTTGCTCTTTCTTCTCTATCGGCTGATATTATCTCTCGACTAGATGAAACAAAAATTGTTGGAATCACTGGTAGTAAATTATTTAATAATGACTCCAGATTTAAGGATATTCCCCGCGTTAGTGAAGGTCAAAGTCCGCCAAATTTAGAAAAAGTGGTAGCGCTCAAACCAGATTTAGTTATTGGTGCTGAAGGTTTTTCTAATATCCCAATTCAAAGACTTCAGCAACTAGGAATTCCGACTTTGCTCACTAAGGTGAATAGCTGGGAATCTCTAGAAGAAGTTACTAAAACACTTGCTAAATCAATTAATGCCGATCCTCAGCCTTTGTTAAACCGTTACCAAACTTTCTTACCAGATAAACCAACTCAGAGTCCTTCTACTCTAGCACTGGTTAGTCGTCAACCAATTTTAGCGCCAAATAAAAACAGTTGGGCAGGGGATTTGCTAGCGAAGTTTCAGGCGAAAAATATAGCCGCAGATTTACAAGGAAAAAGTCCAGTTGGTGGCTATGTGACGCTTTCGGCTGAGAAAGTTTTAGAAGCAAATCCAGAGGTGATAATTTTAGTTAATCCTCCGCAAGGAAATTCTGAAGTAGCGCTTTTAGATTCTTTGAAAAAGGAAGCTTTTTGGCAGAAATTGCAAGCAACTAAAAATAACCGAGTTTATGTGTTTGATTATTTTGGTCTAGTAAATCCAGGTAGTATAGATGCAATAGAAAAGGCTTGTCAGCAGCTTAAGCAAGCGTTGTTTGCACCACAAGGTACTTAGCTCAATAAATATAATTTAAAATCTTGTTTTAGGTTCTATTTTCAAATGTTTGTCATTCATGAATAGGGGAGGCGGAGCCTCCCAATAGGAATTCACAGTCAGAGACTGGGAACTAGGCAAGAAATATAAAATTGACTGTGCTTTTAATCTTTTGCAGAACTAATTGGTTTTTGTCCAAAGGGGATATTCTTTTTACCTTCACGAGAAGCACCTCCAAGGCTGCGGAAATACAATCCTCCAATGGTGAGCAAAAATGTCACGTATCCCACTGCTTGTACAAGATAGAGGTTGTCTCTATAGCCAAATAAAGATTTGAGAATAATCCCAGGAAACTGTTCGTCAGGCAAGATTGTGGAAGTATTGGAAACCATTGGCCCCAAAATACAAGAGTGGACTTTTGTAAAATGTTCGTAATAGAAACAAAGGTTTTCTGTAGCGCGACTGCTAAGGGCAAGGTTAGCTACAGCTTCGTCAAAGTGTTTCAAGGCTGAAACTACCAACCCAGCCACAATCAACACTAATAAAACGCCCATTACCTGGAAAAATTGGCGGATGTTAATTTTGACGCCCCATTTAAATAGCAGCACTCCAATAGCGGATGCCGTTACCAAACCAGCAATAGCACCCAATGCTGGCATTAATCCCTGTTGAAAATTTGCTGCAACGAACAGAACAGTTTCAAAGCCTTCGCGGACAACGGCAATTAAAATTAAAGTAAAAACACCCCAGCCAGCATTTGAATTTTGTGTCAGCGCTTCTGTTACTGCCCCCTCAACTGTAGCTTTCATGAATCTGGCTTGTTTAGTCATCCAGATTAGCATCCAACTGAGCATTGCGATCGCTAATACACTAAATACACCTTCCAAAGCTGGCTCAACTACGGTGGTGTATTGAGGATTCGCTGCTCCCAGTATTTGAATTATCCAACTGAATAACACGCCTATTAAGGCACTGACGACAACGCCAACGCCGACACCAGCATATACCCAAGAGTTCAGTCGAGATTGTTTAGCTTTTTTTAGCAAAGCTAGCACAATACCAACAACAAGGGCAGCTTCTACTCCTTCTCGAAGTGTGATTACAAAAGTAGGTAGAGCAGTACTAAAATTCATCTTTTGTCCTTTGTCTTTTGTCCTTTGTCATTAGTCCCTTGTCATTAGTCCTTTGTCCTTTGTTTTTGTCTAATGACTAATGACTAATAACAAGTGACTAATGACCAATGACTAAGGACTAATGACTATTAACTAAAATCGCGTAGCATCTTTTTCAGCTCGAGATTATGCATCTCTTCTTGTCCAATCATACCGCGAGCGAATTCTTCAAGGTAAATGCTGGCATTGGTGACAGTTTCGAGCAATTTTTTATACAGATCCAATGCCTTTTTTTCATGGGATAAACTTTCTTCCAAGATATCCTTGACTTTATGCTGGTAGGTTTCTTCCATTGGGGCGATTTTCAGGGAGGGATGCCCATCTAAACCGGTGAGAATTTCTCCTACTTGTTCGGCATGAAGTAAAGATTCACTTGCCTGTGCTTTAAAAAAAGCCACAATCGGAATACGGTTAGGGCCAGTTACCATCAAAGAATAATGTGTGTAGCGCACTACTCCTGCTAGTTCAAATTCCATGATGGCGTTGAGCAGGTCAATAGTCTTTTTATGGTCAAGTTCTTGCATCAGTTGTTAGTTAAAGTAACGAAGGGAGTGTAATTAGTTAGGAGTTAGAAGTGAGGAGTTGGAAGTTAGGAGTTAGTAATTTGGGATTCATAACTCATAATTCATAATTCATAACTCTTAACTCCTAACTCCTAACTATTTTAAACTCCTTAACCTATACTTTCCATTAAATTAAAGTGTTATCGCTGTGCTTGGGTATTGGATTTGTCAACCACTTTTTGAGAGTTTTCCTCAATGGTTTTCACCAGTTTGGTAACATCATTAGGTGTTTTGACTGCTTTTGCTGGTGGGATGGCGGCGGGCCAAACTTTTATGAGTTCAGCGAAACTAGTATCAATCGCTTTGTGCGCTTCGGGATCTGCTTGAGCTACTTGACTAGAAATTCCTTTGTATAAATCATTGGCGTAAACGACAAAACCACGGGAGTCTTGATACTCAATTGGGGCGGTTACTTTACCATCTGCGATCGCCGCGCCATATTCGGAGTTAGCTGCATCTAGTAGTTCGTTAATTACCTGTAGCGTAAATCCTGGTTTTGAGCGTTGATCTGCTGGCAAAGCTGCGATCGCGGAATCAACTGCTTGCACTGAAGAAGTAAAATTAGTTTTAATTTTGCTATCCTTGGGACTAGATTTCACTAAATCTTGCAAACTCACCAAAGTTGTCTTAAATTCTTTGACTTTGCGTTCATTAAGTTGATCTTCTACATCAACGTAAATCTCCTCAACTGGATGCCCAATATGAGGTTCTGCCTGTTTCGGCTGGTTCTGATCGAGCAGTTCTTGTGCTACCAAAAGATGCCCTTTCATTAAGCCTAATTTAGACATATAATCAACATCTTTTGCCTCACCTGTGAGTACCACTTCTTGAACACCAACTTGGTCTTTAATTTGGTCGAACTGTTCTTGAGTAATTACTTTTTTAGTAACTAAATCTTCTGGGCTACCGTAGGGACGATTTGCCTGGATTTTGTTTGATAAAGCCGGGATACCTAGCTTGGCTTCAAACTTATCCAATTCTGACAATATAGCGCTGTTAATGTTAATTTTGTCTTTGCTACCGTGACCACTATGACTGTTACTACTTACTGCCTCTGTAGCGGGAGTGTTAGGAACTGGTGCTGATGGATTTTCTGCGGTTGGTGTATTACTACAAGAACTCAAGGTAACTATTAAGGCTGCTGCTGCTGTTAAACAGATATAACGAAGTTTTATCATCTTTGCTCCTCGCACAACTAAAAAAGGTATTAATTGAAACATTTCAAACTATTACTAGAAAATAGTTTGTTTGACAGATTGTCATAGATTTTACTTTTGCATATAATGAGATTTTTTATCAAATAGTTTGCTAAAATTTTAATAAATTAATTACAAATTACTAATAATATCGTCAGGAACTCTTAACAGTATTTTGAGAGTTGCTCTCAGTAATTACTTCAAATTGACCCATACAACCGTTTTCTGCGATCGCATCTTGATGGGGATGGAACATATACTTACCTGGATAGCGAAAAGAAAATTCTAAGATGTGCCTTTCTGCTACACCCATCGTAATCACATCAGTTTTCTCACTAGGAGTCATACTCATGCCATAGCGATAGACATCAAAGAAGTTGGCATGGAGATGAAACGTCACTGCCGGATCGTATTCAATGATGTTGAGGACATACAGCCGAATCAACTGATCTTTGTAAATGCCAATGGGATGATGCATGTAATAGTGGGGCAAACCATTGAAGGCGTAATAATCGTTATGGCTATCATCATTCACGTCATACCCACCCATCACTAATACAATCTCATCAGCTGGGGGACGGGGAGTCGGTGGATCGATAATAAACATTCCGTACAGCCCCTTAGCGATGTGGCGGGTGACTGGTTCGATATGGCAGTGGTATAGGTGAACGCCATAAGGTTCAGCATCAAATTCATAAATCGTGGCTTTGCCGTTGCTGATGGGGCGAACACCATCCATTTCTGCTGGATGAACGCCATGAAAATGCAAAGAGTGAGAATGTCCCGCATTATTGAGAAATAGTACCCGGATGCGATCGCCCTGTTTTGCCCGTAGCGTTGGCCCTGGTATGCGACCGTTTAAATCCCAGATGTTGTAAGAGACAGCACTATTGAGTTTTATGATGGAAGAACCAGCAGTTAACTGAAATTCCCGGATAGTCCGCCCATTTTCTTGCTTCACCGTCCCATAATCAAAATCCCTTAACATCTTCATTGGGTTAGTAACGTCGTCTGGTGCTGACCTATCGAATGGTGGCACTTTAACGATTGACTTACTTTGTAGATTTAGCATCTGCCAAAGTCCAGCTGCACCAGTTACTCCAGCACCTGCTAGGCCCAGCTTCAACAATTGACGGCGGCTCCAAGGTTTTCCGTTACCTAGAGCGAAGTTGTTGGGCATGACATTTAGTTACAGTTAGCACCAAATAAAGAATTGCAAATATTTTGCAATTGCTTTTAAATATTAGAAGAGTTAATAATTATTGTCAATAATTTATAGTGCTTTAGAACTACTGCGTTAAGTTATTAAATTTAGATCAAATTAAAATCAGTCCGTGAACATTCCAGTCAAATTTTCTAATTTTTATCAGTATTTATCTTTTAAGCATGTATAAATAATCTTCAAATGAAGCTAACTTTTGATGTCTATTTTATTGGTATGCTTATTGCCTTGACAGTACTTAGAATATAAACAACGCGTATAATAGCACCTGGATATGGACGAAACTAAGAGACTGTTGCTATGCTGTGGTGCATTTTATTTACTTAGAGATGAAATAAATTGCATTTCCATAAAATTGTCAGTCCTTACCATTTTTAATTTTTAATTTTGAAGCGTTTATGAGAGCGCCCGCCGATTTAAACTGAGTATTTAAAATGTCTTTGCGAGGTATACAGCGTGCCAAGAATTCTTCTAAAGTCAAAAAGCGGATCACTAATTTTGATAGTGGTTTTGAGCTTTTACCTAGTTATTGGAGCGTCTACACCAGCCTATGCTATGCACATCATGGAAGGCTACTTACCAGGAAATTGGGCAATTTTTTGGTGGATAGTAGCGCTACCATTTTTTGTTTTAGGATTGCGATCGCTGACTCGGATCACCCAAGCTAACCCAGAACTAAAATTACTCTTGGCATTGGCGGGAGCTTTTACCTTTGTCTTGTCAGCGTTGAAACTTCCTTCAGTTACGGGTAGTTCTTCCCATCCCACAGGTACAGGGTTAGGAGCGGTGCTATTTGGCCCTCTGGCTATGTCAGTCCTGGGGGGTCTAGTTCTGTTATTTCAAGCGCTGCTGTTGGCTCATGGAGGGTTGACGACATTGGGGGCAAATGCTTTTTCGATGGCGATCGCAGGCCCATTTGCTGCTTACTGGATATATCATTTGACGATGCGGCTAACTGGTAAGCAAAAAATAGCCATCTTTTTAGCAGCCGCTTTGGGAGATTTACTCACCTACCTTATTACTTCCGTGCAACTCGCTCTAGCTTTTCCCGCACCTGTCGGTGGGTTTATAGCCTCATTTACCAAGTTTGCAGGCATTTTTGCGATTACTCAGGTTCCTTTGGCAATTAGTGAAGGTTTGCTAACTGTATTGGTGTGGAATTGGCTACAATCTTATACACCTCAAGAATTAGAATTTTTGAAATTAATCAAAAGGGAACCTCAACACAATGAAACAGTCTAAAAAAGGATTGAGTAACTGGCTGTTGCTATTAGGAGTAGTGGGATTGGCAGTAGCACCATTAGTATTAATTAAAGGATCAGATTTTAGCGGCGCAGATGGTCATGCTGAAAATGCAATTAAAGAAATTCAGCCCGAATATAAACCTTGGTTTAATTCATTAATTGAGTTGCCCGGTGGAGAAGTTGAAAGCTTATTATTTTCCGTGCAAGCGGCGGGGGGGGCTGGAGTAATTGGTTATGTAATTGGGTTGTATAAAGGGCGATCGCAACATCAAAGGAATAAGGAATGAGTCTGCAAATAGATACCCTTGCATACACTAATCGGTTGCGGTGGTTAGCACCAGAGCAGAAATTACTGTTTGCGATCGCTCTGTTGATCATCGCTGCCTTTAGCCATACCCTAGTTCAAGTTTTGATTGCAGTTTGGATGAGTACTTGGACAATTATATATGCAGGAATTCCTAGCAAAATTTATTTCAAACTAGTGTATGCCGCTAGTTTATTCTGGTTAACAAGCTTACCAGCTTTAGTCATTAATGGCGTAAACATTTCTCACTTACATTTAGTGCAAAATGACTCAGCCGCAGGGTTGAATATTGGCTCTTATTATGTGTATATCAGTATTCACGGTATGGAGCAGGGATTGACAATTTTAACACGAGCGATCGCGTCTCTTTCCTGCTTATATTTCATTATGTTAACTATCCCCTTCACCGAGCTTTTACAAGTTCTGCGTCGTGTCGGTTTTCCTATGCTGTTAACCGATTTATTATTATTGATGTACCGCTTTATTTTTGTTCTTTTAAACATATCTGCCGAATTATGGACTGCCCAACAAGCTCGTGGTGGCTATTGCACTTTTAGAATTGGGATGAAAAGTTTAGCTCTATTAATTGGACAATTGCTCAAGCGAACCTTAGAAAACTATCGCCAAGTATCCTTGAGTTTAGCATCAAGGGGATTTAATGGAGAATTTAAAGTTTGGCATCCTCATCGCTATCATTTATCCAAGCGGTATGCCATCGAAGCAATTATAGGATGTGCATTATTAATAGCATTGGATTGGTATGATCATGCAACAATTTTTACTCGAATTTGAGCAATTATATTACACTTATCCAGGGGCACAGGAATCAGCTTTAAATGGATTAAATCTCAGAATTCCTTCTCATAAAAAATGTGCGCTGATAGGTCAAAATGGTTGCGGCAAAACCACATTATTTTTATTAGCTAACGGTTTATATAAACCTCAAAAAGGCAGCGTGTATTGGCACGGTAAAACTCTAAAATACGATCGTCAATCACTGATGAAATTACGCCAACAAGTAGGGCTAGTTTTTCAAGATCCAGAGCAACAACTAGTAGCTTCTACCGTTGAAGAAGATATTTCTTATGGCTTGTGCAATTTAGGATTGCCAACAGGAGAAATTAAACAACGAGTTGAACAAGCCTTAGCCGAATTTGAACTTACCCAACTAGCACAAAGACCTGTCCATCATCTCAGCTTAGGGCAAAAAAAGCGAGTTTCCATAGCTGATGTTATGGTGCTAAAACCAGAACTACTATTGCTAGATGAACCAACGGCGTATCTCGATAAGCTACATACTCGTAAGTTGATGACAACCCTGAAAAATATTCATGCAGATGGTACAACTATAATCATGGCAACCCACGATCTTGATTTAGTTTATCGTTGGGCAGACTGGATATTTGTCATGGATCGGGGACAACTTGTGATTGAGGGGAAACCGGAGGATGTGTTTACCCAACGTGAAGTTCTCGAAGATTTACAGCTAGGAGTGCCATTGATATATGAGATGCTATTTGCTGAAGTATCAGCCGAAGAAGAACCAGTTTTAGAGCGCTTACGGCAAAGAATGTTGCATCTGTTTCGTAATTCGTAATTCAGAATAGTCATATTTATTAAGTAGAATTTAATTGTTTACAAGATAAGAAAATTAATATTTACTGAGAAATTAAGAAATTAATGCTGACAAAAATTGCTGTTGAAAACATTCTTGAACATGCCTTAATGGGCTATGACTTATCTCCTCAAGAAGGAGTGGTATTGCTACAACAAACTGAGCCAGAGGCGATCGCAGCAATACGTACTACATCAGACACACTCCGCCACACACAAGCAGGTGATACGGTTACATACGTAATTAACCGTAATATTAACTTTACTAATATTTGTGAGCAGCACTGTAGTTTTTGTGCATTCCGTCGAGATGATGGTGATGCCGATGCATACTGGTTAGATTCGGCGCAAATTTTGGAAAAAGCTACAGATGCAGTAAAACGGGGTGCGACAGAAATCTGTATGCAGGGGGGGTTAAATCCACAAGCACTGATAAATGGTAAATCTTTGCCCTACTACCTCAAAGTCGTAGAAACCATTAAACAGGAATTTCCCCACATACATCTCCATGCTTTCTCTCCTCAAGAAGTGCAATTTATCGCCAGACTTGACGGATTGGAATATGCTGAAGTGATTACTGCTTTGCGCGATGCTGGTGTTGGCTCAATGCCGGGAACAGCAGCGGAAGTATTAGATGATGAAGTTAGGCGGATATTGTGTCCAGAGAAGATTGACACAGCCACTTGGCTAGAAATTATCAGCACCGCTCACAAATTAGGCTTGCATACCACCAGCACCATGTTATCTGGGCATATTGAAACCCACGAACAGCAAATCGGGCATTTAGAAAAATTGCGATCGCTCCAAAAAACCGCCATCAATCGGGGATATCCAGCAAGAATCACAGAATTTATTTTATTACCCTTCGTAGGTCAAGAAGCACCCAAATCCTTACGTCGCCGTGTTGGACGCGATCAACCAGTTTTAAGTGATGCCCTGCTATTAGGGGCTGTAGCGCGGATTTACTTAGGTAATTGGATTCCCAACCATCAGCAGAGTTGGGTAAAACTGGGGCTTGCAGGTGCGACAAAAGCGTTAGCTTGGGGTTGCAACGATATTGGCGGCACATTGATGGAGGAGCATATCACCACAATGGCAGGTGCTTTAGGCGGTACGTGTATGGAAGTAGAACAATTGCAAACTGCGATCGCTTCTTTAGGACGACCCTACCAACAACGGGATACTCTTTATCAAAAAGTTATTAGTCGTTAGGCATTGGGCATCAGTGAGAGGTTATAGGTGAAAGGTGATAGGGAATAATCTGTAACCTGTACCCTATTCCCTTCTTCACTCCCTCACTCACCACATATTTGGGTCTGAATCCTAAGGCTTCACGCAATGCTTTAAAGTAATGAGTAAGGAGTAATGAGTGGATGAAAAATGGGTATTTACTCATTACTTATTACTTATTACTCATTACTCCTTCTTAAGAGCGCCTTGAGGTCGGTGAGGATATCAACATTCAATTGATCCCCAAGTTACCAATCCAAGATAGGATGGACGTTGATTTACGTATTCTTTTACTTAATGCATATGAAGCGCTATTGGTCGCGTTTGCTTGCGCTGGTTTTGGTTGTAGCAATCGGCTTAATGGGTTGTTCTGGCAGTCCAGATAGTTTGACTGGGGATTATCGTCAAGACACCTTAGCTGTGGTCAATATTATGAGACAAGCCCTGGATCTTTCACAAGATTCACCAGACAAAGCAGCAATTCAAGCAGAAGCGCGTCAAAAAATTAATGACTTTTCAGCTCGCTACCAGCGGGTTAACTCTGTTTCTGGTCTTGGCTCGTTTACAACCATACGAACAGCCCTCAATTCCCTAGCTGGACACTACAGTTCTTACCCAAATCGTCCCGTACCCGAAAAACTCAAAAATCGTCTAGAGAAAGAGTTGCAGCAGGTAGAGACGGCGTTGAAACGTGGCGGTTAGCTATTAACTATTGCTTACTCCATCATCAATAGTCAGGTGTCAAAACTTTTGATTCCTGACTATTTTGTTTGTCAAGGCAGAAGGCAGAAACTCTTTATATCTGATGCGTAAGTCCTGCATTTTATAGCTCATTTACTTGAAAACTGCTGTCATAATACGAGCCGATGCATTCACATTGAGGGTGAAGTTTTAATATCTACTTCATGCACTGGAAACCGCTATACAAAAATACGGCAACAGAAATAGACCTTTGAGAGTCTTGAAAAAATAGGTTTTAAAACCCTTAGTATTTAACTATATAATTCGATACACGTTTCCCATAATTATTTGAGTTGGGATCGATGATTATCGCAAATTAAATAAAGGCTTTAAGACCGAACGTCAACACGTAGCTCAGAGTTAGAGCCACTCCGTCTTTACTCAGTTACCCTGTGGTAAGCAAGTTACAGTCGGAATTTAAATCCCTGTCTGAAACTCTTTTGAATTTGTTCATCTACTGGTAGGTATGTCTAACTGTCCCTTGAAGGTTGCAAGATCAACATTATTTTGGCGGCGCTTATTCGCTGTTGTTTTTACTAGTAGTTTGTTGCTCCCCAACTTGGGAAGCGAACCAGCAAAGGCGCAAGTAACTGAGTATTGTCAGTTATCATCGGCTGCGGCGCAACAAAAAGAAAATTTGCGTTTGTTAGCGCTCAAAGGCAAACAAGATGCTCAAACACGCTACCAAAAGATAGTACAAGAACAGGCGCAGAAATTAAAGGAATGTCGCTCTCGAACTTGGCCGCAAACTCAAGCCCTTTGGTTACGCTTGTATCCCTGTGACATTCAGCCAGGAATAATCGATCAGATTATGGATCGGATTGTTAATGGTGGCTATAACCAAGTTTATTTAGAAGTATTTTACGATGGGCAGGTACTATTACCAGCAAGAGCTAATCCGACGGTTTGGCCTGCTGTGATTCGCACTCCAGGGACAGAAAACATCGATATACTTGCCACAGCAATTAAAAAAGGTCGGCAACGTGGTTTGAAGGTCTATGCCTGGATGTTTACCACAAATTTCGGCTATACTTACGCCCAGCGCCCAGATAGAGAAGGTGCGATCGCTCGTAATGGCAAAGGTCAAACGAGTTTATATGTGGTAGATAATGGCTCTCAACTATTTATCGATCCCTACAACCCACAAGCAAAACGCGACTACTATCAATTGGTACAAGAAGTTTTGCGCCGTCGCCCAGATGGCTTGCTATTGGATTACGTGCGTTATCCCCGCCAAGCTGGAAGTGATTCTATCGCCACTAAAGTTTCAGATTTATGGCTATTTAGCCCTGCAACCCAAGAAGCTTTATTTAAACGGGCACAAAATTACAAAGCGCTGGACTTAATTCGCCGCTTTTTAAGCAAGGGATTCGTCACTGGTGGAGATGTAGCGGAAGTTGATAAACTTTATCCCCAGGAAGGAGAACCCCTTTGGCAAGGACGCACTCTCCCACTAGCGCAAAAGTCAATCCTGCCTGCAACCGATAGACAAAGAGTTTTACAATGGGAGTTGTGGCAGCTTGCCGTTGCCCACGCTATGCAAGGAATTCTAGATTTTGTCACCATCGCTAGTTACCCAGCAAAGCAGCAAAATGTTTCCACAGGAGTGGTGTTTTTTCCTGATGGCAACCAAACTGTCGGACAAGGGTATGATTCTCGTTTACAACCTTGGGATCGGTTCCCCAATACATTAGAGTGGCATCCTATGGCTTATGGGACTTGCGGTAATGTCAGTTGTATTGTGGCGCAAGTGCAACGGGTTTTGAGTATGGCAAAACCGGGTACACAGATAATCCCAGCTTTAGCCGGTCAGTGGGGAAAATCTATTAGTAATCGTCCATCCCTAGAAGTGCAAATGCAAGCACTCCGCAAATTTGCCCCGCAATTGAAGGGAGTTAGCCACTTTGCATATTCTTGGCAATATCCTCAGAATGATAGCGATCGCAAATTCTGTCGAGTTAAGTAGACTGCCTACAGAATTAGTTGAAAGGGATTGAATTTCCCTTTCAACTTATAGAATCACACACTTTACAAATTCATACCAAATATAGCGATCGCAGTCATAAACACAGCTTAAGTATATTGTGCAGCGAGTCGTTGGAATGCCGACGGTGCTGGATTATCTGCGAGGTACTGGCGTATCATCTCAGCACAAGCACCTGGGCTTAACAAAGAGGTATCCACTTCAAGGTCATAAATGCCAGGGATGTGGACTTCACGTTGCCATAACTGAACCGGATGTGGTATTGGGGAGTCAGATGTACTGCCCACGTTCCACCCCGTGTTTTGTCGTCGTTCCATAACGATCTCGATGGGGCAGTAAACACCTACGAACAAAACTGGCAATCCTTTCAAACATCGGGCACTATCAGCCAAAATTGCCCGTTCTATTGCGTAGGCATCGTGGTGTCCGACATCAACCACGACATTCAGACCCAAACGGCTGTGGGCGGCGATAGACTCATACATAGCGCTGTACAGAATAGGAAGAAGGGGTTCGATGTTCTGGCGTTCTCCCCCTGGCCGTAAACCGATCCCAGGCAAGTATCGTGCGGGAGTCATTTGCATAAATCTATCAACACCCAAGTTCATCCACAGACCATCAAATGTCTCCTGAATCACTGCGACAATGCTCGACTTCCCCGATCGCGGGACACCATTCAGGATGATAATCTGTCCAAGCTCCTGTGTCTGCCCCATGATTCCTCCTCGCATCCTTAATACATATAGTTAGCAGTTCCACGTTAGGGCTAAAACGTTGAATAGGCAAGAATTCAGGAGTCAGAATTCAGGAGTCAGAATTCAGAATTCAGAATTCAGAATCAAGATGCTCTCTACAAGACGCTGTGCGAATGTAGACTCGCTCTAAGCATACTCCTACGGAGAAGCAAGCTACGTGTAGCGTCTCTGAAAGAGAAGCCTCTCAAACGCGAGTGCATTTCCCTTTGGGAAAAGAGAAGGCTTTACGCTGCGCTATGCGCCAGTCATACAGAATACCTAACTGAATTCTGACTCACCTCGACTGCGCTCGGCGACCACCTGACTCCTGAATTCTGTTCGATATCCAAAAAATGAATTTATTACCAGAGTTTCCGTAGGTTCAGTTCGCGATTAAGTCCCCACTCTTCAACTCAATTTAAAGCCAAGTCCTCTGGTGTATTACAGTTAAATAGCATTTCTGGTTCTGCTAAGGGCAAAATTTCTACCGGATATTGCCGAAGCCACTGCTGAAACGATCGCCCCCCTTGGTTGATAAACTCTAAAAGTTGTGGCAAACAGCTACGGCGATAGAAACCACACAGAGGTTCCCAGCCTTTGGGATGATAGGCTAAAGCTGCGATCGCATTATCTCCCACGCGATCGAGTCTAGTTATCCAATCTTGCAACACCTCAACTCGCAACCTCGGCAAATCGCAAGCTAGCAACAGCACCCATTCTGTCTCTACTTTGGCTAGCCCTTGAGCAAAGCCAACTAAAGGCCCGTGGGCTAAAGATTCTCCAGATAAAGGTACTTCCTGAATAAACTCACAACCAGGCAAAAGCAAATCTTGATAGCGTTCTGGCCAGGGAGTTACTACATAAACAACATCAGCACAGCCTTTGGCAATCCCACAAACTCGCTGTAACAACGGCACTCCTTCAATGGGAATCAAGGCTTTATCCTCACCCATCCGAGAACTTTTACCGCCAGCTAACACAATTGCTGTTAATTTGCTTCCGTTCGTCATAATTTTGTAAGTTCGTAGCAAATTCTCTTAAAAAACTCTGCGTACCTCTGCGCTTTGGGACTTCCAGAAAATAAATTATCCAATTTACTCAGATAATATTTTTCTTTCTCCCCCTGCCCCCTGCCCCCTGCTCCCCTGCCTAGACAGCGATGTTTTAGTTGGAAGTCCCTTTCCTCAGCGTCCCTCTGCGTTTAAAAACCGCTACGAATTAAAAATTACCCTCTATTCTGACTTTTCTCCACCTGCTGCAATAAATGCTCTACACTTTCTGCTGGTGCAAGACACTTCAAGCCTTGGCAAACTAAGCCAACGCTTCTCTCTGGTAAATCAGATGTGATGGCAAACACAGCCACCGGCAGAAACTTGGGGATCAGAGAGTTTATTTGCTCAGTTGTGCTGCGAATCAAGGTAGAATTACGATACCAATCCAAAGCTGTAAACAAGCTGGGACAAGCTTGGGGAGCGCGATGCATTATACTTTTAAAAGCTTTCAAACCAAGTTCCGCTAAATCCAAATAATCTAGATTATCGGTGAGTAGGGCCAGACGGACAAGATTAGCGATCGCAATTCCATTAGCTGATGGTGTCGCATTATCTGCGTAACTGCGCTCTCTGACAATTAAATCTTGACTAGAATCACTCGATGTGTTATAATAACCACCTAATTCTACACTCCAAAGAAATTCGTTAAATTCATCTTGGATAGCGATCGCATTTTCTAACCATTGCTTATGCTCAGGGTTGCAAGCTTGTAAATCCAAGAGAGCTTTAATAAACAAAGCGTAATCTTCAGACTGCGCTAAAACAGTTGGCTCTCCTTGATAATTGAGTCTCTGGAAACGCCCATCGACAAACTGATTTTCCAAAATAAAATTTGCCGCTCGTGCTGCTAATTCCAGGTACAAAGGTTGTTGGAAAACCCCAGCAGCCCTAGCTAGCCCGGAAATCATCAAGCTATTCCAGGCGACAATCATCTTTGTATCTGTCACCGAGGGAATGCGACCTGGCCAGTTAGTGGTTTTTGCTTCCTGGTTGTTCCGAGCCGGGGGAAAAGTTTCCAGCGACTCAGAATTAACGCCATAACGAGTGGTAAACAGCTTACTCAGTGCCATTTCCAGCGTTGCACTCAGTTGACCTGAATGGCGTCTTTGCAAAACATTATGTCCTTCAAAGTTGCCGTTAGGCGTCACCGTAAACTGTTGTTGTAATTCCGTTAATTCTTCAGGCGTTAACAGTTGTTCTAATTCGCTGTAACTCCAGATGTAAAAGGCTCCTTCTTCTGGTTCTACCGCCGTTGGTTCAGTGAAGCTGTCCGCATCTTGAGAAGCATAGAAGTAACCTTCAGGCGCAGTCATTTCCCGCTTCAGCCATTGTACAGTCCCAGCAACCGCCCTCTCAAAGGATGGCTCTTGTACTCCTGCACTCCATAAAGAAGCCAGATACTCGACAATCTGTCCATTGTCGTAGAGCATCTTTTCAAAGTGGGGTACTGTCCAAGTCGGGTCAACAGTATAGCGATGAAAACCACCGGCTACATGGTCATAAATGCCGCCCAGTGATAAGTCTAGTCCTCGTTGGGTACAAACTTGCTTGCCATCATAGCGAGATTCAAAATTAAATCGAGTTCCCCGTAGTGCTAATTCTGTGTAGGGAATCATCGGAAAACTGTTACCAGATTGATTAGGAGTAATTACACCTGTACTGATTTCCCAACCTTGGCGGAGTAATTCATGGTCTTCAAGCTCAGTTGTTGTACCGTCTTGCAACACCGCAGACGTGAGCAGAGACTCAATAATTAAGGCTTTACGTTGTTGTAATTCTTGTTTTTCTGTATCGTAATAACGGCGAAGCGCTTGCAACACCTGCAAAAATCCCGGACGACCATAGCGCGGGTCTACAGGGAAATAAGTACCAGCGTAAAACGGCACTAAATCTTCTGGGGAAAGAAAAATATTTAAAGGCCAACCCCCTTGACCGCTCATCATCTGCAAAGCTTGCATATAGATGCTATCGAGGTCAGGTCTTTCTTCCCTGTCTACTTTGATGGGAAGATAATTGATATTCATGTAGTCAGCGATCGCAATATCAGAAAAAGCCTCGCCTTCCATGACAGTACACCAGTGGCAACTAGAGTAGCCAATGGAAAGAAAAATCGGTTTATTTTGCGCCCTTGCAGTTGCAAGTGCTTCGTCACACCAAGGCCACCAATCAATCGGGTTTTCGGCGTGTTTGCGGAGATAGAGGCTCTTAGCTTCAGCAAGGCGATTAGTCATGATTAAATGCAATTAGTTGCCTTCTTTGCTCAGTCTAGCCTGTTCTCAGGCTTGTTAGCCTAGACAACTATAGCGTTTCCTAATCACATGAGATACATCTTAGCCTCCCTCCTCGTTTGCGGGGGTTGGGGGTGGGGTTCTTGTACCTCACTCAACCGAGAACCGCTATATGTACATTAAGTAAGAAACTCAACGAGCGAATTATCCCTTTGTTTTTAATATCGCCTAGTAAGTTGATGTAAAAAAATGCAGTTTTGTAGTTAGCGCTAACTACAAGGGAAGCATCTTCTATATATATAGTTGGGTTTATTTACGGCAACTTACTTATACCTGTGCAACTTATGAAACATTCTTATTGAAAAGATCGCAATAGCAAGCTAACAATATTTGGTGGCGTTTCTTGCATAGGTGATGCTGTCTTTGTTTGAATTAAAGTATTTGGGCTAAGTCCTGCTATCAGATGGAGCAAGAAGGTGATGATGGCGGCTTGCATAAGTTTTTCCAGCATGGCACGTCTCTCTCTGAATGGATAGCATTTCAACTACGACTGGTTATTCTAAATACACCTCGTACTCCCGATTTACCGAATCTAACAAAAATAACTTGATAAATGCCGAAGGAAATCCTAAAAAAATGTTTAAAATGTTACTGCTAGTTAACATAATTTCCTAAGCAAATCGGATTTCGGTTATCGGTTTAGTCAATACATCGCCAAGGTTGTACAGCAAAGTCCGAGATATAAGATTGGCGACAATTGAAGTTTTTTGATTTATTCTTCCCTAAACCGGGATATCTTCTTAGACAGCTTTTGTCGCTAAAAAGTGCCCTTGGAGGTTGAATCTATTGCAAAATCACATTTTGCTCCTTTGTTGAAAAAGACAGAAAAGCCAAGATTTACTTATATCTACCTGGGAATAGTAGAGATCAGCCCCAGTTTCGTGCTGTCACCGATAAAATGTATTTAAAGTAGCCACAAACACGCTTCCATGATTCCTATCGTTATTGAACAATCGGGTCGAGGTGAACGCGCCTTTGACATCTACTCACGGCTGTTACGTGAGCGCATCATCTTTTTGGGACAACAAGTTGATAACAACATTGCTAACTTGATTGTTGCCCAACTGCTGTATTTGGATGCTGAAGACCCGGAGAAAGACATTTATATGTACATCAATTCTCCCGGTGGTTCGGTGACGGCTGGTATGGGCATTTTTGACACTATGAAGCATATTCGCCCTGATGTCTGTACAATTTGTACCGGATTGGCAGCGAGTATGGGTGCTTTTCTCCTCAGCGCGGGTGCTAAGGGTAAGCGGATGAGTTTACCCCATTCTCGGATTATGATTCATCAACCTTTAGGCGGCGCTCAAGGACAGGCGACTGATATTGAAATTCAGGCGCGGGAAATTTTGTACCATAAGAAGCGGCTAAATGACTATTTAGCTGACCATACAGGTCAACCAATTGAGCGCATTGCTGAAGATACTGAACGTGACTTTTTCATGTCACCAGAGGAAGCCAGAGAGTACGGTTTGATTGACCAAGTGATTGACCGTCACGCCGCTGGTAGTCGTCCAGCAGTTGCTGCTGTTAATTAATACTCACGATTGGTAAATGGTGATTTACCACTTTTAATTCCCTTAAACCCCAAAAATAACCCCTCTTCATAACTGAAGAGGGGTTATTTGACTTTAAAACTTGATATTAGAAGTTCAAAACTCGATTTAGAAGTTGGAAATCAAAATCCTGCTATTGGATCTGGCTGAGATTGTAAGTATTTGAGAAATCCGTGTAATTCTTCTTCAGTTAGCAAAGTCCGCCCGCGCTTACCGTAGGTTTCAATCAGATGTTCCCGTCCTTGTTCTGGTGTCCAGCCTAAACGCTGAAGTTCGACATCTGTTTTAGCAATTACATCTGATAAATCCACGGGTTCAGCTTTTTTCTTTCTCTTTCCTGTCACTGACGGGGTAGTGGCATTTTCTTGAGGGCTATAACTCCGGGGTGTAAATGGTGTGACATTATTGGCAGAAATTGCCGGAAAGGTTTGATTTTCTGGCTGGTTATCAAAATTTATTTCTAAGTTCTCAACTGGAGGATCGAATTCTAGCTCCCGGTTGGCAGTCATCGGAAAGTTTTGACCTAAATCCTGGCTATAGGTATCGTTTAGAGGCGCAGCATTGCTGTAACCGTACTGTTCCTTACTATTTGTTACTACTTCTGGTTTGATGTTCCGTTCTTTGGAAGGCGGTATAGATATTTCCTTGTCGCTGACTGCTGGCCACTGACTACTAACAAAATCCTCATTTTTTGCAGAGGAATAAGCAGTAGGCTCACTAAATCCACCTTTAGTATTCAAGGAAGGATTTAGCTGTACCGGGGAAACTGGATTTGAGATCAACGTCACTGATTCTGGTGGCGCATTTGTAATACCCAAAACTATCAGCGCCCTAGTTATAGCTTGGTCTTCTGCGGCTTCTACTGTTTCTGCTGCTGCCATACCCGTAGCACGGGTTACGCCTTCAATTTGCACGCTTGCCCGGACAATATATTTTCCTTGAAAAATTTGCACTAATTCAGAAATCAAACTGCCCTGGGGATACAAGCTCTGGAATTGAGCCAACATAATACTGCTACCAATCTAAATATTTTTAATAACGGTGTTGATACTGCTTGTATGTTCAAGCGAGATCAGCTGCCCTTACTTTAATTTACATCCACTCGATACCCAGGATGCCTGCCAATATTGCATTTATTCATTTTAATTGCTTACTATATGTCATCAGTTTCTTGACAGGCGATGAGTAGGTATAATTCTCTGCTCTGATCTGTCAAGGTGATATTCTTGCTTTGCCTGGTGTCCCAATTGTAGCAGTAGCTATTTTTTGACGAAATTTTTGGTCAGTGCTAACTTGTCTGGGTAGTCTTGCTTGCAATGCTATACTGATTACCCAAGTCGATATCTAGAACTATTCTCTGGAAGTGCGCTCTAAATCTACAATAATGGAGATAAGGTTCGCCCTCGCTGCTCATTAAGCTGCTTACCTAATTGTTACCGATTCTACATGTGGGAAAATTGGGTTCACCAGCAGTTCCTCCTAGTTAAAAATCAGAGTCTAATGGCGTAAAATTACCTTCTCTCTAGACAATCAAACACCTGTAGTTTCCACGCCACTTGACGGCAGTTGCTCCACTTGGGGAGACCCCAAGACCGCACTACCTCCTCCACTTGGGGAGACCCCAGGATGGCAGTGGCTCCCCTGCATAGCGCTTTTGGGCAGTATGGATTCTCTAAACCCAGCTTCTCAAAAACCCGTCGCGTAATTAACTAGCGGGGCTAGATTTTAATCAGGCGTGCAATCTTAAGTTTGGTTAGGTGAAGGAAGTTGAACGCAGGCGAATTCTGAGAGCATCGTGCAGTGAGAAGTTCGTAAACGCCCAGAATTGTCCGTGGGTCGGCTTCTTTGCAAAGGAACTGCGGGAGTAGTTTCCCGCTCTTACACTGGGTCGGGCTTCCTTTCCTTAGAACTGAGGAAGCTTGCTTCAGGGCAATTAGTTTCTAGCTTGTTTCTGTAAGCCGTGAGGGTATACAGAAAAGAACCAGATTAAACAACAAATGATGTTTTGACCAAAGGTCGGTTCACTGCATGGAATTTTCAATCGCTACACTCCTTGCCAATTTCACCGATGATAAATTGGTAGCTCGGAAGGTTTTAGAAAAGAAACTTGGCTGTGAAGATGAAAAAAGTTTACAAAAACTTCACATTGCCTTAGATGTTCTTGAAAAAATCGGTATTTTAGTAAAAGAACGGGGCAAGTATCGGCGTGTCTCAGAAGACGGCATAATTGAGGCAAAACTCCGTTGTTCTAGTAAAGGTTTTTGCTTTGCTATTCAAGATGTGGAAGGAGCCGAGGATATTTACATCCGCGAAAGTCATTTGAGTAATGCTTGGAATGGCGATCGCGTTTTGGTGAGAGTTCTGAAAGAAGGTAGTCGCCGCCGCTCTCCAGAAGGGGAGGTGAAGCTGATTCTCGAACGTTCTAACCACACTTTACTGGCACGAATCAAGCAGGTGGAAACTGGTTTCCGAGCTGTGCCTTTAGACGATCGCTTACTGTTTGAACTCAAGATTCAACCTAACGGGGCAAAGTTAGAAGAAGCGATCGATCATCTGGTTCATGTAGAAGTTTTGCGTTATCCATTGGCACAATATCCTCCCCTTGGTCGAGTCGTGCAAATCCTCGGCAGTGATGCCGAAGCTGCTGCTGATATAGATTTAGTTACGTGCAAACACGACCTTTCCCGGACTTTTCCAGATAATGTTCTAGAAGCAGCCGCCAAGTTGCCCAAAAAGCTCCTCAAAGCAGACCTGAAAAATCGGCTAGATTTGCGTAATTTGTTTACTCTCACTATTGAAGGGGTAAATAGCGATACCAAAATTATCGAGAACGCTTTTAGTTTAGAAAAAAACTTAGCCGGAAATTGGCTTTTGGGCGTTCATATCACCGATGTTTCTCACTTTGTCCAACCTGACGAACCCCTAGATAGAGAAGCACTCAAACGGGGCAAGTCAGTGTATCTCGGAGAACTGGTGTTGCCAATCTTGCCCCCAGCTGTAGCTGAACGCTGTTCTTTAGTACCTGGGAGCGATCGCTTAACCATCTCTTTTTTAATTACCATTGATCCCAAATCGGGAGAAGTCCTGGAATGGGAAATTCAACCCAGCGTCATTAATGTCGAAACTGCACTAACTACTGAAGAAGCTCAAGCAATTCTCACAGGTGAAGCTCAAGATAAATCATCACAGGTTTCCCAAATCCTACAAGACCTCCAAGCCTTGCAAACAGCCGTCAAACAGGTACGCTTGAATCGTGGTAGCCTCCAGTTGAATCTGCCGCCTAGCCAAAACGCCTATTATGATGAGGGGATTCTCGGCGCTGTGGTGGTGAATGATTTACCAGTGCGATCGCTACTCACGGAGTTGGTACTGTTAGTTAACCAACTGTTTGCAACTCACTTAAATGCTCTTGGTGTTCCCGCTATCTGGCGAGTCCAAGGTACTCCCGATGTTGAAGATGTTCAGGAAATGCTGAAATTGGCAGTCAATTTAGGCGTTGACCTCACATTAGATCCAGAAGTCGATATCCAACCCTTAGATTACCAACATTTGACCACAGCTTTTGCGGAATCTCCCTCTGAGCAAGTTCTTACTTACTTATTACAAGATACACTTAAGCCGTCTGCATACAGTACCACCAAAGGATCTCACTTTGGTCTGGCACTACCGCAATATGTCCACTTTAGCGCTCCCTTGCGGCGTTTCCCAGATTTGCTGATGCAGAGAGTGTATTACGCGCTACTCGAAAACGGACGCGATCGCCGTAATACCCGTGTCAGAGAGCGGGTTAACCTGCGCCACTCTTCCAGCCACGAGGAAATTAACTGGAACGTTTTACCCCCAGAATTGCAGCAAGAACTCCAAAGCGATTTAACTAGGGTAATTGTCCAAATCAACGACCGAGAAAAAGAAGTCCAAGAGGCTGAAGCCGATTTAGCTGGACTGCAAAAAGCCCAACTGATGAAGCAACGCATCGGTCAGGTATTTCAAGGCGTGATTACTGGGGTTCAATCCTACGGTTTCTTTGTGGAAATTGAAGTACCAGCCGCCGAGGTAGAATCCAGCAGTAATCCTGGTGTGCCTTTGCGGGTAGAGGGATTAGTACACGTCAGTTCTCTCAAAGATGATTGGTATGAATATCGCGCCAGACAACAGGCACTATTTGGGCGCAAAAATCGCGCTTCTTATCGATTAGGCGATCGCGTCGCCGTCCAAGTGAAGAGTGTCGATTACTACCGTCAGCAAATTGATTTGGTAACAGTAGGCAGCGATGGCGTTGCCAAAGGTTTAACTGGTAATGAATCTCGTGACGACCTGTCAGACCTCTACTTACCAAATGATATGGAGCCTGATGACCTAGATCCTTACTCTGAGGATGAGTAAAATCCACTAAAACTTACGTGTCAAATAACACCAAACCTTTAATTTTAGGCGTATCGGGCGCATCTGGTCTGATTTACGCTGTTCGCGCGATCAAATTTTTGCTAGAAGCGGAGTATAGCATTGAATTGGTTGCTTCTAAATCAACTTACATGGTTTGGCAGTCAGAACAGGAAATTCGGATGCCACCAGAGCCAACCGGGCAAGAACAATTTTGGCGAGAGCAAGCTGGTGTTGCACTTTCCGGTAAACTCCGGTGTCATCCTTGGAGCGATGTCGGAGCCGGAATTGCCAGTGGTTCCTTTGCCACTCTAGGGATGATGATTATTCCATGCAGCATGAGTACAGTGGCAAAGTTAGCGGTTGGCTTGAGTTCCGATTTACTAGAACGGGCAGCGGATGTTCAACTCAAAGAAGGGCGAAAGCTGGTTATTGTCCCTCGTGAAACGCCTTTTAGTCTCATCCACCTCCGTAACTTAACCTCTTTAGCAGAAGTTGGAGTGAGAATTGTCCCCGCTATTCCTGCTTGGTATCACAATCCCCAAACCATCGAGGATTTAGTTGATTTTGTAGTTGCCCGTGCTTTAGATCAACTAGATATTGACTGTATTCCAATTCAGCGGTGGCAAGGTCGTCGTTAACACCCTCAGTGGATTTATTGTAAATTTCACAATAGTCCTAAAAAGGTAATGATAGAGATGGCTGATAGTGTCAGTAGTCAGTGAACAGTAATTAGTGAAGAATAACCAGACTGATCGCTGACTATTGATAACTGACCACTGATAATTGACAACTGACAAAATTGCTATGGCTGTAATTCGCTTAATTCTATTGGTGGCAGTACTGGGAGGACTAACGCTGTTATTAGTCCAAAATTTCTCACCTGCCCTATCGCTAGTATTTTTGGGCGTGCGAACTCAACCATTACCACTAGCGATATGGATTTTGTTCAGTACTGCCACTGGTGCTTTCACATCGATATTGATTGCTACCTTATTTAATTTATCCAATTATTTTGTGGCAGGACAACGCCAAACTCCTAACAGAGCAACCGCCCCTTCAAGTCGTGCGAAGGCAACCCGGAGAGAAGAACCGACATCTCGTCCTGCGAGTCCTCCACCAACAGCTAGTAAAAGAGAAGAGTCTAGCAGTGAGGAATTTGATGATTGGGAGACAAATAGCAGTGGAGATGATTGGAACTTTGATGAAAACTCAGAAGAAGCGCCTATTCCTAATTCTCAAGCTCAACAGCCTAGAGATTCTACAACTTACGAACGTCAATCAGAAGCCAAAAGCAGTTCTCGGTCTGGTTCAGTTTACTCCTACAGCTACCGCGAGCCAAAAAATACGGCTGCGGGAAAAACTGAATCAATTTACGATGCTGATTACCGAGTAATTATCCCTCCTTATCAGCCGCCGACTACCAATCAAGCAGATGATGATGATTGGGAATTTTTTGAGGATGATGATGATTTTGAAGATGATGGTAAACGCCCCCGTCGGTGAGATGTAGCAGGCGACATCTCTATTTAATGCCACACCGCTCTCTAGACTCCTGCTTGACCTTACCAGTCATGGCAGCTTCCTGCAAAGTCATGAAAGCATTAAAATCTTCCAAGTCATATCGGGTAGTCAACAGTTGTCGTAGTTGATCTTCAGCTTCAACTGTCAAATAACCAGTTGCTAAAGCTCTTTCTACAACGTCACGAATTCGAGTCATGGTTGACACCTCATTCATTCTATATTTATTCATTCAGGCTTATCGGGATGAAATATGCAGTAGTCTTTGTGTCGAAACTTCAATTTCTTTGCAAGCTTTTTTTGGGCGATCGCGGTAAATCAGTCATTATTTACACCTTTATTAGAAACATTTAATTGAGCGGGTCTTGTTATAACTGAACTTTTAGATATAACGACCCTGTGCTGTTAGAAACACAGTATTGTATATACTTAAAATTAATCACCAAGGTAAAAACCCTGATTATTTAGATAGACAGATATTGTTTAAATAAAGTTTCAAACAAGCTAGGTTAATTTTTTGGTTAAGCATAGCGATCGTTATCCAGCAAATACCAAGTTACTTTAGGAAAATTACTACATTTCTGAGAAATTCATCGTTGATTATTTGTGGTAATTTCACAGAATAATTGTTAATTTATTGACCAAGTTAAGTAGATTGGTGTAAAAATTTGTTGTTGGGATAAGGCAGGAGGCAGGAGGCATAAGGCAGAAGGGAAGAGGGTTCTAGCCTAGCTTATCTTTCTTTACATGGTTTGGTTTTATTATGCCAACTTACTTAGTGATAATTTATTGGTGCGGATGTCAAAATCTCTACATTGTCGTTTAGCTGAGACTCCTGAACGTGAAGGTGTAAGTCTCAATCAGAATATTGTGTGTTTGTTAAGTGCAGTGGTTTAATTAGAAATCAAGTAATTTTATCCAGTTGCGCGATCGGTGCAAAACTCCGTATTTTTAAATACTAGATTGAGTGGTTGAGTTTATAATTTAAAACTGTGACTCAGCACTCAAAACTTATAATTGGAGCAAAGTAACTGGTGAGCAGCTTATTACAAGGAGTCAACCTGTACTTAATTGGGATTATGGGCGTTGGTAAGACGACAGTAGGGCGCTTACTAACAAAAGAACTGGGTTATCGGTTTGTAGATACCGATAATGTCATTGCCCAAGCAACAGGTAAATCTATTAATCAGTTATTTGTAGAAGTTGGTGAAGCCAGGTTTCGCCAGTTAGAAAGCGACGTACTTTCACAAGTTTGTGCTTTTACAAAATTGACTATTGCAACAGGTGGGGGCATTGTATTGCGGCGAGAAAATTGGGGTTACTTGCACCACGGTTTGATAGTGTGGCTAGATACGCCAGTGGAGATAATTTACAGCCGTTTAGCTGAGGATACCACAAGACCACTGCTACAAGATGCCGATCCTCAAGCTAAGTTGCGATCGCTTCTCGAACAACGAACCCCACTTTACTCTCAAGCCGATTTGCACATCACCGAGCGAGAGGGAGATACACCTGAAGACGTTGCCAAGCGAATACTTGAGGGAATTCCTGGCATCCTGAAATAAAGCTGTTTCTCATTAAGAAGACTCAAGTTACCAAATTTTGCCCATACGCAGGATAAATCCTGGTAATTCTGGATTGCCACTAACTACTTCGGGATTATCCAAAATTTCAAGTTCTCGATTCATACGGTAAATGTAGACTTTTCGATTTTGCCGATCAATTAACCAGCCTAGTAACGCACCGTTATCGATGTACTCCTGCATTTTGTCTTGTAATTTTATCAGGCGATCGCTAGAGGAGCGTAACTCAATCACAAAGCTGGGACAAATTGGTGCAAATGAGGCTTTTTGTGCATCTGTTAAAGCGTTCCAGCGCTCCAGTTCAATCCAAGAAGCATCAGGGGAACGCATCGCTCCATTGGGTAGTGTAAAACCTGCACTGGAGTCAAAGCCTATCCCAGTGCCATCTTGTTCAGTCCAATACCCAAGCTGTGCAGCAATGTTAAAGTTACGGTTGCCCGTATCTGAAAAAGCTGGTGGCATAATGATGACTTCCCCATTGGCAGTACGCTCAATTCGTAAATCTCCATTGGCTTGGCAGAATTCGTAGAACTGCTCATTTGTCATCTGCACAAGGGAGGGGAAATTTACCGTTAGGGGTGTGCTTTCAGTTTGAATTAGCAGCGTAGTCATTTTCATTCCCTAGCTTCAGCCGAATGATTTCAATTCTAGAGGTTTGAAGTAGCGATCGCCTAATATCTGTTATGTTTGCAACGCGAGGTTTGAGTCGATAATAAAGGTATTGAATCGGCGAACTGGTTGCCGACAGTTTTCCTAAAATGGTACTGTGATCCCACACAGAAACAGAGAATTGTTTACCCTTCAACCCAATCTGGGCCGACAAAAATCACCAGTACAAACATACTCGACTTTGGTAGCAGAGATTGTGAGGAGTTACAAAGTCTTCTACACTGACTGCATAGGTTTTAACTCTCTCTGTTAGGCTCCTCATGACGGACAACGATTCTGAATACATCAGGCAAGCTGAAGCCACTCGTGTGCGTGTACTAAGCGAAGCACTACCTTATATTCAACAATTTGCCGGTCGCACTGTTGTTGTCAAATATGGCGGCGCAGCGATGAAAGATAGCACACTCAAAGACAAAGTTATCCGCGACATTGTATTCTTATCCTGCGTCGGCTTGCGTCCAATTGTAGTCCACGGCGGTGGCCCAGAAATTAACAGTTGGTTAGATAAGCTGGGCATCGAACCACAATTTAAGAATGGTTTGCGAGTCACTGATGCCGCCACAATGGATGTGGTGGAAATGGTTTTAGTTGGTCGAGTCAATAAAGAAATTGTCGCGCTAATTAACCAAGCTGGTGGATTGGCTGTAGGACTTTGCGGTAAAGACGGTAATCTATTTACAGCCCGTCCCCAAGGTCAAGAAGGCATCGGTTTTGTGGGGGAAGTTAGCAATGTTAACATCAAGATTTTGGACACCCTCGCTAGCAATGGTTATATTCCGGTAGTTTCCAGCGTCGCCGCAGACGAGACGGGGCAAGCTTATAATATTAACGCCGATACTGTAGCCGGAGAAATCGCTGCTGCACTAGGAGCAGAAAAGTTAATTTTACTGACCGACACCAGTGGAATTTTAAAAGATTACAAAGACCAATCTACTTTGATTCCGAAAGTAGATATTCGTGAAGCCCGCGAGTTGATTGCTAATGGTATAGTCAGCGGTGGGATGATTCCCAAAGTGAGTTGTTGTGTGCGATCGCTTGCTCAAGGAGTCCGTGCAGCACACATCATTGATGGTCGCATTCCTCACGCCCTGTTACTAGAAATCTTTACTGATGTTGGGATTGGGACGATGATTCTCGGTTCGCAGTTTACGTTGTAGAGGCAGGGGAAGCTGGGAAAATGATTTGTAACTGTAATTTTGGGTAAATTAAAACTCGTTTTTTACTTGTGGACGAGTCTTTGATATTAGACCTCTTGCAAAAATATGTTTTTGCACTCTTAGGGAAAAGGGTAAAGGTTAAAGGGAAAGGATTTTGAGTTTTTTTACCCTTTTCCCTTTCCCCTTTACCCCGACAAATGCCAAGAAGTCTATTCACCTCCCCTGCTCCCCTGCTCCCCTGCCCCTCTGCTTGCTAACGGGGATAGGTAATAATAACCCGCGATCGCCCGCCGCTAAATGGTGTACGACGCCATGAATTATTGATAATTACCGGATTAACTAGGGTTGAATCTCGAATTGTCGGATTAATCAGGGTGGAATTTCTGATATTTTGCCTGAATTGGGGATAGGAATAATCGCGGTAATGATTGCGTTGTGGCATTAGTCCCGTTGTTGGGTCTACAGGCATAGGCGTAGGAATCGGACTACCATAAATAAAGGAACCCACAGAAGGCGACGATCGCCTGACTCCATAACTACCATCATTCACGATCGCACGTTGGGCGGAAACTGGAGCAATGGTTACACCAATCACTGCTAAAGTCATACCTGCTAGGAGCCAATTCAGTTGCGAATGCTTTATTTTCAACATAATTTTGCTCACCTGCATTTGATACCGGAATTTTTAATCAGAAAATAGTCGCAGCTACTTACTTAAAATTTTAGAAGTTTATCCACTTTCAAATTGCCAGCTTTTGAAAAGATTCCAAAAAGATTGCTGGCATTGGCAAAATGAAAATAGTGCTAATTTTTGTATAAGACGTGAGTACAGAAAGTTTAGAAATTGCTAAAACCCGCTACCAGAATGGGAAAGTTGCCTTTGAGAATGGGCAATACCGTGAAGCCGTAGAAAATTTAGAAAAGGCCAGCGCTCTGTTAGCTCGTAATTCTCGTCTTGGGGGCGAAGTAGAAATTCATCTAGTAACAGCTTATGAAGCGGCTGGACGCACGGATGATGCGATCGCTCTTTGCGAAAGACTCAAACGCCACGCCCATTTTGAAATTAGCAAACAAGCGCGGCAGATGCTTTATATCTTAAAAGCACCAAAGCTGAAAAGACCCAGCGAATGGATGACCGAAATCCCCGATTTAGGTGCATTAGCCGATAATGAACTCAAAATTTCTGTACCTGCTAAGTCTCCAAAATCTTCTGGGGAGCAAAAGCCAAAACCTGCCGAGCCAGAATTCGTTGACCTCAGTCAGGTCAATACCAGAGATAATCGCTTTATCTGGGTGGCGCTAATTGCCATTGGTTTAACTATCTCGTACTTGGTATGGTTGAATTTTTCAGGAACTCCTGGCTGATAACAATTTTGGATTGGGGACTGGGAAGATTTGAATGAAGATTCAGATCCAAATCTTACTCATATTTTCTTACCCAGTCTCAGAGAAATCAAAATGGTATTCCAGGAATCTCAAACAATACTAAGAAGTCAAGATTGGTTAAAAAGTTTGACTTTTGGGGAGATTTATAGTTATGAATTCTTCAATTTTCGGAAAGATTTTCTTGTTGTTAGTCAGACCATTTAGTTTTGTGTTGGCAAAGATAAAATTTCTCTCACCACTCAATGGTCGAAATCGAATGCACCGAGTCTTTCCCATGCGAAATCCTATTCTGTGGCTCGTGATATTAACATCCTTGCTACTGACTGGCTGTGTGAAGTACGATGTCGGGCTTAATTTTGACAACTCAAATAGTGGCGAACTAGTACAGCATATTAAGTTGGGAGAACGGCTAACGAGTTTTAGTGGCGATTCGGTGTACGAATGGTTAAAGAGCATAGAGCGCCGCGCCCGTCAACTTGATGGTAAAGCACAGCGAGTTTCCCAAGAAGAAATCATCGTCACAATTCCTTTTAGCAATGGTACGGAATTGCAAGAGAAGTTCAACGAATTCTTTAACTCCCGTGCAAATCAACCCTCTGAGTCTGTGCAGAGCGAATCTGGCTCAGAACTGCCGAAAATTGAATCAAATGTGCTTTTAGAGCAGAATAATTTTTTACTTTTAGTCCGAAATCGGTTAATTTATGATTTGGATTTGCGATCGCTCTCTCTAATTGCCAGTAAAGGTAATGTTCTGGCGAATGCTGGTTCAATTCTCGATTTGGAATTTAGCTTAAAGACTCCTTGGGGAGCCAAAAATATTCAACTAACTGAAACTGCAATTGAGCCAGAAAAAAATGGCAATCAATTAGTGTGGAAACTCCAGCCTGGTGAGCTAAATCACATAGAAGCAGTTTTCTGGCTTCCTAGCCCCCTTGGAATTGGTGGGTTGTTAATTATCCTGTTTGTTTCGGGAGGATTGTACTTGAGATACAATTTTATGCCAGATCCTAGAGTTCAGTTTCCTCCGAAAGCAGCAGCAATCCAGGAACAGTAGACTATTCATTTGTTGAATATTGTTAGCGAAGCCGATGCCTTTTCCATCGGCTTTTCTACCTTTTCCCCAGCTTTTTGTAAAAATGAGTCATAGCGAATTAGCCAAAGAAATTGTTCGTGTTTCCTATTTGAAAGGCGAGTTTCGGTTACGTTCTGGTCAGATATCTGACCATTACTTTGATAAATATCAGTTTGAATCTAATCCTTTGTTACTGAAGCAGTTAGCTAAAGAAATGGTCAAAAAGATTCCACCAGACACGGAAATTTTAGCCGGACTGGAATTAGGAGGAGTTCCTTTAGCAACAGCAATTTCATTAGAAGTTGAATTACCAGTTGTCTTTGTTCGGAAGACAAAAAAAGAATATGGTACTGAGAAGCTAGCAGAAGGAATTGATATTCAAGGGAAAAAATTGTGTATCATTGAAGACGTGATTACAACAGGTGGTCAGGTTGTAAAAAGTACCGAAGCATTGCGTAATGAGGGAGCGATCGTGGACTTCGTACTCTGCGTAATTTGGCGCGGAAGTACAAAAGACAACAGCCTCGAAAAAGCTGGTATTCAAAAACTTCCTCTATTTGATATGGAGGATCTTTCAGTGTGGATGGAATTGTCTTGAAGCCCACAATCAAAATATCTTGGACATCAAAATACTTATTGGGCAAGCATCAGGATTTGTAAAAGCAGACATCGATAAGTTAGCCAAAATTATTTAGTAGTTACCATAAAGTAACTACTTACTTTTAGTATCTGATGTAATGCTTTGAAATAGAGACTCAAAGAAAGTAAAAGCAGTAAATCCTAGTTAATCAGGAGATATTTGGTGGTAAACATTCTACATATTGATTCCAGTCCCCGTGGTGAACGATCGCACTCCAGAGAATTATCCAAAGAATTCGTCAGTGCTTGGAAAGCAGCGCATCCTGAAGATGCGATCGCCTATCGAGATATAGGGCGTCACCCAGTTCCTCACGTTGATGAAGCTTGGATTGCGGCGGCATTTTCACCACCAGAAACCCATACCCCAGAATTAACTGAGGCACTTAGGATTTCTAACGAACTGGTTGATGAGTTTTTGGCAGCCGATCGCTACGTCTTTGGAGTGCCAATGTATAACTTTAATATACCTTCCACCTTTAAGGCTTACATCGACCAAATTGTTCGCATTAATCGGACTGTTGCAATAGAAGCTCAGGGTTTTAAAGGGTTAGTCGAGGGCAAAAAAGCGGTTATCATTACCGCTCGCGGTGGTGACTTTAGCGCGACATCTCCTTTCGTTGCCTATGACTTCCAAGAACCCTACCTGCGGGCAATTTTCGGCTTTATTGGGCTTACAGACATTCAATTTATTAACGCTAATAGCCTGAATGAAGGTGATGCCCGTACCCAATCTCTATCAGAAGCAAGAGCAGCAATTCAAGATGCGATCGCCCAGTGGTAATATGTGATGCGGGGCATTGGGCATTGGGTATGGGGAAAGGGAAAGGGGTAAGGGGAAAGATTAAATTTATTCCTTTTCCCTTTTCCCTTTTCCCTTTAACTTTTTCCCCTGCCCCCTTGCCTCTTCTTCAGGGTGACAATCGCTCAATTTTCCAAGTGCTATTATCTAAACGGCTATAGAGTAAGCGATCATGCAGACGGCTAGGGCGTCCTTGCCAAAACTCAATTTCTGTGGGGATCACTCGTAAGCCTCCCCAATGAGGCGGCCGAGGAATCTCCTGATTTTCATATTTGCCCTGGAATTCCTGCACGCGTCGCTCAAGAACTTCTCGGCTTTCTATCACCTCGCTTTGATTAGATACCCACGCACCCAAGCGACTTTTGGCAGGGCGACTTTCAAAATACTGGTCAGATTCAGTTTCGGAAACTTTCTCCACATACCCCGAAATTCGGACTTGACGTTCCAGTTCTGCCCACCAAAAAACTAAAGCCGCCTGGGGATTTTCTGCCAGTTGTTGTGCTTTGTGGCTGTTGTAGTTTGTGAAGAAGGCAAAGCCCCGTTCATCAAAATCCTTGAGCAGCACCATTCTAGCTGAGGGCTTACCGTCTGGTGTGGCTGTAGCAATAGTCATGGCATTGGGTTCGGGGAGTTGTGCTGCTAGTGCCTGATCGAACCATTTTTTAAATTGGATAAAAGGATTGAGTTCTACTTCGAGTTCGCTTAAACCTTCCAAGGTGTAGTCTTTGCGAAGGTCAGCTACCGTTTTGTCCATTGTGATTTGTTTCCTTGCTATCAGATACGCTTATATATATCTTTGTCAAAAATATCTATGATGATAATCAGTGCCATCAAGAATTTTACAAATTCTCTGAATAAATATCTAAAATAGGTTGCGTCAGATGCGCCGTTCAGCCTCCCTTCAACGCTTGTTAATTTATGGTCTGAGCGGTCCCATTATCGCTCTTAATGTCTGGTTGCTGTCTGTGCTTTTTCGCTATTTCCAGCATCCTATTACTGTATTGAGCATTGCAACGATTCTGGCTTTTTTTTTAAATTACCCGGTTAAGTTCTTTGAACGTGCCCAGATCACCCGCACTCAGGCGGTGATCATAGTTTTACTGGTAACATTAACCCTGCTTGGTATTCTGGGCGTGACCCTAGTACCGTTGATCATTGACCAAACAATCCAACTGTTAAATAAAATCCCTGACTGGTTAACCGCCAGTCAAGCAAACTTAGAGCAGTATGAGATGCTAGCAAAACAACGACGTTTGCCAATTGATCTGAGGGTTGTGAGCAGTCAAATCAATGCCAACATTCAGAATCTAGTGCAGCAGCTAGCTTCTGGGGCAGTGGGGTTTGCTGGCACACTGCTGTCAGGATTACTTAACGTAGTGTTAGTTATCGTGCTTGCATTTTATATGCTTTTATATGGCGATCGCGTCTGGTATGGTCTGATCAATCTTTTGCCTTCTAACATTGGAGATCCCCTTACCACATCCTTGCGCCTAAACTTCCAGAACTTTTTCCTCAGCCAGTTGTTACTAGGACTGTTCATGGTGCTAACCCTGACACCAATTTTCTTAGTGATGAAAGTGCCCTTTGCCCTGTTGTTTGCCATATTAATCGGTATCTCAGAACTCATTCCCTTTATTGGGGCATCTCTGGGTATTGGTCTGGTGACAATTTTAGTACTACTACAAAATTGGTGGTTAGCAGTTCAAGTTGCGATCGCGGCAATTCTCATGCAGCAGCTTAAAGATAACTTGTTAGCTCCCAGGTTACTCGGCAATTTTATCGGACTGAATCCTATCTGGATTTTTGTGGCTATTTTGATGGGATTTGAGATTGCTGGGTTATTAGGGACACTTGTTGCTGTTCCCATTGCTGGTACCATTAAAGGCACTTTCGATGCTATTAAGAGCGGTAAGCCAAGTGATTTTGTCTCAACTGTCACTATTGGTCACGATCCTCCTCCTGATTAAGGTAGCAGAGGAGCAGGGGAGACAAGGGGACAAGGGGGAATTATTGAACAAGTTTCTCCCTTGTCTTCTCTCTCTTCCTTGTCTACCTTGTCTCTTCTCCATGTCCAATGCCCAACTCAAAAGTTGCACAATCCAATATCACAATTCACAATGGTGATCGATTACAAATTTTAGAGGATACTGCCAGCAGGCAATTTCTGAATAAAAGAAGCGCAAGCGAATATATACAGTACACGCTTTGCCAATAGTCAATTAGTTTAGTGTTGAATTTACAGTCTTTTGATTCTCATTAATTAACTTAGAACCTGTTGATGGAAGCTTCCGAGCTGTTAGAAACAATCACATTTTTGATTTACCAAGCCGAGCAGGGTGAAATTGATCCTTGGGATGTCCAAGTGATTGAGGTGATTGACCGCTATTTAGAACTGATGGCACCAGGGGCAATAACAAGAGGCTATGAAGCGGACTTGTCTCAATCTGGACAGGCATTTTTATCAGCATCAATGTTGGTATTATTCAAAGCCAATACCTTGATGCAATTGTCAACAGTCGGAGATGCACAAGATGGTATAGAAGATGATGCCCTTTTAGAAGGTGAAGACGGTGTATTACATCAGGGTCATCGTCTACCATTAGAACGGCAATTGCGTCGTCGTCCAGCGGCAATGCCGCCACCAAAGCGCCGGGTGACTCTGCAAGAGTTAATCGAGCAATTGCAGATTATGGCGAACCAGCTGAAGCTAGTAGAAAAAGTCAGCAAACCTATCCGTCCTAGGCGTCAACCTAGCGTCCAAAGTATGCGGGAGGCGCTGGAGTTAGCTCACCAGGAAAATCTGACAGAAGTTGCTGGAGAACTGGAGCAGGTGTTGAAATTGTCGGCAAGAGAGCTAAGTTTAGAACACAATTGGGTGAATTTAGAACAACTTGTAGAATTGTGGACTAAGACAAAGCTTTTCAAGCAAAATGGGTCTGGACATGAGTCTGAACACAGTAATCTAGTTAGCGTTTTCTGGGCATTACTATTACTCTCAGCTCAATCAAAAGTAGAGCTATTTCAAGAGGATTTTTATCATGAAATTAAAATTCGCTTAATTAGAGATTCAGCTCATATCGGCAAACCTTTTGAGAATCCGATGAACTAAGTCCGTAAATTTGTAGCAAATTGAGGGTTTAAGTTTAAACGCAGAGGGCGCAAAGTATAGCGCAGAGTAGCGCAAAGTTTCTTTGAGTCTATTCGCTACGAACTTAGGCAAAGCTGTACTAAGAAAGTCAAAAGTAGTTATAGTCCTACAGATTTTCTCTAAGAAAGGCAGGAGGCAGTGTTTCGACTACGCTCAACTGCCGCGTAGTCGAAACTCAACAACCAGGTAGGAGGCGGAGGTAAAAACTGTTTATATGTGATCCGTGAGTCCTTGGCATCAAGATTTCAGGCCTCCTTGTGAGAAAAATAGGAATTTATTTTATGGGATTTTCCTCCTGGCTCCAGCATAGCTGCTGCCTACATTGTCATAGATTTTTGATTCAGCCCCAAAATCCGAGTAAATTGAAAAGATAAGCGATCGCTTGTCATCTAAGTATATCGATGGTTGTAATAACCATTAAATTCCTGTTATCCCTATTCTGGGGGATGACTTAGAGAAGAAATAAAAACTGATGATTAAGTATCACTCGATGAAAGTAAACTGGCTTGTGGTTGAGGGATAAATTTTTATGAAAGCGATGATTCTCGCGGCTGGCAAGGGTACTCGCGTGCGTCCGATTACCTATACAATTCCCAAACCAATGATTCCCATCCTGCAAAAGCCAGTGATGGAGTTTTTGCTGGAACTGTTACGCCAACATGGATTTGACCAAATTATGGTCAATGTTAGTCATTTGGCTGAGGAAATAGAAAACTATTTCCGTGATGGTCAGCGGTTTGGGGTGCAGATTGCCTATTCGTTTGAAGGGAAAATTAATGACGAGGGTAAACTGGAGGGAGAAGCGATAGGTTCAGCTGGAGGAATGCGGCGTATCCAAGACTTCTCACCCTTTTTTGATGATACCTTTGTGGTTTTGTGCGGTGATGCTTTGATTGATTTAGATTTAACTGCGGCGGTTAAATGGCATAGAGCTAAAGGCTCGATCGCTACCATTATCACTAAATCTGTCCCCAAGGAAGAAGTTTCTAGCTATGGTGTGGTTGTGACTGACGAAGATGGTCGTGTCAAAGCTTTCCAAGAAAAACCTTCAACTGAAGAAGCCCTCAGCACCAACATCAACACAGGTATTTATATCTTTGAGCCAGAAGTTTTTAACTATATTCCCTCTGATGTTGAATATGACATTGGTAGCCAATTGTTTCCCAAATTGGTAGAAATCAAAGCCCCCTTTTACGCCATTCCTATGGACTTTGAATGGGTAGATATTGGTAAAGTCCCAGACTATTGGCGGGCGATTCGCGGTGTCCTGCTGGGTGAAATCAAAAATGTCCAAATTCCTGGTCATGAAGTCGCCCCCGGCATCTACACGGGCTTAAATGTCGCCGTCAATTGGGACAAGGTGGATATTACAGGCCCCGTTTACATTGGCGGGATGACGAGAATCGAAGACGGAGCTAAAATTGTCGGGCCAGCAATGATTGGCCCCAATTGTTGGATTTGTAGTGGCGCAACAGTGGAAAACAGCGTGATTTTTGAATGGTCGCGCTTGGGTCCTGGAGTCCGGTTAGTCGATAAGCTGGTATTTGGACGTTATTGCGTAGATAAAACTGGCGCTGCGATCGATGTTCAAGCTGCTGCTTTAGACTGGCTGATTACTGATGCCCGCCAGACACCACCATCACATACCCCTGTTGAACGACAAGCGATAGAGGAATTGTTGGGGACGAACGTAAATTAAAGTTAGGAGTTAGGAGTTAGGAGTTATTATTTTGTGTTTCACTCTTCACTTCTAACTCTTAACTTTATTCCTAACTCTTCACTCCTAACTCCTAACTATTTAAGTAGGTGTATCTTCTAAGACTCTGCTCGTAGGTTTGCAGTAGTCGTTGAGATTCTGCTAGGGTGATGCGTTTTTCTTCTAATGCTTTCTCGCAACGCTGGCGAATGTTTTCCACCATATCTTCGGAATCATACTGGACGTAGCTTACTACTTCACTCATGGTGTCACCTTTGACAACGTGTTCAATTTGGTAGCCTTTGGGGGTTAATTGGATGTGAACGGCGTTGGTGTCGCCAAACAGGTTGTGCAAATTGCCCATGATTTCTTGGTAAGCTCCATTCAAAAACATTCCCAAATAATAGGGTTCTCCAGGCTTATAGGTGTGTAGTTCTAAAACCGACTTGACATCGCGCAGGTCAATAAAGCGGTCGATTTTACCATCACTGTCGCAGGTGAGGTCTGCCAAAATTCCCCGCCGTGTTGGTTCTTCATCTAAGCGGTGGATTGGCATGATCGGGAATAGTTGATCGATCGCCCAACAATCTGGTGCTGATTGGAACACTGACATATTCACGTAGTAGATGGAAGCCATGATTTTTTCTAAGTCTTCCAGTTCATCGGGTACGTATTCTTGCTGTCTAGTGATGGTAAGAATTTTTTGACAACAAGCCCAGTAGAGGCGTTCGGCTTTGGCTCGTTCTCTGAGGCGTAAAATTCCTAAGTTGAAGCGGCTGATGGCTTCTTCTTTGAATTGTGCAGCGTCGTGGTAGAACTCCTGATAATTCTCTTTGTTAATGGATTGGTAAGTTTCCCAAAGATAATTAATAATCGGGGATTCTCCCTCTTGTGGAGGTTCTGGGTTGTCGAGAGGGACATCACTAGTACTGAGAACGTCGAAAATCAGCACCGACTGATGGGAAGCGATCGCTCGTCCACTTTCACTAATCAGTGTTGGTACGGGAATTTGCCGCTCTGCACAGGTATCTTTTAACTCTGCCACGATGTCGTTGGCATAGTTCTGCATGTTGTAATTTTTCGATGCATAGAAGTTGGTTTGGGAGCCATCGTAATCTACGCCCAAGCCGCCACCAACATCAAGGTATTTCATATCTGCTCCCAGCATTGCCAATTCCACATAAATGCGGCTGGCTTCTTGGATAGCATCTTTAATCACATTGATGGCAGAGATTTGTGAGCCGATATGGAAGTGCATCAACTGCAAAGAATCGAGCAGGTTAGCTTCCCGTAACTTGTCAACAGCCTCTATTACTTCAGGCATTGTCAAACCAAATTTAGCGCGATCGCCACTAGAGGTTCCCCAACGTCCCATGCCTTGGGTACTGAGTTTAGCACGAACACCTAATATTGGTTTAATACCTAACTGACGATTGGCATCAATTACCAAATCAACTTCTTCAATCTGTTCTAAGACGATAATTGGTGTTTGCCCTAGTCTTTGGGCTAACATTGCCGTTTCGATGTATTCTCGGTCTTTGTAGCCGTTACAAACTAACAATGCTCCTGGTGTATCCAACACAGCCAGAGCAATCATTAATTCTGGCTTGGAACCGGCTTCTAAACCAAATTGATGGGGTTTGCCAAATTTCACTAAATCCTCAATCAAATGCCGTTCTTGATTGCATTTGACGGGAAACACGCCACGGTAGACACCAGGGTAATTATAACGAGCGATCGCTTTGGCAAAACAAGCATTCAACCGCTCAATCCGGTCTTCCAAAATATCGGAAAAGCGAATCAACATGGGAAGTCCCAAGTTGCGCTGTTTCATGGAGTTGACCAATTCAAACAAGTCAAGAGAACCCCCGCGATCGCCCTTGGGTGCCACGGTAACGTGACCCGCAGCGCTAATGGAAAAATAAGGTTGTCCCCATCCTTCAATGCGGTACAAGGCTTCGCTATCCTCAATTTTCCAGGAGCGAGGTAAATCTCCTGTGGTAGGACTCGGTGGTAACAGTTTTTTGTGCTTATGATTTTTCACTTCTTTTTGTCCATTGGACGGTACTTGTACCACCTCGTCAGATGTAGCAGTTGACTCAACACCCATTTCTTCCTAACCTCTGTTTTTCACCCACGAGTTAACAATTTAACGCATTCATCTGGGAACGTATATGCACCCAAAGATAATTTCTGAGATAAACTCTGATTGGTCAAGAGTCTTGTGTCATTAGTGATTAGTCGCTAGTCATTAGTCAAGAGTGCAAAACCCTTAGACAAAGGACAAAGAACAAAGGACAATTGACTAGATAAAAACTTTATTAAGCTTTGGGAGATCGTAATGGAGCGCACATTTTTAGCAATTAAGCCTGATGGAGTCCAGCGGGGATTAGTAGGTGAAATTATCCGTCGCTTTGAAACCAAAGGTTTTACCCTGGTTGGTTTAAAGTTACTAAAAGTCAGTCGGGAACTGGCTGAACAACACTATGGTGTTCACCGAGAACGTCCCTTTTTTGGTGGTCTAGTGGAATTTATCACTTCTAGCCCAGTGGTAGCGATGGTATGGGAAGGTGATGGTGTTATTGCATCTGCTAGAAAAATTATTGGGGCGACAAATCCCTTAACAGCAGAGCCAGGAACAATTCGCGGCGATTTTGGACTAAATATTGGTCGCAACTTAATCCACGGTTCTGATGCTCCAGAAACCGCGCAACAGGAAATTGCCCTGTGGTTTAAGGATGAAGAATTGGTCAGTTGGCAACCACACTTAACGCCTTGGTTGCACGAGTAAGGGGAAGTTAGGAGTTAAAAGTTAGGAGTTAGGAGTTAAAAGTTAAAAACTCATAATAATTAATTAATAACTCCTAACTCCTCACTCCTCACTCCTAACTCCTCACTCTCCCTTCCTCCTCACTTACTTAGAGACTTCGCTCTTTTCCGCTTCTATTTGGGGTAATTCAGTACTAACGCGCTTAGAAAATCCCCAGCCTAAAATCAGGAAGATGGCAGTAATCATGATCCATTCTGGGGGAACTAAACTATCGTTCACCACTTTCAACAACAGGCGTAAGCCCACGAACGCTACAGTTACATAGCCTGCGTCTTCTAAATTTTCGTATTCGTCTAGCCAACGAATAAACAATCCCGCCATGAATCGCAGCGTAATAATACCAATTGTTGCACCCGTTAACACTAGCCATTTTTCTTGAGAAACTGCGATCGCAGTTGTCACGCTATCCAAAGAAAATGCCAAATCTGTAAATGCAATCACAGGTATCGCTTGCAACAATGAATTAAACCGCGGCCCGTGATGGTGATCGTCCTTGGATTCTTCCGAGGTAAAGTGTTGGAATACTAACCACAGCAGATAAGCAGCGCCCAATAATTCAAATTGCCAGAATTGTTGTACCCAAGTGGCAGTGAGAATCAGGCTGATTCGCAGCACATAGGCAACGACTAAACCAAAGTTCAAAGCTTTACGCTCAAGTTCTTTGTCTTCCAGCCCCCTAGCGATCGCAGCCAGGGCGATGGCATTGTCGGCAGATAACAGCGCCTCTAAAAGCACCAGGATCGCCAGAACTATAAGTGCTTCAAGGCTGAAATGAAAGTCGAGGTAATCAAAAATTTGGTCTAGCATTCCGAGTTTCTCAAGCAGAAAAAATTAAAATTTGACAAGAACAGAGATTTTCATGTTAAAAAGCGCAATAAATTGCCACTCTAATTCAGCTTAACGTGCTTGTGGTGCATTTTGAAGAGGGTTAAATGTGTGCGATCACAGTACAAATGGGATAATTTGCGTATAAGTCAATACATCTAAAGTTTTAACATCTAGCTGAGTGCGATCGCAATGGGATGAACGGACAACACGCATTTACATTCTGGCTGGACAAAGCTTTGAAGTAGAAATATTGCCAAATGGGAGGGTAAGATATTTATGACTAAGGCAAATTTTCAAGCGATGACCAAACAAGAGTTAAGAGCTTATGTGTTGGAACATCGAGACGATCAAGAAGCTTTTTATGCATTAACTGACAAACTTAGAGAAGAACCAGGGATTTAAATTACCTCAACAGAGCAGATGCATGAGCTAATTGAAGCAAGGTTAGATGAGGCCGATGTAAGAGATGCTTATACAGCACTAGAGGAAATTGCAGGGCTAGGGACAACACCCTTTGAAGAAATTAAAAGGGAGCTAGGGATATGAGCTACCAAGTAGCATTAGCACCTTCAACTGTGCAGAGAATTGCAGAATTGGACTCAGAGGTACAGCAACGACTAGCACAAAAGTTAGAAGAACTAGCATTAAATCCACGTCCACAAGACGCTCATCTATTGAAGGATAGTGAACGGTTGTATAAGGTTCGTTTGGGTGAATACCGCATTATTTACCAGATTGAGGATCAACCTTTGCTAGTAACAGTGATAAAGATTGCACATCTCAAAGATTATTAAAGCTTATCTAGAAAAGCGATCGCCTATATGCTACCCAATCGCAACTAAAATAAAACATCAAAACCCTTTAGTTCAAAATTTACTCTACCATTAAGCAATTCCATATTTCACAAAATCTCTGCCAACTTTACCACCAGACTATTTGCTAAATCTGTATCAATCCTATTTACTTCACCAGCTAACAGATTTTTCACCGCAGATAGCCTGTCATCTATTTCAGAAATTCTCCACGATTCATCTAAGTTTACGGCAAAATCAAACAGCGATCGCTCTCCTAAATGCTCTCTTACCCTCACAGCTACACTATCATTACTTACCAGAAATTCTTTAATAGTATCTAATTGAAAATTACTTAATATTTCATCATGTCCCCACGTTTCTAGCCAGTCTCCCTCCACATCTTCAACGTAAATATTGACAAAATCAACTCCATAAGTCAGCCAGTTCTGCTGCATTTGTCGCGCTGTCGCTAAAGCTTCAGCAAACGTATCTACTTGATTGTTGCAGTGAGTTTCTCTTTTATTAGCCATAGAAGCTGTAATTAGCACGTAAGTATATAGGCTAGACACAAATCTGAAATATCAAATTCCTGAAATTTCACGAAAATTTTAAATATTTGCCACCAGAAAGGTAATCACTGTTGTACAGGGCCACGTTGACTAACTGGTTCACAAAATTAGTATCCTTGGGATTGTAACTTAAGAACAATCCTCTCTCTATTTCCCACGATCGCAGTGTATTTTGCCAAGCTTGGTACTTTTGGTGATTGAGTTCTTCACTAACACTGGTAACTTGAATGCACAGTGGTTGATTGTTACGACTAACAATTAAATCTGTTGCCATAGAAAGGTCGGCAATATAACGCTGCCAAAAACTACCCTCTCGCTGAACAATATCTTGTGCTATTGATCTAATGATATCATTATCAACCTGATTAAATTCACCCGCCATCAATTTTTGCTTCCAAATATAAAACTTGGAGTCACTTGCATTAAACCATCTGGGAAAGAGATAACCATACCAATATCTCTCAATCGGTGTCATCATCTCGAACTTTGCGTTTTGTTCCTCTTCTGAAGGTAAGGATTTTATCATCAGCCATATTGTCGAATCCGTAATCACCTCTAGCAGAAAGGCGATGACAAAGGGTTTTGCAGTCAGGGAACCTGGCTTGATGTTTTTTACCCAACGATTGATTTCATCTAATCTTCTCGCTAAATTATGATCTATCGAGGAGGCTTGCTCGATAAGGGACTTTAGCTGATCCTTGATTTCTTGTGCTTGCAATCGATGCCCTACTTTCAGAAGATTACGCTTTTTTTACACATTGATAACTAGATTTTAACTTGAAAGTGTCTTTAGTTCGTTTCCTGATGTAATCAAATATTCTCTAGGTCGATGCCCTGTATACGTAAAGCCTCGCGCAGTCGAGCAATTTCTTGCTCTGCTCGTTTGGCGCGTTCTTCTGCCTGTTCGGCACGCAAACGTTCAAGTTCCGCCAATTCCTCTGATGATAGTATTAATTGATTTTCAGTAGTGAAGAATCTTAATTTACCTTCATAAACTCCTAAATAAAGTTCTAACTGCTGACTCCACAAACGTCCATCAGTGGTTACTTGGATTTCTTGATACTTACCGTCAACTAAATGGAATCCTTGAAGTTCCATTGTTACAGGGTCAAACCAGAAATAATCTGGTGTACGGAAGGTATCTTGGTAAACTTGTTTTTTTAAACCTTTATCAACTGCTGTCGTTGAACTTGACAAAATTTCCACAATCAAGTTGGGATATTTGCCGTCTTCTTGCCAGACTACCCAACTCTTACGGTCTTTTTTTTGGGTTCCCAAAACTACAAAAAAGTCTGGGCCACGGAAATGTTCTGATTTTTTCTGGTTAGGACTATAGTAAATCGTCAAATTGCCAGAAGCATAAAAGTCTTGCCGATCTCGCCACCATAATTTGAGGATGCGAATCAGTAAATCGATTTGTTCTCGGTGTATATCACTTTCCAAAGGTGGCTCGTCACTTAGTATATCACCAGGAGGAAAAATAACTTCGTCTTCTGAAATACCATCAGAGATGATTTCTAGGGCAGCAGGTTCAGACATCAGTGATCGCCCCGCAATTATACGTTCATTTTACTGAAAATTTGGTAACTTGCAGATGCTTTTAAGAACTTGTAATAACTTAATTGCACCGGGAGACTCATTCAGATTTAATAATGGCATTAACTGATAAGTTGGTTGCTGTTCATGTCTTAAATAAACAAATTGATAACGCAATCCGTTAGTTGCCAAACTCCAAACTGATGGTTGTTGGGCTAAACTTTTAAAGGCATAAGTGAGTAATTGAGGTAAACCCTCACCTACTTCAACCGCACTATTTTTCGTTTCAATTACTACAACCCAAAAAGGCGGCGCAATATTACTTTGAGGACTGTTGATTGCTAAAATATCCATCCGCCCGGTAATTCTTTTGTCTTCATCTTCGACTGCGTTGTTTACCGCCGCAGGCATCGCAATGCTATCTTCCATTGTCAACCGAATTGGCACATCGTAGAATCCTGAGAGCCGCATTAAGGGTGCGATCGTTAAGAATTTAACCAACCCTTCAGAAATTTTACCTGCACTTAAATAACGATCAAAGTCGTTTCTGATTCGTAATAAATCCTGCTGTTCAAAGTCAGAGAGTGGTTCTAGCCTTAAGAAATCTGTAAATGAACCATTGGAAAGCTTTTCTAATTTGAGAAAGCGATGAACATCGTTGAGAGATAAGCTGCTACCTTCGACGGTGAGGAGCATAGTTTCAGACTTTGTTTGTCAAGACTACTTATATTTTGCAACATTGGCAGTAGATAGGTTGCAATGTAACCTTTTTAACTTTCTTGATCGCTTGCTTTTGCTAGATGAAAATGAATGTAAACTAAATAACTCGGCAATTTCTACCCAGCTTAACGAAAATCTAAACATTGTCTAGCACAACTGGGCTAAAAATGGTTTTTAGTAACAATAGCGATCGCACTCATAACTAACCATGTCTCAACCAACTATAGAATCAATCCTACAAGAGAATCGCCTCTTCCATCCTGCCTCGGAATTCTCGCAGAATGCCCATATCAAAAGCCTGGAAGATTATCAGCGTCTCTACGCTCAAGCCAAAGCCAATCCGCAAGAATTTTGGGCAGATTTGGCTGGAAAAGAATTAGAATGGTTCCAAAAATGGGATACAGTATTAGACTGGCAACCACCTTTTGCTAAGTGGTTCGTTGGTGGTAAGATAAATATTTCTTACAACTGTCTTGACAGACATCTCACTACCTGGCGCAAAAATAAAGCAGCACTGATTTGGGAAGGAGAACCAGGTGATTCCCGTACCCTTACCTACGCCCAACTCCATCGGGAAGTTTGCCAATTCGCCAATGTATTGAAGCAACTGGGTGTACAAAAAGGCGATCGCGTTGGTATTTATATGCCGATGATTCCCGAAGCTGCGATCGCAATGTTAGCCTGTGCCCGAATTGGCGCACCCCACAGTGTGGTATTTGGTGGTTTTAGTGCCGAAGCTTTGCGCGATCGCTTAATTGATGCTCAGGCTAAACTGGTAATCACGGCTGATGGTGGTTGGCGCAAAGATGCGATCGTTCCTCTTAAAGAACAGGTAGACAAAGCCTTAGCTGATGGTGCTGTTCCCAGTGTAGAAAACGTCCTAGTTGTCAAGCGCACCGGACAAGAAACTAATATGCAGTTGGGGGGACGCGATCATTGGTGGCATGATTTGCAAAAAGGAGTATCAGCAGATTGTCCGGCCGAACCAATGGACAGCGAAGATATGCTGTTTGTCCTTTACACTTCTGGCAGCACAGGCAAACCGAAGGGCGTAGTGCATACAACTGCTGGTTATAATTTGTATACCCATATCACCACTAAGTGGATATTCGACCTCCAAGACACAGATGTATACTGGTGTACTGCCGATGTCGGTTGGATTACTGGGCACAGCTACATTGTCTACGGCCCCCTTTCCAATGGTGCAACCACGATAATGTATGAAGGTGCGCCCCGGACTTCTAATCCTGGCTGCTTCTGGGATGTAATTGAAAAATACGGCGTGAATATTTTTTATACCGCACCTACGGCAATTCGGGCATTTATTAAGATGGGTGAACACCATCCGAATGCGCGAAACTTGTCTTCATTGCGTTTGTTGGGAACCGTTGGCGAACCAATTAACCCGGAAGCTTGGATGTGGTATCACAAAGTTATTGGTGGAGAACGTTGTCCAATAGTTGATACTTGGTGGCAAACGGAAACCGGCGGTATCATGATTACACCACTACCAGGGGCAATTCCCACCAAACCTGGTTCGGCAACCCTTCCCTTCCCTGGAATTATTGCAGATGTCGTGGATTTAGAAGGAAACACCGTACCCAATAACGAAGGCGGTTATCTAGCAGTGCGACATCCCTGGCCAGGAATGATGCGGACAGTCTACGGCGATCCAGAACGCTTCCGCCGCACCTACTGGGAACACATTCCGCCCCAAAATGGTAACTATACTTACTTTGCCGGTGATGGTGCAAGACAAGATGAAGACGGTTACTTCTGGGTAATGGGTCGTGTGGATGATGTACTGAATGTTTCAGGACACCGACTCGGTACAATGGAAGTAGAATCAGCTTTAGTTTCGCATCCAGCGGTTGCAGAAGCGGCAGTAGTGGGTAAACCCGATGAACTTAAGGGTGAAGAAGTCGTTGCTTTTGTGACTCTAGAAGGCACTTATCAGGGAAGTGAGGAACTGATTAAAGAACTCAAACTACACGTTGTCAAAGAAATAGGTGCGATCGCACGTCCCGGAGAAATTCGCTTTACAGACGCTTTGCCCAAAACGCGATCGGGTAAGATTATGCGGCGCTTGCTGCGGAATCTAGCTGCTGGACAAGAGGTATCTGGAGACACTTCGACATTGGAAGATCGGAGTGTATTGGATAAGTTACGAGAAGGTGTGTAAATAATTTCAGATTAGCTTAAGAAGGGCGCACATATATGCATTAGTGTCAACTTAAGCCGAAAACTATATCGGACAGGCGTTTTGCAAATCCCTCACGCCCTCATCCCCTCTTCTCCCTAGGGAGAAGGGGAATTGAATGTCTAGCTCCCCTCTCACGGATGGGAGAGGGCTGGGGGTGAGGGTAAAACGCTGTCAACAAGCGGGTTTAGCCTTAAGTTGACACCTATGACGTATATGCTGCCCTTACCGTCTGTCTTGTGATGCATTACGCGCTAACGCAGGCCAATTTATCATAAAGATTAGAACATTATTGAGGCATTCAGGGCGATGAAGGTGAAGTGCAAATCCAAATCAGCATTTGTTCAACCTATTGGCTGCATGATGCTGAGTATTATCAGTGTAATGGGTATATCACCATTAGTCTTAGCGGTTCCTGGACAAGTTTCTTTACATTCGCCAGAACAGTCTGCACAGAGACAACCACAAAAACTAGCACAATTTTCAGGCACAGGAACACCAGAGCGATCGCAACTCCTGCAACAAGCCAATGGTTTATTTAGCCAGGGAGACTTAACAGGTGCAGAAGAAAATTTACGCAAATTAATTAAAAAATTCCCAGACGATGCTTTCGGACACTTTCAACTGGGAAATGTACTTTTTCGGCAAAAGAAACCAGAAGATGCAATTAGCTCCTTTCGAGAAGCCATTCGCCTCCGGCCAAAATACGCTCTAGCTTACAATGCGATTGGTATTGTTTACGCAAGCCAAAGTCGTTGGGAAGAAGCCATTACTGAATATAAAAAAGCTCTGGAAATTAATCCTAATTATGGCGAAGGGTTGACTAATTTTGCACTAGCATTGTGGCAAACAAATAAAAAAGACGAGGCGCTATCTTCTTTAGAAAAAGCTTTAAATATTTTCAAATCACAGAATAGAGGTGAAAAAGTTAACCAAGTAGAACGAATTTTAAAAGAGATCAAAACTGCTGAAGATCCTAGTGTTTCCTGAAAATCATATTATTCAGTGGATAAAAGTTAAGAATAGTTGCTGCGATCGGCTTTAAGGATGCTTTGCCAGAAGTGTGATCGGGTATTATGCATCCATTACTACGGAATTTGGCATCTGGCTTGTAATTATTGTGGGGTGGGCTAGCCCACCCTCTAAAAAGCATCAAAACAGAATAATTGTATTGTCATGAATGAAATATTTCTGTTAGCCAGAGAAACTGTAAGAGTGATTTTTCACATGAATGGGGGATACACAAGAGTAGTCTGGGAACGTTCGGAAAATACTGTATGGGCAGGCATAGGATGGATTTTTGATATACCAACTTATGTAATCCCATACGATTTACGAGCAATAGGTTCTCATTTTCTATTATCTATAGTTAAGCCGAATGCGAATGATTGTGAGGATATAGAGAATATTCGCAGTAATCGTAATAGCTTTTTTCATATAGAAAGATTGACTTTTGTTATATAAATGGCATCTAACTTAGTCGCACGTCTATTCAAGAATAGCAAAATAGCAATCTACAATAAAAATCAGACAAACCTTCGTTAAAGCCTATGACTTTCCTATCGGCATTAACTTTACCCGATCACACCCAGTTACCAGACTCAGATGGTACATTCGTGAAAAACTGGCAAGAGCATCCCCAAAGTATTTTACTCACTGACTCGATTAAACTTGTCTTAGAGGAACTTTATCCTGATAGTCAATATTGTATTGGACAGGATTTAGGCATCTACTGGCGATTGACAGATCCTCCAGAGAAAGGGGCTGAAGCACCAGACTGGTTTTATGTACCCAATGTACCATCTACTCTCGATGGTAAAACACGGCGTTCTTATGTGTTGTGGAAGGAGTTTATTGCACCCTTAATTGTAATTGAATTTGTCTCTGGAGATGGTTCAGAAGAAAGAAATAACAGATCGCCATCTCAAGGGGAAGGTGGAAATGTTGGTAAGTTTTGGGTTTATGAGCAGGCAATTAGAGTGCCTTATTATGGGATTTATGAAGTAGCAAAAGCTCAAGTGGAAGTTTACCACCTAGTTGATAATAGTTATCAACTGATGCAACCCAATGAACGAGGACATTATCCAATTGCTCCTATGGGTGTAGAGTTAGGAATCTGGCAAGGATTTTATCAGAATGCAGAGTTACCTTGGTTGCGCTGGTGGAATGCACAAGGAAATTTACTGCTAACGGGTGAGGAACGGGCGGAAGTTGAGCAACAAAGGGCTGAAACTGAACGACAGAAGCGGCTTTTAATTACAGAGAAATTGCGATCGCTTTCTGCTGAACAACTCAAGGCTTTAGGAATTGATCCAGAAATGTTGGATTAGGAAATATTCTCATCTACTAATAATACATCTTCATATATTTCTGCGATCGCACAACGAAAATCAACGCTAGCTAAATGCACTTCTCCCGCTTGTTCATAAGGGTAAAGTACCCACTGTCCTTGTTCGTTGCGGCGGAAGCATTCTACACTCATTCGATCTGGTGAAATTAGCACATATTCTTGTAGTGATTCTAAGTGTCGATAACTAGCAAATTTCTTTCCTCTGTCATAGCCTTCGGTTGATTCAGAAAGCACTTCGATAATTAAGGAAGGATAGCACTTAAAATATTCAAATTCTTTATCTCGTGGATCGTAAGTCACCATTACGTCGGGATAAAAATAGCGATTTATGACCTCAATTTGTGCTTTCATATCTAACATATAGACACGGCAAGCACTACCCCGGAGATGGTTTCGCAGCAGTACAAACAAGTTTCCTACTACAGTAACATGAGCATCACTCGCCCCTGCCATTGCATAGACTTGTCCATCAATATACTCGTGTTTAATTTCACTTACTTTCTCGCCTTCTAAATATTCTTCTGGAGAGATATAGTACTCACTTTGGCTAATGACCATTTTAGTACCTGAGTAGTTTTATCAAATATTTTAACCCATACAACAAATCTAATGAGCCACAGCGCCACCAGTTGGCTTCACTTTTTTGAGGAATAAAATAGCAATCCCACTGAGTAATAATGCAATACCAATAAAGTAGAAACAATCGTTAAAAGCCATTACAAATGCTTCCCGACGGACTATATTGGATATAGATGCGATCGCTTGATTTTGGGCTGTATTTAAATCTGCTCCACGACTAATAAAATACTGCGTCATTTGGTCAATTCGCTGTTGAGTTTCTGGGTTATATAAAGATACTCCATCACCCAATCTATTCGAGTGAAATTGTTCTCTATTTGTTAATAAAGTCGCTAAAGAAGCAATTCCTATAGAACCGCCTAGATTCCGCATCATATTAAATAAACCACTTGCCGAACCTGCTTCTTTCGGACTCAAACTAGCAGTAGCAATAGAAGTTAGCGGAACCATAATTAGGGGTTGTCCCATTGCACGCACAAATTGCGACCACCGTAATTGATCTAATCCTGTTTCATTAGTCATTCCAGAGTTCATAAATGCACTGATGGAAAATAAAGTGACACCAACAGCCACCATTAAGCGCACATCAATGCGTTGCATCAATTTGGGTATGAGGGGAATAATAAATAGTTGGGGAATACCAGCCCAAATCAACACTTCACCAATTTGCAGCGCATTGTATTTTTGAATTTGGGCGAGATACAACGGTAAAATATAAATTGAACCATACAATCCTACGCCCAGCGACACATTGACAATACTAGCTAAACCAAAGTTGCGCCTAAACAAAAGCCGCAAATTAATAAATGGTTGCTTACGAGTTAATTCAATATAGAAAAATATCGCCAAGAAAATTCCTGCAATTATACTTAAGCGCACAATTAACCCTGAACCAAACCAATCTTTGCGGCTACCTTCTTCTAAAACAACTTGTAGGGAACCTAAGCCAATAGCCATCGCAATAATTCCCCACCAGTCACCTTGTTTGAGTAAATTAATTTGGGGTTTTTCTTGCTTAATTCCGTACCAAACACCAGCTAGCATTAATGCCCCTGGAATTACATTTATATAAAAGTTGTATTCCCAACCAAAATTTTCGGTTAACCAACCTCCTAATGTCGGGCCAATTGAGGGCGCAAAAACTGCACTAAACCCAAATGCAGCCAGTCCGACTGATTGTTTTGATTGGGGTAAAGTTGTTAAGACAACTGTCATAGCAGTGGGAATTAAAACTCCTCCGCTAAAACCTTGCAAGGCGCGAAATAAAATCATGGAATTAAGATCCCATGACCAAGCACAGCATATAGAAAAGAAGATAAAGAGTGCAGTATTGACTAATAAATAACGTTGCAGAGAAAATACTCGTGATAACCATCCTGTTAGAGGAATTACCACAATTTCTGCTACAAGATACGCGGTAGAAATCCAAGAACCTTCTTCGAGAGTTGCTCCTAAACTTGCTTGAATATCTTGCAGCGAAGCATTAGTTATTTGAATATCCAATACCGCCATAAATGCACCAAGCATACTGGCTAATACACCAATCCAGGTTCTTAGCGGTACACGCTCTGGTGGTAAAGCAGGATTTTGCCCTTGCTGACGAATTACACCTGTATTAGCCATAACTTTATTCCAGTTTTAAGGTTAAGTAGCAAAAAATTTTATGATGAAATCTTATACTAATATGTTCTCTGCCTCTGCGTAAGCTTGAATCAGCAACGCTAAGAGGATGTCTGAGAAGTATCAAATATTTCTTGATCCCCCCTAACCCCCCTTAAAAAAAGGGGGGAACAAGAGTCTTAAAGTCCCCCTTTTTAAGGGGGATTTAGGGGGATCTCCAAGGGTTAGATGTATACAAAAAAACTTTTCAGACATCCTCTAAAAATTAAAAAATAATTGCTATGGAAAGTTCCATTAAGATAAATATAAAGCAGATTTAAGCACAGTTATTTATCTTAAACTTCTTGAGTCGTAATAATCCCCTTTTGCTCATAAATTGGACGCATTATTTTCCTTAAAGCAGGTAACTGTCTGCTAAAAATAATTGACCCTAAAATACAAGCTATTCCATCAATAATTAAAGTGTTGGGAGCGCCAATACGACTTGCTAGGAAACCTCCTAATAAATTACCTACTGGAATCATTCCCAAGAATGACATTGTGTATAAGCTCATCAATCGCCCGCGTTTATCGTCTTCAACAATGGTTTGTAAAAATGTGTTGCTAGCAGCAATCTGGAGAATTGTTCCTAAGCCAACAAATAACATTGTAAATAAAGAGAGTGGTAAAAATCTAGATAAAGAAAAGGCAATTAAACCAGTTCCTAAAATTGCTGGAGCTAGAGCAATCAATTTCCCAATTCCTAAGATTGTTTGGCGCGTAGCTAGATAAATACCACCAGTTAAGGCTCCAACTCCAGATGCCGCCATCAAAAAACCCAAACTTTCTGCACCACCTTTGAGAACTTGTTCGGCAATAACTGGGACAAGAATAGTGTTTTGCAGTCCCATCAGGCTGACTAAGGCTGATAGCAACAAGACGGATCGAATGGGTGGGAAGCTAAAGGCATATACAAATCCCTCTTTGACTTTTTGTAAGGGATTACCGGCAGTTACCGAATTTTTCCAAGGTTTAACTTTCATTGCCAATAAAGCGGCGATTACAGCAATGTAGCTCAAACCATCAATTAAAAAACAATAGCCAGTTCCAACCCTAGCAATTAATAAACCCCCGATCGCAGGGCCAATTAATCTAGCACCGTTGAACATCGTGGAATTAATAGCGATCGCATTGGCTAAATCTTCTCTGCGTTCAACTAATTCTGGCACAAAAGCTTGACGGGCTGGCGCATCTAAGGCGTTAATAAATCCTTGAAACAAACTCAAGGCGATGATGTGCCATACCTCAATCACTCCAGTTAACGCCAGCGCTGCTAATGTTAACGATTGAATCATCGCCAAGACTTGCGTACCAATTAAGGTACGATACCGAGAAAAGCGATCTACAAATACTCCGCCAAAGGGAGCTAAAAAAAAGTTAGGAATTTGACTAGAAAATCCCACAACTCCCAGCATTAATGGGGATTTTGTCAAGTCATAAACTAGCCAAATTGTGGCAAGTTGCGTCATCCACGTCCCAATTAGGGAAATACCTTGCCCAGCAAAAAACAGCTGGTAGTTTCTTGACCTTAATGCAGGTAGTAGCGATTTTTTCATGTCAGGCTTGCTTTATACCAATCTGCTTTCATAGATATCATCTCACCTCATCTTTATATCCCTCTCCGTAGATGTAGAAACATATCACAGTTAGAAAGAGGTTTTTCATCTGTTTTGCAGGCAATTTGGTATTAATGATGTCCGAGCAATTAACCATAAAACTTGGAACCCCACCTCGCCAAAGCTGTGCTTTTAGCTCCCCTCCCCGCAAGCGGAGAGGGGGTGGGGTTGGGGTTCTTTTCTTATGGGTAATTTGAGGGACATGATATTACTTGACTTCCACCGCAACTTCCGCAGACATCCCCGGAGTAATCCGCGATTCGTATCCTTGAATGCTCTTTTGGTCGAAAACTATTTTAACGGGAATGCGTTGGACGACTTTAGTAAAGTTACCTGTAGCATTATCTGGTGGCAATAAGGCAAACTGAGCGCCAGAAGCTGGCGAAATACTGTCAACACGACCGATAAAGGTATGATGAGGGAAACTATCTAGCTTGATTTCTACTGGCTCTCCTGGCCGCATCTTTTCTAGTTGAGTTTCTTTGAAATTGGCAACTACCCAATAGTTGTTATCCACGATCGCCATTAATGGTGTTCCTACTGCGACGCGGTTGCCAACTTCCACATTTTTCCTACCTACCCGTCCAGCACTGGGGGCGGTAACATTGGCATAAGATAGTTGCAATTGTGCATCTTTGAGCGATGCTTCTGATTGCGCGATCGCTGCTTTTGCTGCTTCATATTGACTACGCTTAACTGTGGTATCTTGTCCCCCGGCGGTCGCTTGTTGCAATCCTCCCTTAGATGCTGCTAATTTAGCTTGGGCGTTAGTGACATTTTCTTGCGCCTGTGCTAACTGAGACTGGGCTTGGGCAACACCAACTTTGGCGGAGGCTAACTTGGCTTTGGCTTGTTCTACTCCCTGAATCGCGGCGTTTTTCTGTGCCGTAGCCACATCATAAGCAGCTTTGGCTGTATCTAGTTGCTGACGAGGAATCGCACCTGTTTTATACAATTCGTTGTAACGATTGTAATCTGCTTGAGCTTTTGACAAATTGGCGTTTGTTTGCGCTACCTGTGCAAGAGATGTAGGAATCCCAGCTTGAGCTTCTTGTACTGCTGCTTGTGCTGCTGGTATCCCCGCTTGGGCTTCTTGTACTGCTGCTTGGGCTGTAGAAATTGCTGCTACTGCACTACTGACATCTCCTTGCGCTTGAGTTGTCTTACCAGTGGTGGTTTGTGAACTCAAAGCAATATTTGCTTGAGCCGCTTGCGCTTGACTACGAGCATTTTCGAGGGCTGCTTGTGCTTGTTGCACCTTACTTTCATAGTCCCGTGGATCTAACTTCACCAACAATTGTCCCGGTTGTACCAGTTGGTTGTCATTCACCAGCACTTCACTTACTGTTCCGGGAATGCGACTACTAACTTGGTGAATATTTCCCGCAACGGTGGCGTTGTCTGTTTCCTGGTGGGTAGAGGCGTATTGCCAGTAGTGAAAACCAAAAGTACCTGCGGCGATCGCACCCACACCTAATCCTGCCAAAATTAAACCAGTCGGTCTTTTGCGTTTCGGTGGAACTTCTTTCTCGATTTCAGGTGCTTCTGTGGTAACAGTTTCTAAACTCTCTAAATCGGGAACCACTTCTTTTTCTAAAATTGGGGTTTTGTGTCCGTTGCGTCCGTTAAAAGTATTAGCACCCATGATTCTTAACTCTCTTGCTCGTTCAATAACTTGATTAATAGTCGTTTATTTAGAATGCGTAATATTGTTTGAAAAAAATCCTTATTTCCTTAGTATGCGTAATATTATCTCAAAACAAATTTTTACAGAGCTTCCCCCGGTCGGGTGATTATGGGATTATCTTTAGGAAAGGTTAGCGATCGCTCGATTCAAGATTTGGGAAAACAGTTCTCGATCGGCAAAGGAAATACCATGCATTGCCTCATCACGCACGGCTGCGGCGATTGGTGGTAAAACCGCTTCTAGTTCCTTACCTGCATCCGTGAGCCAGATTCGCCAGATGCGGCGATCTTGAGTGTCGCGTTCTCGACGCACTAAACCGCGTTCTTCCATCCGATCTAGTACGCCTGTTAAAGTCCCTCCCACTTGTTTGAGTTTGTCCCCAATACTAGAAGTAGGTAAACCATCTTCTTGCCAAAGACAGCACAACACTAACCAATGAAATGGCGTCAATCCAAAAGGTTCTAGCCTCTCAGTAAATTTGCGACTCAACAGTTGTGAGACTAATTTGATTCTGTAGCCCAAATTGTATGGTGCCAGATTTTGCTGCCACGAATCTAAGGTTGGGGAGTGATTAGATGTAGAAACCATTTAGCAAAATACTTAGTATGCGTAATATTATCATAGCTAAATTGAGCTTTTTTAGCAATAGTTACTTTACATCTATCTTAGGGAAGAACTTGAATCAACTGATGCTCTTTGACTGTCCCGATAATACGGTGAGGTCGAGATAATTTAGAAGACTGGTTAGCATAGATCCAAGCATAGCTCAAAGCTGGTACTTGCGAAATAGAGACTACTGGTTGAGGCCGAGTAGGAAGATAAAAATTAAGCAATACTTTGGTTTTAGCATCTATTTCCACATAGTACGTAGGATGAGATTGGAGAATTGAAGCGATCGCACTTTGTTGTAAAAAAGTTTTTAACCCAGAGTTATAGTCACTTAACATACCGATGCTACCCATCGCCGCCAAAGCCAACCAACAGGGAATTAACCAACCTGCAATCCAATAAGGCGCTGTGAGAAACTTTTTGTCAAAGTGGTAACGAGCAATCCACACCACAGGTAAAATTAACCAACCCAAGCCCATAGCCAAGCCAATAGTTGCATACTTGCGGATGTCAGAACTACCCCAACTAAAGATGCCAATACTCGCCATAACAAGTAAAACACCTAATCCACCCAAGCCATAACTGAGGTTTCGTGGAAGATTATTTCTTGCAAAAAGGTTCAATATCTTTTTTTTACTTTTTTGAAGAGGGAAGTGTGGAGGAATTCCTGTCTGGTAAATATTGCCTAACCAGTTTAAACCTACAGATGCAAACAAAGCGATGAACGGATAAAGGCAAAGACTATAGTGAGATAAACGAGTGCTAAAAACACTAATTTCTCCAAATAAAACAAGTGGAAAGCCAACTAATATTAACTGGTAACGAGGAATGGGACGACGAATAGTTAAAAATAAACCTAAAAGTCCGAAAACAGCCCAAGGAAATGCTTTTACAGGAATATTCCAGACATAGAATAGTAGCCCATTAGACTCCCGCTCTTCAGAACCTAGTTGTACAACAAACTTGAGTAACTCTTCAAAACTATTATTTCCGTAGTGCAGTGAGCTTAACCACAGCCAAACACAGGTTGGTATTAAACTTACGAAAAAACCTAAATATAAAATTGGGTTAGTAAGATGACGATGACGGCGATGTTCCCAAATTAAATAAGGTAATAAAGCTATAATTGGCAAAAAAATCATAAAGCTTCTAACTAAGAAGCCTAAACCTAAACTTAAACCAGCTAGAAAACTCCACCAGTAGCGATATTTGGGATGCAATTCCGTTTTGATTAAAGACAAAATAGCTAAAAGCACCAAGAGAACCATCGGTACATCAGGTGTACTTAAGCGAGAGTATTGCAGCCAGAGAAATTCCACACTTAAAATTGCAGCAGCTAGCCAACCTAATTTTTTGCCTAGCATAATTTTGCCAATTTCATACACAAGCCACAAGCTAAAAATGCCAGCAATCATACTAGGAAGACGCGCACTAGTATCACTGATACCAAACAGCGTGTAGAAACTGGCAATTAACCAATAAGGGCCAGGAGTTTTATGATGTGCTGTTTCCCAAGGAGCTATCCAATTACCAGAATCAAACATCAGACGGGCACGTGATGCGTAAAGCCCTTCATCATGTGCCATCAGGCTATTATGTCCAGAAGTAAATAGTAATAAGGGCAGTATCCAAACTAACAAACTAAAATATGGTAATGATGCGACTAGGCGGATTTGTCGCCAAATATGCTGTAAGAAGTGTAGTTTATATAACATGAAATTGATAAAAATTGAATACTGCTATTTAGGTATCCTGCTGTTATTAAAATATGTTACATAGTGTTTGTGAAAAAATATCTGAAATTGCCGCAAATTTCGGAAACAGTACTCCAAAACAGAGATTTATGCAGTTAAGACCGAATCAGCGCCTGAAATTAGATGACACAGACGATAAACTGTTTTACGCCTATCCTCGCTTCGTCACCCATGTTGATGAAGGATTTATTCAACAGCTAACGGATTTATACCGCGATCGCCTCAAACCCATACTTCGGCTACGCTCAGTACAAGACACCCGCATTTTTGATATGATGAGCAGTTGGGTGTCTCATCTACCAGAAGAAATGCAGTTTGACCATGTGGAAGGACACGGACTCAACGCTGAGGAATTAGCACGAAATCCCCGCTTAAATCATTACTTTGTGCAAAATCTTAACGAAAATCCGCAGTTACCTTTACCAGATGAAAATTTTGATGCTGTTCTCAATTGCGTATCTGTGCAATATATGCAATATCCAGAAGCAGTATTTTCTGAAATTTACCGCATCCTAAAACCTGGTGGTGTTGCAATTATCAGCTTTTCTAACCGGATGTTTTTTGAAAAGGCGATTCAAGCTTGGCGGGAGGCTTCAGAAGCACAGCGAGTAGAATTAGTCAAAGCTTATTTTGCGTCAGTTCCAGGATTTACAGCCGCAGAAGTTATAGCTCATAAATCAACATTACCGAATATCTTACAGTGGTTGGGTGCAGTTGGAGGAGATCCGTTTTATGCTGTCATAGCTTACCGTAGTTAAGTCAAATATTCACTAGTATAAGAGGGTTTGTAGTAAGCACTTTGGTGCTTAGAAAATAAGGACTTTAGTCCTTACTACGAACTTATTTACCTACTTAAAATTAAAATGCTTTTGTATATGCATAATTTCTGTAAATGAATTATTGGTTAATGAAATCAGAACCAGAAGCCTATAGCATTGTTGATCTTCAACAGCAGAAAGAGACTATCTGGGATGGCGTTCGCAATTATCAAGCTCGCAACTTTTTGCGCCAAATGGATGAAGGAGACTTAGCTTTTTTCTATCACTCCGGCACTAATCCTCCCGGTATTGCTGGGTTAATGCGTGTAGTGAAAAAAGATATTGCTGACCCGACCCAGTTTGAGCCAGAAAGTAAATACTACGACCCCAAGTCAAGTTATGAATCGCCTCGGTGGCAAACAGTTGTAGTGGAATTTGTTGAGACTTTTTCTAACCCTATCTTGTTATCAATACTCAAAGAGAAGTTTAGCGCCGAAGAGTTAATGTTGGTGAGACAAGGAAATCGATTATCAGTGATGCCCGTCCCTGAAGCAGTAGCTTTGAAGATTCTGGCGATGAAAAACTCCTAGTTAAAATAATTCGTAATTCGTAAAACATTTTAAGGAAGGTTGATTAACTGAACACAATGTGATTTAGTCTTGCCCGCTTACTTCACACCCATTGCACGGGATCTAATTGATAGTAACGTTGCAGTTGCTCATAAAGTGCCGGATGCTTGGACAACAATTGGCGCGGTTTTTCAAAGAATGTCTCAGTCGCTACGGCGAAAAATTCTGCTGGATTTGTTGCACCATAGCTATCCATTACCGTCTTTGCACCTTGTAGAACATCATTACAAAGTTGCTGATATTCTTCTGTCATCACCTTCGCCCAAATAGCATAGTCTGAGTTGTTTTGCAGTATCGGAACTCCTTCAGCTTTACCATCTTCTTGATCTAACTGATGGGCGAATTCATGAAGCACAACATTACGTCCATCTCTCCAGTTATTAATGTCTTGTTTTACCTGTTCCCAAGACACTACTACTTGGTCATTTGTCCACGATTCACCCAGTCTTGCCACACGCCTTTCCTCAACAACATATTTTCCGACGGAATTTGTTTCTTGAACAAAATAAGCGTTAGGATACACCAGAATTGAACGAAGTCTGGGGAAGTACTGTCCACGTTCATTTAATATAAGTAAACAAGCAACAGCAGCAAGAGTCAGTTTCATTTCCTCTGTCACCTGTAACCCTCTACAGCCAATAAATTGCTTTTCTGCTAAAAATACTTGAATATGTCCCTGAAGTCGTCTGAGTTCATCGGGAGAGAGACACAGATAAATAGGAAGATTATTTTCAATAATAGCATTCCACAGTGGAGGAAAAGAACGATGTTTGAGACGGTTTCTTCGCCTTTTTACTAGCATGGGATTGATTAAAATCCCTGTGAGAATTAGCCCAATGATGAGAAAGACAATTATTATTTTAATCATTGACTTTTGAGCATCTTACATATTTAATTCACTGGTAAGGGATTTCCAAGAAATAAACTATACAATCTTGTGGGGTGGGCAACATGAGCGCCCGTAATCAAGGGCTATCGTGTCGCCCACTCCACAATAAATAATTGGATATTTTTTTATTTGGAAGTCCCTAAGCAGAAAGTTTAGAATAATTGTTATTATTGTGGCTCACTAACTACCGCTATTGAATCAGAATTATGCAAGATTGAACCTTGCTGGAAAGGCTGTTTTGAAGTCCTTGCTCAACTTTGACAATCAGTTTATCAAAAGCTTCTTGATTTGCTGTTAGTTGTTCTTGAAGAACTTTCTCTAACTCAGGCTTTATTTGCTCACACATATCCTCAATTTTTTTGTCGCTCAAAAAATTAGAACGCATCCAACTAGGGACATCGACATTTGTCTTAATTACTTCTTGAACACTCTTACGATTTAGCTCCATTCCTGCTGCCATCAACGAAGCCCCATATACTAGTGCAATTGGCCAGGTTAAATGCCCAGTTAGGATGAGAGTGATGATGCTAGCCACTGCGCCTCCACCAATTACGACATTGACAATAAATGCTACTGTCTCAGCCAGAATAGCATCTCCAATTTGTAATTCTGGGTTAACAAAAGTTGGGTTAATACTATCCTCGAATCTTAAGCTGCTTCTAGGTATCTGAAACTTTCGACAGATTGGATCGGTTTGTGCGGCTAAATCTGGTTGGATTTTATTGCTAAACCAAGCAGCGCATTGATGATTAATTATCTGCACGGCGCGTTCGCTTTTGAGCCACTGTTCTGCCCGACCAATCAAAGCTGTTTCCAAATCGGCTAAAGTCCGTATTTTGTTTTTTTGCCAATCTTTTAAAGCTGGTTTAACTGCATTGACAATCAAGCCATCCGCCAAAGGCTTAGTTAGTGATTCGATTAACTCTGGAATATGCCTTTCAATCAAACCTTTCAGCTGGTTCGAGGTAAATAGTTTGTTCACTTCTTGCTTAAAAGCAGCAGCACGCAGATCCCATCTTCCTACTCTTGCTAAACCCATAGCAATGCAGCGTTCCGGTTCTGGATCGGGGCGAAGCAGCGTTTCTGGTTCGGGAAACATTTCCTGACAAAAAACGTGCGTGAACTTCATGCGAGATGCACCGCCAGTCATCAGCACAAGTTTCGGTACGATTCCAAGTTTTTCTAGCTTTTCTTTCGCCTCCTTTAAAGAGTTGCGAAATGATTTAATCCAACTATGATTTTCCAGTTCAGGTAAGGGTTGATTTAAAATTTCCTCCATCATCAATTTATTTACTTGGGGAATAAAATAAATCTGTTCGTTGATTGACTCGAACCCACGCGCAAAGGATTCAGGATCGCTGTATAACTGTTCATTAGAAAAGTAATCTTCTTTAGCTTTGCGGCAAGCAAGTTCACAACGAGCTTGGTGATGGGGATATTCCTGAAATACTTTTTCCAGTAATGTTTTTTGTTCGTGGTTGGCGAGAGTCCGGGCAAAAATAGCTTTGTCAATTAAGGATGCACCTAAAGTATTACTCCCGAAATCTATTGGGATTTCTTCTAAACTTTTAACCAGAGTAAAATCTGTGGTTGAAGAACCAATATCGACAATTAGCACCGATGCTAGAAGTTTGTCATACTCCAACTTCCCGGCTTCCTTGGCTTGCATGAAAGCAGCCCGCGATTCAGGCACAACATTGAGTTGGGGAATGCCAGCTTCTTGAAGTAGCTTTTGATATTCGGTGCGATCGCTAACTGTCCATCCTGAAGGGCAACCAATGTAAAAATAGCTACCTTCACCACCTGCAAGTTGTTTACTTTCTTGCAAAAGGCGGTAGTAGGTTGCCACAAAAGTGCTAATTGTTTCTCGATATTTGGGATCGTTGTTGGGTTTTTGTTTGAAAGAGATTGTCAGTTGGGTAACGCCAGCTTGAATTAATGCTTGTTCGCCGACAAGATAACCGAGTTTGGGATGCCAGCCAAGAGCTGTAATTTGGTTCTTCTTGTTATTAATCTCCAACATCTGGGGGGGTTCGATGCTTTCCACGATCGCTTTAGCTACAGCCGTTTCACCGTGTCCCAAATCAAAACCGATTGTTTCTAAAATTTCCATACCCTTATTGTCTATTATTCTCTAGCAGAGGAATATGCTGGTTCAATTACCCTACCGCGTCTAATCAAGCGATCGCCTTTTAACAAAGCCGGCGTTAGAGTCACGTGTTCTTTGGTATCGGGGTCAATACTTGGCTCAAAGTCAAAATATTCGCGATCGCTATTTGATCGGTAAATTTGAGCGTTAATTCCCTGAGACATTAAAATCTGTGGCAGAAGTTTCGCCAGTTCATGAGCCATTTGGGGTTTATCAAGTTTGGATGCGCCCATTAGTCTTTGGAGAAAATTCAATAACTCTGGCAATTCTTCTATTGCTAAATCGCCTTCATGTTTATTTGATTCTTCTACTCTAGCCACTGCTAGGTCGATAGTGTTGAGAGCATCGCCAAGGTAATCTAGAAATACTTTGCTATCAACCCGAAGAATCGGTTGAGGTAATTCCAATAGTCCTTCAGATATAGAATTATTTTGCTGATTCTTTAATTCAAGTTGAAGTACAATTTCTAATCCTATAAGTAAAGAGGTTAATAAGATAGCCATCCACGCACCTGGGGTAGTTTTAGTTAAGGAAAACAACGAACCTAAGATGCCTATATAAATTAGTCCCTTTAGCAGTTTCAGGATAAATCTGCTGCTAAACAACTTTGTCCCTGTATTAGTAATTTGCTTTTGTTCAGTTGGAGCAACTTGAAGATAGTTCGCTGCTGCCAGGGTGGCGATAGACTGCCGCAGCGTATCCAGGAAAAAGGAAGCCAGACGAACTTGAGCCAAATTAAGCTTTTCAATGTAAATTCTTTCGAGATTATCGAGTCGGTTTTGAACCAGTTTAACTATTTGCTCAATGCCGATTGTGTTATCAATATCTATCTGGAGTTGGTTGCGTTCTTCGCTAAAAAGTGAAGTGATTGTTTTCATTGCATTGACTAAGACTTTAACGTTATTAATTAAGAGTGAAATGAACACTAGTTTCTTCATTTCACCCTGTAATCAGATAATGACGAAATAATTCATAATTACTAATTATGAATTAGGTTGATTGCAAATTACCCCATCAAAAGGAGGAGCAGAATGTTTATCTGCGTCATTGCAGACTACGGTACAGGAGATCCGGCATTTACAGAAGTCACACAACGTCTGCTGATGACTTTTCCCCATGCCCAAATTCATTTGCTTTCGGTTCCAGCATTCAGTACCTTAGCAACGGGATTCTGGATTGCCCAACTAGGACTTAACCCTGGCCCTAGCGATCGCCTAATTTATCACAACTGTGCGCCTCGTCAGGATGATCCTGAAGCCCGTCGAGACAATGAAGGTGAAGGACTAACTTATGCCCTGTTATCTAATGGTGTAAAAGTAGTGGGTGTGAATGCAGGTTACACCCTCTCCTTTATCAAAGACCATACAAAGGAGTTGCGAGTGGTCAACGTTTCTCGTGGTGGATCGCAGTTTCGCTCACGGGATATATTTCCTCCGGCTGCGGCTGCGATTATGAATGAAGATTTTAGCCTTTTGGGAGATAGCCTCAAGAGTGAGCAAATCCCAGATGTTCCATCAGATCGTATTGCCTGGATTGATGGCTACGGCAACATTAAAACAACTATTGGGGCGCATACAGTTAACTTGGAGCCTCAAAGCAAGATCGCCATCAGAATTGGAGATGTGGTCAGTGATGCGGTGTATTCTGATGGCAGTTTCAAGGTATCTGAAGGAACTTTAGCCTTTGCTCCTGGTAGTTCCGGTTGGTCAAGAAGCGATTCAGGGGAACCATTACGCTTTTTAGAACTATTTTTGCGAGGAGGGAGTGCTTGGGAACGCTTTGGCCGTCCTCGTGTGAATCAGCAAGTAACTCAAATTGCCTGAAATCGGGTAATTGTCTGCAATACGCTATACGTAGCTTGCTTCCCAAGGGTACACCAACGTTATGACGTTATGACTTCTCTACGATAGGCTGCGCCAACGCTTAGAGCAAGTACTCAAGCGTCGGGAACCTCCGCAACGCACTGGCCCCCTACGTGTATTTTAAAATCAAATATTAGTCCTATATAATGGAGTATTTTGCGAGGCTGATAGGCTACAGTGCCACTATGCCAAAATTTAAACCAAAATCTCAGCAATCTAAAAAATCGAAAAAGCAGGCTAAAAAGGAAACTTCTACCCTTAGCCTCAAAGAACAGTTAGCCCAAAAGCGCAAATCTGCCCAAGTACGTAAAGAACTCACTAGCTTACTCACCACCGCCACTTTTGGCGGTGTCTTCGTTGGCATTCTACTATTTTTCGCAGTTGGAATTAAAGCAGCAGTCCCTGGCGTGTTAGGGATAATAATCATGTCCCTTTCCTACAAATATCCCCGCCAAGCCCTATATGCCTTCATTATTTACATACCTGTGGGAGGTACTGTCACCTACTACTTAGGCAATAGTCCCATACTCCAATTAGCTAAAGATGCCTTTTACGTTCCAGCCCTAATTGGACTTTGGCAAACTTGCCGTAAACAGGGGCTACCTATAATTATTCCCAAAGGTATTACAATCCCACTTTATATTGTTTTGGCTTGCAGTGTGCTAACACTGTTGTTTGTTAATGGTGGACAGCAATTTAACCCACAGAGTGTGGGACTATTAGAAAAAGCACCCCAAGAAATACCATTAGGTATGGGAATTCTGGGACTAAAAGTATTTCTAGGCTATGTCCCCCTGATTGGTTGTGCGTACTATCTAATTCGCGATAAGCGGGATTTTCTATTTTTATTGCGCCTCCAGATTGTCCTCACACTGATTTGCTGCGGACTGGGATTTATTCAATATTTTTTATTACTAACCGGTGTATGTCAAGGTACTAGAGGTCTTGAAGGAGATGCCTTATTTAGAGCAACACTCGAAGCCCGATGTTATTTTGGTGGAGCGCTAGTATATAGTCCAGAAGAAGGGATTATTCGCTTACCAGGGACATTTGTAGCTCCTTGGCAGTGGGCTTGGTTCTTAATTTCTAGCACCTTTTTTACCTTTGCCACCGGTTTCACCGATCCCTCGCCAATATGGCGGATCATCGGTTTAGGTTCTATAGTGGGAGTCTTTATCAATGCTGTCATCTCTGGACAGAGAATCGCTTTAGCTTTAGTACCAATCTGCTTCGGGATTTTGTTATTGCTTACCGGACAACTTGGCAACCTGAAACGATTTATTCCCATAGGCGTAGGACTTGCCTTCATTCTGGGAATTGCGATGGTGACTAACCCTGCTGTTGTACAAGAGAGAACCGAGAGTTTTGTCAGTCGTTGGAACGCTTCACCACCTCAAGATTTTATCATCCAGCAATTTGAAGAAAATTGGAAAAACGTAGACGGGCCATTAGGAAGCGGCTTAGGACGAGCAACCAACTCTGCCCGTGTGATGGGTCAAACTAAGCTTGTGGAAACCTACTACCCTAAAGTACTTTATGAAGTGGGAATTTTTGGATTACTAGCGTTTCTGAGTTTGGTAACAAGTTTAACAATTCTGGGCTTTAAAACCTATCGCTCTATAAAGAACCGTAATTTCCGTAGTTCCGGAGCAGCTTTGTGGGTGTTTATATTGTTTATTAGCACCAACACTTACTATTATCCTCTGGATGTGGATCCTGTTGCGGCCTATTATTGGTTTTTTGCGGGAGTTCTTTTTAAGTTACCAGAACTGGAGAAACAAGATAAGGAAGATGCTAACCCCGATCAAAAAAAGAAGAAAAAACGTCTAAAAACAATTTAAATGAAATAAAAATGACCAAAGATATGATTGAAGGTCAAAAATACTTCAGTATTTCAAACCTACCTTGAAATTCTCGCCATACACTTATTTTTCGATGATACTTATTGATGGGTAAGCAATTTCGTAGTCAGAGAGAGGAATGAAAGTGAGGTTTTCCAAAATCCGTGATCATACAGTATGTAAATTAAAGCAATAGCCGCTTACTGAATTTCATGAAAATTAATTTCTACAAGGCTATTATTATATAGGTAGTAAAATTACTTAATAAAAATTATGAATAATTGGCCATTAGTTACTGTAGTTATCCCGACCTACGGACGAGAGGAAGCGTTACGCGATAGCATTGTGGATGTCTTAAAACAGGACTATCCAAATTTTGAAGTTTTAGTTGTAGACCAAACCGCAAAACACCAACCAGAAATTCAAGCCTACCTAGAAGAGATGGCAAATGCAGGTAAAATTAAATGGTTGCGTCTAGATTGGGCAAGTTTGCCAGGGGCGCGGAATTATGCTGTCCGGCGGTCATCTGGTGAAATAATATTGTTTATTGATGATGATGTTCAGTTAACCCCTGGATTGTTAGCAGCCCATGCGAAAAATTATGTGCAAAACCCAGAGGTGGGGGCTGTTGCTGGTCGGGTCTTTGACAGAATGAAATTAGGTGATTCTGGAGGAGATTTACAGATTGAATATCTGCCTCCTGAAGCTATGGACCCAGGAATTGCTTGGTATCATATTGATTTGGTACATACCATCAAACCCCAACAAGTGCTGACAGCGAGGGGCTGTAATATGTCATTTCGCCGCGAAATCTTTACTAAGTATGGATTGAGGTTTGATGAGAGGTTTGGCGGGAGTGCAGTACGTGAAGAGTCAGATTTTTGTTTGCGGGTGAGACAGACGGGATATAAGATTTGGTACGACCCAGAGGCCCATTTGGTGCATTTAGGCGAAGAAACGGGGGGTTGTCATGATATTAGTATGCGATCGCTAAAATATCAACTCACCTTTTATCACAACCATTTCCTGCTAGGGCTGAAAAACCTGACTGTGACTCAAGCTTTGCGTTTATATGGTCGTTTATTTGACTGTCACGTTCTCGGACGCCCACCTTGTCACAAAAGCGGTTCCCCCATCAAAATTGCCACTCGCGGGATTTTCTACATTTTGGGTTTTTTCAAAGCTTTGGGTACTGTCATCCAATCACTATGGAACGATGGTCAAATTTACAGTCGATTGGATAAACAAGTTTGGGAGCATCCACTTTTGGCAGAAACACTCAAATAGCAAGTAAACCATTCAGAT